>NZ_JBEYYJ010000054.1:0-27636 GCF_040645475.1 Streptomyces sp. NPDC046759 | reverse complement strand
AACAGCGTCCCGGTACCCGAGCTGCCGTGGTTCAGGTTGTACGTCTTGTGACCGCCGCGCGCGCCGTCGGTCAGCGTGTACGTCGAACCGGACTGTGTCGTGGTCAGCGTGACCTGCCCGCTGTACCGGGTCTTGCCCACGCCGGTCTCGATGCCCTGGTACTCGAAGAGCCTCTTGCCGGTGGCGGCGTCGGTGATGACGTGCAGCCGGTTGGGGGTGCCGTCGTCCTGGAAGCCGCCGATCACCGTCTCCCAGGCGAGCTTGGGGGTGCCGCTGCCGGCCCAGATCACCCTGCGCACGGAGTCGGCGGCCGACGTGCTGCCCCCGAGGGCCCTGGCGCGCTGCACGGCCTGCTTCTCGGCGGCCGCCTTCGGCACGGCCGGGGTGAGGTCCGCGACCTTCAGGGTGGCGCGGCTCGCCCGGATGACGTCCATGGTCTTGGCGGCCCTGGTGTCCACGATCAGGTCGCCGCCGAGGACCGGAAGCCCGGCGTAGGTCCGCTCGTAGCGGGTGTGGAGCGTGCCGTCGGCGTCCTTGACGACGTCCTTGACGACCAGCTGCTCCTTGCTGCCGAGGCCGATCGACCTCGCGGTGGCGGCCCTGCCGGCGTCGGCCTGACGGATCAGCTCGACGCGCTGGGAGGGCGTGAGCCTGACGGCCATGTGCGCCGGATCGGCCTTGCCGGGCTGCGGCTTCACCGGTGCGGCACTGGCCGCGCCCGACTGGACGGCGGCGGCGATCAGGGCGGCGACGCCGGCGAGGGCGACGGTGGCGGCGCGACGCGGGGTGTGGGGGGTGCGTCTGCGAGAGGAACTGCTTCTCAACACTGACTCCTTCTGCGTGGCCGCGGGTCGCGCGGCCAGGGGAGACCGGACGGTGGGTTGGGACGTCCGGGCAGAACAGGGCGTTACGCGGAACCACGTGCAGGCCGGCTCACGCGGAGCAGATGGGGCTGTGGGGTTGCTGTGAGTCGGCTTGGGAAGAGTGACAGGGGATCGGCACACCTGTCAGGACCGCGTCATAAAGTTGGCCGGAAATGGTCCGTTGACCGGATGTTCATGTTCGATATGCGGAGCGGTCGCCTCGCGGGCGGTTTCAGCCCTCCGCGGTGTCCCCGTGCCAGGTCCGCCACAGGGCCGCGTAGGCGCCGCCGGCCGTCACCAGGGCCTCGTGGGTGCCCAGTTCCGTCAGGCGGCCGTCCTCCATGACCGCCACCCGGTCGGCGTCGTGGGCCGTGTGCAGGCGGTGGGCGATGGCGATGACCGTGCGGCCCCGCAGGACGGCGGCGAGGGCGCGTTCGGCGTGCCGGGCCGTCGTGGGGTCCAGCAGGGCGGTCGCCTCGTCGAGGATCAGGGTGTGCGGGTCGGCCAGCACCACCCGGGCCAGGGCGAGTTGCTGGGCCTGGGAGCCGTCGGGGCGGCAGCCTCCCTCACCGAGCCGGGTGCCTAGCCCGTCCGGCAGGCCGCGGACCCACTCGTCGGCTCCGACCGCCGCGAGCGCCGCCCACAAGTCGGCGTCCGCCGCGCCGGGTTCGGCGATCAGCAGGTTGTCGCGGACCGTGCCGAGGAAGACATGGTGCTCCTGCGTGACCAGGACCACCTGGCGGCGCAGCAGCTCCGGCTCCAGTTCGCATACCGGCACCCCGCCCACCGTCACCGTGCCGGCGCCGGGCCGGTCGATGCCCGCCAGGAGCCTGCTGAGGGTCGTCTTGCCGGCACCGGACGGGCCCACCACCGCGAGCCGCTCCCCGGGCCGTACCGTCAGGTCCACCCCGCGCAGCACCTCGCCGCCGCGCCCGTAGGCGTACCGCACCCCGCACACATCGATCCGGTCGTCGGCCGGGACCGGACAGCCGGCCGTGTCCTGCCCGTGCGGCGCCTGCGCCAGCCCCTCCACGCGCGCGAACGAGGCGCTGCTGCTCTGCAGTTGCTCCACGCGCATCAGGATCTGGTCCAGCGGCTCGGTGAACTGCCGCAGATACAGCGCCGCGGCCACCACCGCGCCCACCCCGACCGCGCCCCGCTGGTGCAGCCAGCCGCCGAGCAGCAGCACGCCCACCACGGGCACCGTGTACGTCACCTCCACCGCCGGGAAGAACACCGTCCGCAGGAACAGCGTGTAGAAGCGGGTACGGCGGGACCGCTCCAGCGCGTCCCGGCTCGCGGCGATCCGCCGCTCCCGCAGCCCGAACGCCTCGACCGTCCGCGCCCCGGCCGCCGTCGCGGCCACGACCTCGGCGACCTCGGACGTCGCCGCGCCCTCGGCGAGATAGCCGTCCCTGGCCCGCCGTAGATACCAGCGCAGCGCCAGCCAGATCGGCGTCAGCCCGAGCAGCCCGAACGCGCCGAGCAGCGGGTCGAGCGCGAACACCGCGCCGAGCACGAACAGTGCCTGCACCGTGCACACCAGCAGCTCCGGGCCGACGTCCCGCAGCGTGGTGCCCACGATCGCCACGTCCGCCGTGCCGCGCGCCGTCAGATCGCCGGTGCCGGCCCGCTCCACCACGGACGCGGGCAGCGCCAGCACCCGCTCCACGTACTCCTCGCGCACCCGGGCCAGCGTCCGCTCCCCGAACCGGTAGCCCACGTACCGCGCCCAGCGGGCCAGCAGCAGCTGGGCCAGGGCGCACAGCAGGATCCACGGCGCGAGCCGGTCGACGACGGCGACGCCCTGCCCGGCCCGCCCGCCGGCCCGCACCTCATCGACGATCCGCCCGACCAGCCACGGCCCGACCAGCCCCGCCCCCGCCGCCAGCGCGTTCAGCAGCAGCGCGGCGGCGAACGCCCGCCCGTCGGCCCGCACCAGCCGCAGTGCGGCCCGCCGCACCCGGCTCCGGTCCGCGACCGGCAGCAGTCCCTCGCCCGCCGTCACCGTACGGCTCCTTCCGCGTCCCGCTCCGTGTCCCGGGCCACGAGCGCCCGATAGCCCGGCACCGTCGCGAGCAGCCGACGGTGCGGTCCGCTCGCCGCGACCTTCCCGTCGACCAGGAACACCACCGTGTCCGCGCGGTCCAGCACCAGCGGCGAGGTGGACGTCACCACCGTCGTACGGCCCTGACGCGCCTCGCGCAGCCGCCGCGCGACCGTCGCCTCGGTGTGCGCGTCCAGCGCCGAGGTCGGCTCCACCGCGAGCAGCACCTCGGGGCCGGCGAGCAACGCCCGCACCAGCCGCACCCGTTGCCGCTGTCCGCCCGACAAGCTGCGCCCCTGCCCCGTCACCGGCGCATCCACCCCGTCCGGCAGCCCGCGCACGACGTCCTCGGCGGCGGCCGCGTACAGCGCCCGGCCGAGCGCCGCCTCGTCGGCGGGGTGCCCGGCGGCCACGACCTCCCGCAGCGCCCCGGCGAACAGGTGGGCCTCGTTGTCCGCCACCAGGATGCGCCCGCGCACGTCCGACAGCGGGACGGCGTCCAGCCGGACCCCGCCCCAGGTGGCGTCGGTCGGCCCGAAGCGGCCCAGCCGGTCCACCACGGCGGCGGCCTCGGCCGGCCGGGCGGCGGCGAGCGCGGTCAGCCGGCCCGGCACCACCCGCACGCCGGACGCCGGATCGTACAGCTCGGCCGGCCCGCCGGGCGCCGCCAGCGTGCCCTCGTCGGACTCGGGCTCCAGCCGCAGCAGCCGTACCACCCGGCGCGCGGCCACCACGCCCCGGTTCAGGTCGTAGGCCATCTGCACGAAGAAGGCCACCGGACCGATCAGCACCGCCACATAGCCGTACACCGACACCAACTCGCCGATGGTGAGGGATCCCTGGGCCGTGAGCCGGGCGGCGAGCCAGGTCACCACGGCCAGGAACAGGGTGGGCAGGCCCACGCCGAGCGCCTGCACCCAGCTGGCCACCGCGCCCACCCGGTAGCCCTGCGCCCGCAGCCGCCGCGAGTCCTGCCGGAAGGCGTCCGCGAACAGCCCCTTGCCGCCCAGCCCGTTGAGGACGCGCAGCCCGCCCGCGAGGTCGCCGATGCGCGCGGTGAGCACCCCCTGCCGCTCCCGGTAGGCGCTCTCCGCGCCCTGCAGGCGCAGCGTCAGCGGCCCGGTGACCAGCGCGATCACCGGCAGCCCGAGCAGGACGACGGCGGCCAGCGGCACCGAGACCGTGAGCAGCAGCCCGGCCACCACCGCGTAGACCACGGCCGAGCCGACGCCCGGACCGACCACGGTCAGCGACTGCGCGACGGTGTGCACATCACCGACCCCGATCGTCACCACCTCACCGGCCCCGGTCCGGCGCGGCAGCGCGGCCCCGAGCCGCACCACCTGCCCCACGACCACCTTCACCGTGCGGAAGTAGGCGTCCATCCGCACCCGGGTCATCGTGCGGTGCCGCATGATGCTCAGCCAGGCGTTCACCGACCCGACCACGAACATCACCGCGGACCACCCGGCCAGCACCGCCGGCCGCCCCGGCACCAGCCCCTCGTCCACGGCCCGCGCCATCAGGTACGGCTGCGCGGCCAGCAGCACCATCCACACACTGGCGAGCAGCGCCCCGGCCGCCGACCGGCCCGGCTGGCGCAGCACCAGCCACCACAGATAGCGCCAGCCGCCACGTGTGTCGGGCGTGCCCGGATCCTCGTACGCGTCGATCATCCCGCCGGTGCCCCCGTTCTCCGCCCGTCCTGCGGCTACGCCAGACTGTCCCGCCACGCCCTGTGCAGACCCGCGAACCGGCCCGTGCCGCCGATCAGCTCGTCCGGCCGGCCGTCCTCGACGATCCTGCCGTGTTCCATCACCAGCACCCGGTCCGCGATCTCCACGGTCGACAGCCGGTGCGCGATCACCACCGCCGTACGGCCCCGCAGCACCGTCGCCATCGCCCGCTGCACCGCCCGTTCGCCCGGGACGTCCAGCGAACTGGTCGCCTCGTCCAGGATCAGCACCGCGGGGTCGGCGAGCAACGCGCGGGCAAACGCCACCAGTTGGCGTTGGCCGGCCGAGATGCGGCCGCCGCGCTTGCGGACGTCGGTGTCGTAGCCGTCGGGCAGCGCGCCGATGAACTCGTGCGCGCCGATCGCCTTCGCCGCCCGCTCGATCTCCTCCCGGGTGGCGTCGGGCCGGCCGATGGCGATGTTCTCCGCGACCGTGCCGGAGAACAGGAACGCCTCCTGGGTCACCATCACCACCCCGCGCCGCAGTTCCGGCACGGACAGCTCGCGCAGGTCCACCCCGTCCAGCAGCACGCGGCCTTCGGAGGGGTCGTAGAAGCGGGCGAGGAGCTTGGCGAGCGTGGACTTGCCCGCACCCGTGGCGCCGACCACGGCGACCGTCTGCCCTGCGGAAAGGGTGAGATCGAAGCGGGGCAGCACCTCGCCGCCCGTGCGGTATCCGAACCGCACCCCGTCGAAGACGACCTCACGGCCCGGCAGCTCATCCTGCGCAGGGGGAAGTTCGCGCGGGGCCGCCGGCTCCGGCACGGACGGAGTCTGCGCCAGCAGCCCGGCGATCTTCTCCAGGGAGGCGGCGGCCGACTGGTAGGAGTTCAGGAACATCCCCAGCCGGTCGATCGGGTCGTACAGCCGGCGCAGATACAGCACCGCCGCCGCCAGCACGCCCAGCTCCAGCGAGCCGGACGCCACCCGGTAGGCGCCCCACAGCACGATCCCCGCGACCGCCGTGTTGGCCACCAGCCGCGAGCCGACCACATAGCGGGCCATCTCCAGCATCGCGTCGCCGTTCGTCCGCTCGTGGCGCCGGTTGAGGACGGCGAACTCGGCGTCGTTCGCAGCCTCCCGGCGGAAGGCGCGCACCGGGCGGATGCCGTTCATCGTCTCCACGAACTTCACGATCACCGCCGCGATCGCCGTGGACCGCGCCCGGTACACCCGCCCCGCGCGCCGCTGGTAGAGCCGCACGAGCAGGTACAGCGGCGCGAAGGAGGCCACCGCGACCGCGCCCAGGCCCGGATCCAGCCACAGCAGCATCGCCGAGATGTAGACGAACGACAGCACCACGGTCACCAACTCCTGGAGCCCGTCGTTCAGCAGTTCGCGCAGCGACTCGACGTCGGTGGTGGAGCGGGAGATCAGCCGTCCGGACGTGTACCGCTCGTGGAAGTCGATGCTCAGCGCCTGCGCGTGCCGGAAGATCCGGCCCCGCAGATCGAGCAGCACGTCCTGGCTGACCCGGGCGGAGGCCTCGACGAACGCGAACTGCAGCGCCCCGGAGAGCAGCGCGCACAGCAGATAACCGACGCCCACCGCGACCAGCGGACCGTGGCGGTGGTTCCGTAACGCCGGTACGGCGTTGTCGATGGCGTACGCCACCAGCAGCGGGCCCGTCTGCACCGCCGCCTGCTGGAACAGCAGCAGGAGCGTGGTCACCGCGGCCCGGGCCTTCAGGGGCGCGAGCAGGGAGCGCAGCAGCACGGCCGTGGCACCGGGCGGGGCGGGCAGCACGTCCCGGTCGAAGACGTCGCCGGCACCGTCCTCGCCCTTCCCGTGCGGGCCGGGGAGTTCGTCGTCCTCGGCGGTGGGGGTGGAGGCGGTCGTGGTGGTCAACGGGAGTCCTCCTCGTCCTCGTCCCCGGACATCAGATGGGCGTACTCGGCGTTGGTGCGCAGGAGTTCCTGGTGGGTGCCGACGGCCGCGATCCGGCCGCCCGAGAGCAGGGCGACCCGGTCGGCGAGCAGCACCGTCGACGGGCGGTGGGCCACGATCAGCGCGGTGGTGTCGGTGAGGACCTGCCGCAGCGCGGCCTCCACGGCTGCTTCCGTGTGCACGTCCAGGGCGGACAACGGGTCGTCCAGCACCAGGAACTGCGGTCTGCCGACCACGGCGCGGGCCAGCGCCAGGCGCTGCCGCTGGCCGCCGGAGAGGCTGAGGCCCTGCTCGCCGACGCGGGTGTCGGTGCCCTGGGGGAGGGCGTGCGCGAAGTCGGCCTGGGCCACCGCGAGGGCCCGGTCGAGATCCGCCCTCCCGGCGTCGTCCGGGGCCCCCATCAGGACGTTCTCACCGACGCTCGTGGAGAACAGGGTGGGTTCCTCGAAGGCGACGGCGACCTTTTCGCGCAGTTCCTCGCGGGGCATCGCGGCGATGTCGACGCCGTTCAGGGTGATCCGGCCGGAGGTGACCTCGTGCAGCCGGGGGACGAGGGCGGTGAGGGTGGTCTTGCCGCTGCCGGTGGCTCCGACGAGGGCCATGGACTCGCCGGGGCGGATGTGGAGGTCGATGCGGTGGAGGAGGGGCGGGGAGCCGGGGGGCGCGTCGGGGTAGCGGAACCGGACGTTCTCGAAGCGGAGTCCGGCGTCGGTCGTCGTCGTGCGTCCCCGCTCGCAGGGTGCGGCCTCGTCCTCCGGCGCCTCGTCCATCACCTCGAAGTACCGCTCCGTCGCCGTCGCCGCCTCCTGGCTCATCGCCAGCAGGAAGCCGATCGAGTCCACCGGCCACCGCAGCGCGAGTGCCGTGCTCAGAAAGGCGACCAGCGTGCCGGCCGACAGCCCGCCGTCGGCCACCCGGACCGCGCCCAGCACCAGCGCCACCCCGATCGCCAGCTCCGGCAGCGTCACGATGACCCCCCAGATCGCGGCGAGCAGCCGCGCCTTGCGCAGCTCGGTGCCGCGCACGGTGACCGACAGCTCGCGGAACGCCCGCGCCTGGCTGCGGTGCCGGCCGAAGCCCTTGATGATGCGGATGCCGAGCACGCTCTCCTCGACCACCGTCGTCAGGTCGCCGACCTGGTCCTGTGCGCGCCGCGCCACCCGTGCGTACCGCCGCTCGAAGATGGCGCAGGTCCACATCACGGGGATCGCAGGGCCGAGGATGACCAGCCCGAGCACCCAGTCCTGCAGCAGCATGATGACCACGCCGACGAGGATGGTGACCCCGTTGACGAGCAGGAACGTCAGGGGAAAGGCGAGGAACTGGCGCAGCAGCATCAGGTCGGTCGTGCCGCGGGAGAGCAGCTGGCCGGAGGCCCAGCGGTCGTGGAAGGCGACGGGCAGCCGCTGCAGCCGGCTGTAGAGGGCCGCCCGCATCTCCGCCTCGACGTGCGACAGCGGACGGGCCACCAGGCGGCGCCGTATGCCGAACAGGACCGCCTCGGCGATCCCGAGCAGGAGCAGATACAGCGCGCCGAGCCAGACTCCCGCCGGGTCCCGGCCGGCGACCGGCCCGTCCACGATCCACTTCAGGACGAGCGGGATCACCAGCCCCGTACACGAGGCGACTATGGCGACGAACGCGGCCGTGATCAGCCGCGCCCGCACGGGGCGGACGTACGGCCACAGCCGCAGCAGGGTTCGAACGGCAAAACGGTCCTCGGTGGTTGCACGTGTCGTGGGCATCACCGCGAGCGTACGGATCGGCACTGACATCGCCCACTGGGTTTTCGCCCGATCCTGGTCCGTCATGGTTCCTGCGGCCTGCGGGTTCGACCCGTCGATCGAGGGTTCGGCGCGCGGCGTCGCAGGCCCGCATCAACCGATCGGCTGATGCCGCTTCGAGCGGGCCGGCCGATGTGCCGAAGGCCGTCCGCCCGGGATTCTCGGAGCATGCCATCCGTCATCGAAGTCACCGATCTGCGCAAGTCCTACGGCGGCCGGGCCGTCGTGGACGGCGTCTCCTTCGCCGTCGAGGAGGGCGAGGTCTTCGGGATCCTCGGCCCGAACGGCGCCGGCAAGACCACCACCGTGGAGTGCGTCGAAGGGCTGCGGGTCCCCGACGCCGGCCGGGTGCGGGTCGCCGGCCTGGATCCGGTCGCCGACCACGACGACGTCGCCAGGATCCTCGGCGCCCAGCTCCAGCAGAGCCAGCTGCAGCCCAAGCTGACCGTGCGCGAGGCGCTGGAGCTGTACGCCTCCTTCCACCCGGGCGCGGCCGACTGGCGGCCGCTCGCCGAACGCCTCGGTCTCGCGCCGAAGCTCGGCACCCGGTTCGCCAAGCTGTCCGGCGGGCAGCAGCAGCGGCTGTTCATCGCGCTGGCCCTCGTCGGGAACCCGCGCCTCGTGGTGCTGGACGAGTTGACCACCGGCCTGGACCCACGGGCCCGCCGGGACACCTGGCAGCTCATCGAGGACGTCCGCGCGAGCGGCGTCACCGTGCTGCTCGTCACCCACTTCATGGAAGAGGCGCAGCGGCTGTGCGACCGGATCGCGGTGATCGACAAGGGGCGGGTGGCCGCCCTGGACACCCCGGCCGGGCTCATCCGCCGGTCGGCGGGCGCCACCGTCATCAGCTTCACCCCGTCGGCACCGCTGGACGACGACGACCTGGCCGCCCTCCCGGCCATCGCCTCGGTCGAGCGCAAGGACGGCCGGATCACGCTGTCCGGCACCGACGAGACCGTGAACGCGGTCATCACCCTGCTCGCCCAACGCCGCATCACCGCCCATCAGCTCCGCGTCCTGGACGCCACCCTCGACGACGCGTTCCTGGACCTGACCGACGACCGGACCAAGGAGGCCGCGGCATGAACACCGCCGTCCTGCGCACCGAGTTCCGCCTGTTCCGCCGCGAACCCGGCGCCGTCTTCTGGATCTTCCTGTTCCCGACGCTGCTCCTGGTCGTCCTCGGCTCGATCCCGTCGTTCCGGGAGGCCGACAAGTCCCTCGGCGGGCTGCGGCCCGTCGACGCCTACGTCCCCGTCGCCGTCCTGATCGCCCTCATCATGTCGGGGGTGCAGTCCCTGCCCCAGGCCCTGACCGGCCACCGGGAGCGGGGCATCCTGCGCCGGATGCGGCTCACCCCCGTTCGGCCCTCCGCCCTGCTGGCTGCGCAGATGGTCGTGCTGGGCACGGTGGCGCTGGGCTCGGCGCTGCTCGCGCTCGGCGTCGGCCGGCTCGCCTTCGACGTGAGGCTGCCCAGGCAGCCGGCCGGGTATCTGCTGGCCCTGCTGCTCGCCACGACCTCGGCGCTCGCCCTCGGCTGCGTCGTCTCGGCGCTGTCGCGCACGACGAAGATCGCGAGCGCGATCGGCTCGGCGGTGTTCTTCCCGATGATGTTCTGCGCGGGCGTGTGGCTGCCTGTGCAGGAGATGCCGCACCCGCTGGCCCGTGCGGTCCAGCTCACCCCGTTCGGCGCTGCGGCCCGCGCTCTGGGTGAGGCGGCGGCCGGACACTGGCCCGGCTGGGGGCACCTGGGCGTGCTCGCGCTGTGGACCGTGCTGCTGACGGCCGCGGCCGCCCGCTGGTTCCGCTGGGAGTGAGCGGGCCGTGCCGGAGACTGGGAGCATGACGAACACCCCGCTCCAGCAGTACCGGGCCTCGTTCGACACGTGGGGGCCCTGGGCGCTGCTGGCCGTCGGTGCCGTCGCGACGGCGCTCTCCGCCCGCGCGGTCGGCATGGACCGGCCCGGTATGGTCGTCTGCGCCGTCCTCGTGCCCGCCGCTGTCGTACTGCAGCTGTACTGGGGACGGCTGAGGCGGAGGCGGCCGGACCCGAGCCGGACCGGCGTCTGCCTCTACCTGCTGCGCTGGGCCATCGCCTTCGTACTGACCTGGGCGAACCCGTTCTTCGCCTTCTACGCCGTGACCGGTTACTACACCGCGACCCGGGACCTGCCGAACCGGCTGGTGCTGCCCGGTCTCTTCCTGACCGCCGTCACCATGTCCGGCAGCGAGATCGGCGGCTGGCCGCCGCACGGGCTGCTCCTGTGGGTCGGCTTCTTCCTCGTCCTGGCCGTCAACATGGGCCTGGTCAGCGTGTTCACCCGGTACGCCCTGCAGGAGCAGGCCCGCGCCGCCGTCCAGGCCGAGACCATCGGTGAACTGGAGCGCATCAACACCGCGTTGCAGCAGGCCCTTGACGAGAACGCCGCCCTGCACGCACAACTCCTGGTGCAGGCGCGGGAGGCGGGCGTGGCCGACGAGCGCCGCCGGCTCGCCGCCGAGATCCACGACACCATCGCCCAGGGCCTGACCGGGATCATCGCCCAGCTGCAGGTCGTGGCGAGCGCCCCCGATCTGGACACCGCCCGCACCCACCTGGAGCGCGCCTGCGCGCTCGCCCGGCACAGCCTCGGCGAGGCCCGCCGCTCGGTGCACAACCTGGCCCCGGTCGCCCTGACCGCCGACGGGCTGCCGGAGGCGCTGAAGAAGACGGTCGCCGAATGGGGCGAACGCAACGGCGTACGCGCCGGGTTCACGGTCACCGGCACCACCGAGCAGCTGCACGACGAGGTCTCGGCGACCCTGCTGCGCATCGCCCAGGAGGCCCTGTCCAACGCGGCCCGGCACGCCCGGGCGACCCGCGTCGGGGTGACCCTGTCCTTCATGGGCGACGAGGTCACGCTGGACATCCGGGACGACGGCACCGGCTTCGACCCGGCCGTCGTACCGGAGCGCACCCGCAGCGGTGGCTTCGGTCTGGACGGCATGCGCGCCCGCGCCGAGCGGATCGCGGGCTCGCTCACGGTCGAGTCGGAGCCGGGGCACGGCACGGCGGTGTCGGCTCGCGTACCGTTGGTGCGCGATGACCGCTGACACCCCCGTTTCCCTGCTGATCGTCGACGACCACCCGGTGGTCCGCGACGGCCTGCGCGGCATGTTCGAGTCCGCCCCCGGCTTCACCGTGCTCGGCGAGGCCGCGAACGGCGTGGAGGCGGTCGACCGGGCCGCGGCCCTGGACCCGGACGTGGTCCTGATGGACCTGCGGATGCCCGGCGGTTCGGGCGTGGAGGCCATCCGGGAGCTGACCCGGCGCGGCGCCCGCGCCAAGGTCCTGGTCCTCACCACGTACGACACCGACACCGACACCCTGCCCGCGATCGAGGCGGGCGCGACCGGCTACCTCCTCAAGGACGCCCCGCGCGAGGAGCTGTTCACCGCCGTGCGCGCCGCCGCCGAGGGCCGTACGGTGCTCTCCCCGGCCGTCGCCTCCCGCCTGGTCCACGCGGTCCGCGCGCCCCGGCAGCCCGGCGCGGAGCCGTTGTCCGCCCGCGAGCGCGAGGTGCTGGTCCTGGTCGCCAAGGGCACGTCGAACCGCGAGATCGCCCGTGAGCTGTTCATCAGCGAGGCGACGGTGAAGACCCACCTCACCCACCTGTACGCCAAACTCGGCGTCAACGACCGGGCGGCGGCGGTGGCGGTGGGGTACGACCGGGGGATCCTCGGTTAGTGCTGCCGGTGGCGCCGGATCACGGCACCCCCAGCTCGAACAGCGCGTATCCCGCGTACGACCCCGAGGCGAGCGCCGCGATGCCGAGCACGGTGCACACCAACGGCAGGCTCAGCCGGCGCATCGCGGCCGCGAGCGGCAGGAACAGCGGGAAACAGGGCAGCAGATAGCGGGAGACGTTCGCGAAGATCTGCTGGCTGCCGAGGACCAGGACGATGGTGAGGACGGTGTGCACGACCAGCACCGCCGGCGGGCGCAGGCGCAGCAGCAGGGGGAGCAGGGCGAAGGCCAGCAGGACGACGCCGACGCCGATGACGTCCGCGAAGGGGTAGGCGAACAGGTAGCCGCCGAAGTGGCCCACCGGTACGGACGTCAGCACGTCCAGGGTCTGCCTGCCGTAGTCGAACTCGTGCGCCCAGGCGCCCGACTGGAGCCTGAAGTACCCGCCCAGGTCGCCCATGCGGTCGCCGACCCAGAGCAGATAGCCGAGGAGCCCGAGCGGGGCCAGGGCGGCCGCGAGCAGCGGGCGCAGCGTGCCGTCCTCGCGGCGGCGCAGCGAGAGCAGCGCGGCGACGCCGAGCCCGGCGACGAGTGCGGCGGCCGTGGGCCGGTTGAGGCCGGCCGTGAAGGCGAGGACGCCCGCGGTGAGCCAGTGGCGGGTCATGACGGCGTGGCAGGTCCAGGCGGCCAGGGCCACGTAGAGGGAGTCGGAGTAGACCGCCCACTCCACGCCCGAGCCCGGCCACACCGCCCACAGCCCCGCCGCGGCCAGTCCGGCCCGCCGGCCGCCGAACCGCTCCGCGACCGCGTAGACGCCGAGGGCGGCGGCGAAGGAGGCGAGGACCGACACCAGCAGGCCGGCGCCGTACGAGCCGAGACCGGTGACGGCCATGACCATCCGCGTCAGCGCGGGGTACAGCGGGAAGAACGCCGCCGAGTTGCCCTCCAACGTGATCATGCCGGTGGCGCCCGGGACCGGGACGAGCTTCGGGTCGTAGCCGTGCAGGGCGATCTGCTGGTACCACCAGCCGTCCCAGGTGGCCAGCACGTCCCAGGCGTGCGCTCCGCCGCCGAACCGGGGGTCCTTGGTGCGGTAGTCCCCGGCCGAGGACAGCAGGTACATGAACGAGCAGAAACCGGCCAGCTTCAGCGCGCCGAAGAGCGCGAGCACCGGGCCGTGCCGGCGGGCGGCGGCCCGCATCCGGAGGCCGGGGGCGGGCCGCGCGGCCCGGGCCGGTGTCCGGGGCAGGGTCGAGGTCACGAGGTGACCGCTCCCGTCGTGCGGGCGCGGCGGCGGCCCAGCGTGCGCCGCATCCGGGCGATCCCGCGCAGGTCGGCCAGCGCGGTGGCGACGATGTCGACACTGCTGTCCGGGTCGTCGACCCAGTCCACCGGGACCTCGTGGATCCGCAGGCCCGCCCGCTCGGCCAGGACCAGCAGTTCGGTGTCGAAGAACCACTCCCCGTCCCGCACCAGCGGCAGCAGCCGTTCGGCGACCTCGCGGCGCACCGCCTTGAAGCCGCACTGCGCGTCGGAGAAGCCGACGGCGAGCGTGCAGCGCAGCAGGACGTTGTAACAACGGGAGATGACCTCGCGCTTGGCGCCGCGGACCACCTGCGCGCCGGGCGCGAGCCGGGTGCCGATCGCCAGGTCGGAGTGGCCGGATATCAGCGGTGCGACCAGCGGCAGCAGCGCCGCGAGCCCGGTGGACAGATCCACGTCCAGGTACGCCAGCACGGGCGCCCGCGAACCCGACCAGGCCGCCCGCAGCGCCCGGCCGCGGCCCTTCACCGGCAGCCGCAGCGAGAGCACCCCGGGCAGCTCGTCGGCGAGCCGGGCGGCGATGTCCGGGGTGGCGTCGGTGCTCGCGTTGTCGGCGATGGTGATCCGGAAGGGGTAGGGGAAGGTGTCCCGCAGGTGCGCGTGCAGCCGTCGGACGTTCGGCTCCAGATCCTTCTCCTCGTTGTAGACCGGTACGGCCAGGTCCAGCACGGGCTCCCCGGACTGGGCCGGCACCTGCTCGGGCAGAGGGGCGCGCCGGCGTGCGGGGGCCGTGGGCGACAGTAGGCCAGGTCGGAGTTTCATCATATTGCTCCCCGTTTGTTCCTGTTCGTCGGGCATGCCGAAGGCACGCAGGTGGGGCGGGAGGATTGCGCGGCTCAGCCGGCCGGGCTGAGCACCGAGGACGGAGTGTCGGACGGTACGGCCGGTTCGGTCGCCGGGGCCGTGGCCGGCGCGGTCGTGCCGGCGGGGTCCTGCGAGGTGGCCGTCGCGGTCGGCGGCGGGCCGCCGGTGGTGGCCGAACTCCCCACTGATGTGGGCGTGCTGGAGCCGGACGAGGCCGGGTCGGGCGGCGCGGGTTCCGTCGTGGACGAGCTCGGCAGTTCGGAGGTGCTCGGTGACGTGCTGGGCGAGGTGGTCGGCAGGGGGGTCGGGCTGATGGCGGGCCGGGGGTGCGGTGCGCTGGGCCGGTCGTCGAGGTGACCGTGCGGCCACAGGAGCAGACCGAGGCCGAGCCCGGCCACCGCCAGCACCGAACCGGCCGCCCGGCGCGCCGCGCGCACCCGGCGCCGGGTCCGCACGCCCGCGTGCAGCCGGTCCCGGTGCCCGGCGTCGAAGGCCGCGTGCTCCTGGGTGCTGTGCATGAGCCGAGTCAGCTGCCGCTCGAAGTGGTCCATGTGGTCGACGTGATCCACGTCATTCGTTCGATCCCGCGGATCCCGACGATCCCGCTGATCCCGCGGATCCAGGTCCATGTGCTCCTTGTGCTCCCTGTGCTCCATGGCTCCCCCTCACCCCACCGGCTCGATGACGTCGGCCAGCAGCCGGCGCAACCGGGCCACTCCGCGCGCGGCATGGGACCGGGCGGTGCCCACCGGACAGCCCAGAATCTCCGCGACCTGGCGGTCGGGCAGGTCCTGGTAGTAGCGCAGCACGACGGCGGCCCGCTGCTGCGAGCTCAGACAGGCGAGCGCCGCCTCCAGCCGGGAGCGCTCGGCCACGGTCGCCGAGACGTCACCGGCCGCCGCCACCTCGGGCAGCTCCTCCACGGGCCGCTCGCCCCACCAGCGACGGCGGGCCGAACGGGCCGCCGACCTGGCCAGCACCTTGCGGACATAGGCCTCCGGCGCCTCGTCGGCCACCTTCGGCCAGACGAACCACAGCTTGACCAGGGACTCCTGCAACAGGTCCTCGGCCCGGTGCCGATCCCCTCCGGTGAGCAGACGGGCCAGATGGAACAACACCGACCAGCGGGCCGCCACGAACGCGTCGTACTCACCGGCCCGAGTCTGCTCCATCCTCACGGTCCCCGTTCTCGCCGGCTGTCTACACCAGCAGAAAGGCCCTGGACACCGTGGAACGCTGCACCGGACGAGCGTGATCCACGTCACGCACCGCTGTCACCCCGGGCCGACCCGCAGCAGCAGCACCGCACGTGCGGGCACCGTGATCTCCGTACCCGCGGGGTGGACCGTGCCCGGTGGCTCTGCCTGGTCCTCGCGGGAGGTGTCCACGATCAGCTCGTACCGCTGAGCCCACGGCTGCCCCGGCAGCACGAAACCCGCCGGGTCCCCGCCCGCGTGCAGGACCGCGAGGAAGCTGTCGTCCGCGACCGGCGCGCCCCGCTCGTCCCGGCCCGGGATGTCCCGCCCGGAGAGGTACATGCCGAGCGTGGCGGCGGGGGCGTACCAGTCGTCCTCGGTCATCTCCGCGCCCCGCGCGGTGAACCAGGCCAGGTCGCGCAGTCCGTCCGCCGAGTGGGCGCGGCCGGAGAAGAAGGCGCGGCGGCGCAGCACCGGATGCCGGTGGCGCAGGGCGATCAGCCGGGAGGTCAGGTCGGACAACGCCCGCCAGCCGGGCTGCTGAAGCAGGGACCAGTCCACCCAGCCGATCTCGTTGTCCTGGCAGTAGGCGTTGTTGTTGCCGCACTGGGTGCGGCCGAGCTCGTCACCGGCGACCAGCATGGGCACGCCGGTGGACAGCAGCAGAGTCGTCAGCAGGTTCCTGAGCTGACGGCGGCGCAGGGCCCGTACCCGCTCGTCGTCCGTCTCGCCCTCCGCCCCGCAGTTCCAGGAGCGGTTGTCGTCGGTGCCGTCGCGGTTGTCCTCGCCGTTGGCCTCGTTGTGCTTGCGCTCGTACGACACCAGGTCGCGCAGCGTGAACCCGTCGTGCGCGGTGACGAAGTTGACCGAGGCGTACGGGCGTCGCCCGCCCCAGGCGTACAGGTCGCTGGAGCCGGACAGGCGGTAGCCCATCTCGCGGACGTCCGGCAGCGCGTGCCGCCAGAAGTCGCGGACCGCGTTGCGGTAGCGGTCGTTCCACTCGGTCCACAGGGGAGGGAAGGCACCGACCTGGTAGCCGCCCGAGCCGATGTCCCACGGCTCGGCGATCAGTTTCACCCGGCGCAGCACCGGGTCCTGGGCGATGACGGCCAGGAAGGGGGAGAGCATGTCGACGTCGTGCATCGAGCGGGCCAGCGCCGCCGCGAGGTCGAAACGGAAGCCGTCCACGCCCATCTCCGTCACCCAGTAGCGCAGCGAGTCGGTGATCAGGCGCAGTACCTGGGGCCGCACGACGTGCAGGGTGTTGCCGCAGCCGGTGTAGTCGGCGTACCGGCGGGCGTCGTCCTGGAGGCGGTAGTAGCCGCGGTTGTCGATGCCCTTCAGGGACAGGGTCGGCCCCAGCTCGCCCGCCTCCGCCGTGTGGTTGTAGACCACGTCGAGGATGACCTCCACGCCGGCCGCGTGCAGCGCGCGCACCATCCGCTTGAACTCGCCGACCTGCTGCCCCGTCGTACCGGAGGCGGCGTAGGCGGCGTGCGGGGCGAAGTAGCCGATGGAGTTGTAGCCCCAGTAGTTCTTCAGGCCACGGCGCAGCAGGTGGTCCTCGTGGGCGAACTGGTGGACGGGGAGCAGTTCGACGGCCGTGACGCCCAGCTCCACCAGGTGCTCGAGCGCCGCCGGGTGGGCGAGCCCCGCGTACGTGCCGCGCAATTCCTCCGGAACGCCCGGGTGCAGTTTGGTGAAGCCGCGTACGTGCAGCTCGTAGATCACGGAGTCCGCCCAGGGCGTCTTGGGCCGCCGGTCGTCGGACCAGTCGTCGTCATCGTGCACGACCACGCCCTTCGGGACGTACGGCGCCGAGTCCCGGTCGTCGCGCACGGTGTCGGCGACGTACTGCTCGGGCCAGTCCCGGACGTGCCCGTACACCTCGGGCGGCAGCGCGAACTCCCCGTCCACCGCCCGCGCGTACGGGTCGAGCAGCAGCTTGGCCGGATTCCAGCGGGCACCGGTCCACGGGTCCCAGCGGCCGTCCACGCGGTAGCCGTAGCGCTGTCCCGGCATCACGCCCGGGACGAAGCCGTGCCAGATCTCGTGCGTCAGCTCGGTCAGCGGGACCTGGGTCTCCCGGCCCCGCTCGTCGAACAGGCACACCCGGACGGCCTCGGCCCCTCCCGCCCACAGCGCGAAGTTGGTGCCCGCGACCCCGTCCGGCCCGACCCGGAAACGGGCCCCCAGCGGCGTCGGGGCGCCCGGCCACACCACCGGGGCCGGCACCGCGGCGCGCCGCGCGCCGTTCACCACGGCCGGCTGCTGCCCGGTCCCGGCGGCCGGCTCCCCGGCCGGTGCCCGCTGCTCGGCTGCGCTCGTCACCTGTCGGCCCCTCTTTCAGTGGCTCGCCCCGGGGCGGCACAGTCGGCCGTGCCGAAGGGGCGAGCCTGCCCCGCAGCGCTCGGCCACCCGGTACGGCTGCGCCCCGACGGCCGGGGGCGCCCTCTGGATCGCGCTTGACGTCCCTTTCAGCCGATCTGATCCAGAAGGCGCCCCCCGCCGGCGGGTGCGGCGGCTCCCCAGCGTGTCGTCCTTCCCTCTGTTCTGCCCAGTGCGTGCGTCGCACTCACGTTTCCCCGGAGCGGGCCCGTCGTTGAGTCCCGCGTGAGGCACGTACAAGGACGCGCACGGCGCGCGGGCGTCGCGCTGGCCGCCGTACTGACATGGGCGGCACTGCTCGCAGGGTGTTCCTCCGGCGGCTTCGGCGCCCTCGGGCAGGACGGAGCGCCGGGCAGACCCCCCTCCCCCGAGGAGGTCATCCACGTCACCCCCGACGACGACAGCAGGGCCGTCCGCCCCGACCAGCGGCTGCGGGTACGGGTGCCGCAGGGCCGCCTGCAGAAGGTGACCGTCGTCGAGTCGCAGGACGCGCAGGACTCCCCGGTACCCGGGCGCATCAGCGCCGACGGGGTGACCTGGCGGCCGGACGAGGACCGGCTGGCGCTGGCCGCCGAGTACACCGTCGACGTGGTCGCGCTGGACGCGGCCGGCCGCCGCTCGGCCCGGCACACCACCTTCACCACGCTCGTCCCCGGCCGGCGGTTCATCGGTTACGTCACCCCCGAGAACCGCGCCGTCGTCGGCACCGGCATGATCGTCTCCCTCGCCTTCAGCCGGGAGATCACCGACCGCGCCGCCGTCGAACGCGCCGTCCGCGTCAGCGCGCAGCCCCCCGTCGAGATCCGTCCGCACTGGTTCGGCGCGAACCGGCTCGACTTCCGCCCCGAGCAGTACTGGAAACCCGGCACCGAGGTCACCGTCGACCTGAACCTGCGGGACGTCCAAGGAGCGCCCGGCGTCTACGGCCTGCAGGACAAGACCTTCACCTTCACCGTCGGCCGCGGCCAGATCTCGGTGGTCGACGCGGCCACACACACCATGCGGGTCCGCCGCGACGGCCGGCTGCTCGCCACCGTGCCGATCACCGCGGGCGCCCCGCAGAACCCCACCTACAACGGCAAGATGGTGGTGATGGACATGCTGGAGGTCACCCGCATGAACAGCCGCACGGTCGGCTTCGGCGGCGAGTACGACATCCCCGACGTCCCGCACGCCATGAAGCTCACCGACTCCGGGACGTTCGTGCACGGCAACTACTGGTCGCCGGACGCCCCCGGCCGGGTCAACGTCAGCCACGGCTGCGTGGGCCTGAGGGACGTCAAGGGCGGCAGTTCGGCGACCCCAGCCGGCTGGTTCTTCGACCGCAGTCTCGTCGGTGACGTCATCGAGGTCGTCAACAGCGGGGAGCGGACCGTCGCTCCCGACAACGGCCTGGGCGGCTGGAACATGGGCTGGCAGGAGTGGAAGGCCGGCAGCGCGGTGAAGTAACCGGGTGAGGGGCCGGGTTCGGGCGGCGGTGCGGGCGGAAGTTGCGACGGAACGGTGACATTCGCCTGACACCCCGCTCAAAACCGGGCGGTTAATATGCGCGCACCAATGTGGTGGGGACGGGCCTGACCAGGCCCGGGGGAGGGGACAGCGACTTGAACGAGCGGCCTATATCGGGGGCGTCGGTGGCGGGGCGGCGGGGTCGTACGGGGTTGGCGCTCATAGCCGGCGCCCTGGTGCTCACGCTCGCGGCGTGCGGCGGGGGCGGCGGCAAGGGTGCGGGCGACGGCAAGGGCACGGACTCCAGCACCCAGCAGGGCAAGGAGCAGTCCACCGCCACCGTGACCATCTCGCCCAAGTCCGGCGCCACCGGCGTCGACACCAGTGGCGCACTGAAAGTGAACGTCGACAAGGGCAGGCTGACCGAGGTCACCGTCAAGGGGCCCAAGGGGGAGACGGTGGCCGGCACCGTCACCGGCGGGGGCACGTCCTGGACGCCGTCGACCCATCTGGCCGCATCCGCGAAGTACACCGTGCACGCGGTCGCCAAGGACTCCGAGGGCCGCGAGGCCGCCGAGGACTCCTCGTTCACCACCCTGACCCCGAAGAACACCTTCCTCGGCTACTTCACCCCCGAGGACGGCTCCACCGTCGGCGTCGGGATGCCGTTCTCCGTCAACTTCACCCGGGGCATCACGCACCCGAAGGCCGTCGCGAAGGCCATCAAGATCAGGACCGAGCCGGCCGTGGACGTCGAGGGCCACTGGTTCGGCAACGACCGCCTGGACTTCCGCCCCGAGCAGTACTGGAAGGAAGGCACCAAGGTCACCGTCGACCTCGACCTCGACGGGGTCGAGGGCCGCGACGGCGTCTACGGCAAGCAGCACAAGACCATCAAGTTCACCATCGGCCGCAACCAGGTCTCCGTCGTGGACGCCAAGAAGCACACGATGAAGGTCACCCAGGACGGCAAGGTCATCAAGACCCTCCCGGTCACCACCGGCAAGCCCGGCTACGACACCTGGAACGGCCAGATGGTCATCAGTGAGAAGCTCGCGGTCACCCGTATGAACGGCGAGACGGTCGGCTACGGCGGCGAGTACGACATCAAGGACGTCCCGCACGCCATGCGCCTGACCACCTCCGGCACCTTCCTGCACGGCAACTACTGGGGCGGCGACGCCTTCGGGAACTACAACGCCAGCCACGGCTGCGTCGGCCTGCGCGACGTGCGCGGCGGCTACGACAGCTCCACGCCGGCGGCCTGGATGTTCAACCACTCGATCATCGGTGACGTGGTGGTCGTGAAGGACTCCCACGACCGCACGGTGGACCCGGCCAACGGGTTCAACGGGTGGAACATGTCGTGGGCGGACTGGACGAAGTAACCCCGCACGGAGGTGACGGGCCCGGTGCTGTGACGGACGGCACCGGGCCCGCTGTCGTTAGTGCCCGTTAACCTGCCTCCATGACCGTGAATCTCGAAGTCGCCGAAGGCGTCGGAACCCTGCGTCTGGACCGTCCGCCGATGAACGCGCTGGACGTCGCCACCCAGGACCGGCTGAAGGAACTCGCCGAGGAGGCCACGCGCCGCGACGACGTGCGCGCCGTGGTGATCTACGGCGGCGAGCGGGTGTTCGCGGCGGGCGCGGACATCAAGGAGATGCAGAACATGGACCACACCGCGATGGTCCTGCGCGCCCGCGCCTTGCAGGACTCCTTCACGGCCGTGGCCCGCATCCCCAAGCCCGTCGTCGCGGCCGTCACCGGTTACGCCCTCGGCGGCGGCTGCGAACTGGCCCTGTGCGCCGACTACCGCATCGCCGCCGAGAACGCCAAGCTCGGCCAGCCCGAGATCCTGCTCGGCCTGATCCCGGGCGCCGGCGGCACCCAGCGGCTGTCCCGGCTGGTCGGCCCGTCCAAGGCCAAGGACCTCATCTTCACGGGCCGCCAGGTCAAGGCCGACGAGGCCCTCGCCATCGGCCTGGTGGACCGTGTCGTGCCGGCCGCCGAGGTCTACGAGCAGGCCCACGCCTGGGCCGCGAGGCTCGCCCAGGGCCCGGCGATCGCCCTGCGTGCGGCGAAGGAGTCGGTCGACACCGGCCTGGAGACCGACATCGACACGGGTCTGACGGTCGAACGGAACTGGTTCGCGGGCCTGTTCGCCACCGAGGACCGTGAGATCGGCATGCGCAGCTTCGTGGAGGAGGGCCCCGGCAAGGCCAAGTTCCGCTGACTTCCGGCGGGACGCCGGTCCCCACAACTCCTGTGGGGTCTCTTGCAATTGACGTGGCGTCTGGTTCGGGGTCCCTCGATGGGGCGGTTTATGGAAGCCTTAACGCAACCTTAAGCGCGCTTCGTCGAGGGGGCCTGACGATTGCCCGGAAGCGAGCCTTCTTCGCAGGTCAACCGGGATCTACCGGTCAGTTACGTGCCTCTGGCATATGTCATTCGATCGGTGGAGAACGGGGGCGTGCAGGGGGCGTATTCCTTCGGAACGGCCCCCAAGACGGCCCCGGACCGCCATCATGGGGGCATGGCGGGGCTGGAGGGCATCGAACAGCCGCGGGGACACAGCCGTGCGGCCGCGGCGCGCTGGTCGCCCGCGGTCGAGGACGAACAGGCGCTCAAGGCGCTCGAACTGTTCGGCAACCCGACGGAGGCCGAGGTGCCGCTGCCGTCCCGCCCGGAGTCCGCGGCGACCGCCCGCCGGCTCGCCCAGGTGGTCGTCCTGCGCACCTGGCGGCTCACCCCCAAACTCACCGAGGACTGTGTCTTACTCGTGTCGGAACTCGTGGGCAACGCCGTACGGCACACCGGCGCCCGGGTCTTCGGCCTCCGCATGCGCCGCCGCCCCGGCTGGATCCGGGTGGAGGTCCGCGACCCCTCGCGCGGCCTGCCCTGTCTGATGCCGGTTCAGGAGATGGACGTCAGCGGCCGTGGGCTGTTCCTCGTGGACAAGCTCTCCGACCGCTGGGGGGTGGACCTGCTGCCGCGCGGCAAGACGACCTGGTTCGAGATGAGAGTGGCCGACCGGTAACCGGCGCGCCACATCCTCCTTGCAGCGACCCGGAATCATCCCTCTTCCGGGCCAATCGGCCGTTTTCTTACCTATCACCTCTTAAATGGTGCGGGTGACCACAACCAACCGACGCGGGGTGCTGCGCGCGGGCGCCGGAATCGTCGCCGGCGGTGCGCTCGCCGCCGGTTGCGGCGCGAGCCAGACCGCCCCGTCCCACGCCCGGCACACCGAGTCCCCTTCCGCGACCCCCTCCGGCCGGCCCTCGGCCGGCGCCCACCCGGCCCCCGCCCCACGCGCCTACCCCGGTCAGCCCGCCCAGATCACGCACGGCCCGCGCACCCGTCCCCAGGTCGCCCTCACCTTCCACGGCCAGGGCGACCCGGGCATCGCCCACTCCCTGCTCGGCACGGCCGAACAGCTCGGCGCCCGGCTCACCGTGCTCGCCGTCGGCACCTGGCTGGACGAACACCCTGACATCGCCCGCCGGATCCTCGACGGCGGCCACGACCTCGGCAACCACACCCAGCGGCACATCTCCATCGACACCATGGCCGAGGCGGACGCCCGCAAGGAGATCACCGACTGCGCGGACCGGCTGAAGCGGCTCACCGGTTCCATCGGCACCTGGTTCCGCCCCTCCCGCTCGCCCACCGCCTCCCCGCTGGTCGCCCGGCTCGCCCGAGCCGCCGGCTACCCGCACGTGCTGTCGTACGACGTCGACTCGCTCGACTACACCCGCCCGGGCGCCGCCGCCGTCACCCGCAACGTTCTCGCCCAAGTGAGGGGCGGATCGGTGGTGAGCCTGCACTTCGGTTACCCGGACACGGTCGCCGCCCTGCCCGACCTCCTCCACGAACTCGACCGTCGCGGACTGCGCGCGGTCACCACCACGGAGCTGCTGAGCTGATGCGAACCACGAAAGCCGCCCGCCTGCTGGCCGCCGGTGCCGCCCTCACCGCCCTGACGCTGCTGTCCGCCTGCGATTCCGGCTCCCGGCACCACCAGAAAGAGGCGCTCGGCAGCAAGGCGCCGGTGCAGCCGCGACTCCACCCGCAGCTGAACATGCTGCCCGGGATGCCACCGGTCCAGGACCCGAAGGACCTCTACGCCGCCGACCGCCCCGGCCGGCTCTCGCCCGTGGTCAGGGACTTCCCGTCGCGGGTGTACGTCCCCAACACCAACTCCAACACGGTCACGGTCATCGACCCCAGGACCTACGAGGTCGTCGACACGTTCCCGGTCGGCCGCCAGCCCCAGCACGTCGTGCCGTCCTGGGACCTGAAGACCCTCTGGGTCAACAACGACCTCGGCAACAGCCTGACCCCCATCGACCCGAGGACCGGCAAGGCCGGCAAACCGGTCGCCGTGCACGACCCGTACAACCTGTACTTCACGCCCGACGGCAAATACGCCGTCGTCATGGCCTCCAGAGACCGCCGGCTGGTCTTCCGCGACGCCCACACCATGAAGGTCGTCAAGAGCGTGCCGGTCAGCTGCTACGGCGTCAACCACGCCGACTTCTCCCCGGACGGACGGTACTTCATCGTCTCCTGCGAGTTCAGCGGCGAGGTCCTCAAGGTGGACACCGCGAAGATGAAGGTCGTCCGGCAGGAGCGGCTTCCGTACGCCGGCGCGATGCCGCAGGACGTCAAGATCTCCCCGGACGGCAAGCTCTTCTACATCGCCGACATGGCCGCCAACGGCGTGTGGATCCTCGACGGCGACAAGTTCACCCGGCCGCGGCTCCTCTACACCGGCAAGGGCGCCCACGGGCTCTACATCAGCCGCGACTCCCGCGAGATGTACATCTCCAACCGGGGCGAGGGCTCCATCTCCGTCTTCGACTTCACCCGCGACCGGCTCGTCAAGAAGTGGCACCTGCCCGGCGGCGGCAGCCCCGACATGGGCGGCGTCTCCGCCGACGGCAACGTCCTGTGGCTGTCCGGCCGCTACAACGCCGAGGTGTACGCCGTCGACACCCGCACCGGCAGGGAACTGGCCCGCATCAAGGTCGGCAGCGGTCCGCACGGTCTCGCGGTCTACCCCCAGCCGGGCCGCTACTCGCTCGGCCACACCGGTATCTTCCGCTGACCCCACAGCACCGGCGCCCCTCGAGCCTCCACCCGCTCAAGGGCCCGGTCCAGCAGCCAGGACCGAGGCCGCGGCGCTGAAGACCTGGCCGGGCCGTTAATCTGACCAGCGACAGTACGCCGGCACGGCATGAGAAACACGACCAAAAGGGGCGGATCGGTGGCGGACATCGAGGAAGCACGCAAGCAGTTCCAGCGGATCGACGCGGACGGTGACGGATTCATCACCGCCGCCGAGTTCAAGTCCGCCCTCGCCCAGGGTGGTGACTGGAACGTCACCGAGACGGTGGCCGAGGCCATCATCAAGCAGCGCGACCTCAACGGCGACAAGGTCCTGTCGTTCGACGAGTTCTGGGCCTACCTGAACAAGTGACGCGCCGAGAAGGGGGCTCCTCCACCGGGAGGGCCCCCTTCGTCCTGCCCGCCGGATCCGTCCGCCCGTCTCACCCGATCGCCGCACCGCCGGAATAGCGCCCGCGCCGCCGGGGTTGTCGCCCAGGACCGACGCATGCACATGCATGGAACAATCCTGGAGGGCCTGTCATGAAGATCGGCATCATCGGCGCTGGCAACATCGGCGGCAACCTCACCCGCAGGCTGACCGCCCTCGGCCACGACGTCTCCGTGGCCAACTCCCGCGGCCCCGAGACGCTCAAGGAGCTGGCCGAGGAGACCGGCGCGACCCCGGTACGGGCCGAGGACGCCGCGGGCGGCGCCGAGATCGTGGTCGTCACCGTCCCCCTCAAGGTGGTCCCCGACCTGCCCGCCGGCCTGCTGGACGGCGCGGCCGAGGGCGTGGCGGTGATCGACACCGGCAACTACTACCCGCAGCAGCGCGACGGCCGGATCGCGGCCATCGAGGACGAGGGCCTCACCGAGAGCCGCTGGACCGAGCGGCACCTCGGCCACCCGGTGATCAAGGCGTTCAACGGCACGTACGCCCAGGACATCCTGGACCGCCCCCGCCCCGCCGGCGACCCCGAGCGCATGGCACTCCCGGTCGCCGGCGACGACGAGGCGGCCAAGGCGAAGGTGTGCGCCCTCATCGACGAACTCGGCTTCGACACGGTCGACGCGGGCGGCATCGACGACTCCTGGCGCCAGCAGCCCGACACCCCGGTGTACGGCCTCAGGGCCGGCGCGCAAGGGGTGAAGGAGGCCCTCGCCCAGGCATCCCCGGAACGCCCGGCGGGCTTCAGGGGCTGACCGGCCGCCTTACGGCGTCGCCCACTCCTTCAGCGCCGCCTTGCTCGCGAAGTTCGCCACGTCCTTGTCGTGGGGGTCGCTGCTGTACTGGTGGAAGCGCCACTTGGCCTTGATGCGGGGGTGGCCGGCGGTGACGTAGTCGGCGATCCAGAGGCCGTCGCCGGCATAGGACGTGTGGTCGAGGTTCAGCCAGAAGTCGCGGTTGCAGTAGAGGACGACCCGATGGGTGGGCCGCAGGGCCTTCACCTTCTTGACGAAGGCGTCCTTCTCCGCGTTGCTCGCGTGGGTGCCGTCGCCGGTGGTCTCCCAGTCGACGGCGAGGATGTCACCCGCCTTCGACGGGGCGGCGCTCACGAAGTGCTCCGCCTGGGCGGTGAGGTTGCCCGGCCACAGGAAGTGGTAGAAGCCCACGACCAGGCCGGCGTCGCGAGCGGTCTTCGCCTGGGCGGTGGCGTGGGGGTTGACGTACGAACGGCCCTCCGTCGCCTTGATGAAGGCGAAGGAGAGGCCGCTCGTGTCGAACGAGGACGACTGATAGGCGCTGACGTCGATGCCGCGGAGCATGTGGGGACTCCTCGAGGTGCCGGTGGGGGAAAGGAGTTGCTGGTTGAGTGATGCCCCACGATGGCACGCCCGATCCGCCCCGGGCGGGGGAACGTCAGCTGCGGGTGACCACCGAACTCAGCACCGACGCCGGCTTCGCCGACCAGTCGGAGGTGATGATGCTCGCGTGGTCACCGGCCAGCAGGGCCAGCCGGGCGGCGACTTCGGCGTCCGTGGGGGCGGTGGAGGAGATGGCCGGGGAGACGCCGGCGGCGTCCGTCATGATCGAGATGTAGTGGTTCGTGGAGTAGAACGAGGTGTCGTAGCCGCTGCCGACGTACGTCGCCGCGTCACCGTCGAAGAACACGAACCACGGCCTGATCGAGGTGTCGGAGGTCCAGCGCGTCGCCCGCGGGTCGCCGTTCGCCGCGCCCAGCACCGCGGGGAAGGCCTCGGCCCGGGAGATGTTCCCGGCCGCGTACAGGTCGCGCAGGTGGTCGCCGTACTCCTGATCGGTCCAGTAGTGGTCGAAGGGGTTCGCCTGCTCCACGGTGCCCGGGATCAGCTCGAAGAGGAACTTGCCCCTGAGGGAGTCGCGCGCGGGCCAGGCGTTCGCCTTCGCGGCCGCGTCCAGGGTGGAGTACGTCCCGCCCAGCAGATCGGCCGGCTTGTAGACGCTGTTGCCGAGCTTCTGCGAGACCAGCGTGTCGAACGCGTCCGGTCCCATGCCCGCGTTGTTGTTGAAGCCGACCTTCATCTCGACCTTGATGACGATCGGCGGGTGGTCGGGGTGGAGCTGGTTCCAGGCGGCCATGTTGTCCAGGCAGCTGCCGAGGTCCTGGTTGCGGCTCTTGCTGTACAGCTCGCTCGGCGTCTTCGCGGCCTCGCAGTTGTTGTCGTTGCCCAGCGGATTGCTGTGGCTGACCCGCCAGCGGTGCGTGATGCTGTCCACGTACACGTCCAGCTCCAGCAGCGAGGCGCCGGAGTCCAAGGCCTGAGCGAAATAGCTGTACTTGGCCTTGTCGTACGCGTTGTGCGTGCCGATCGCCGTCGTCTCGGACAGCTTCGGCGCCGCCGCGTGGGCGTTGCCCGGCACCGTCACCAGCAGAGCGGCGGCACCTGCCAGCACCGCCAGCCGTCTCGCTGCGCGCATGAGTCAAGTCCCCTTTTTGGATAGGCGAGTTGGTCGGCGCAAGCCTAAGGGGCGGTGATTGCCCGGCGGTGGCCCCCGGGGCAACATCACCATGCGTCGCGGCGTACGGCGACGGCGGCCGGGGTGGGAGCGGTCGGCCGCCGTCGGTTGGGGGGAGATCAGTGGGCGCCCTGGGAGTCGCGGTCTGCCCGCGTTGCGTGACTGTGACTCATCTGCCGGGGTTCCGTGAGTAGTTCGTGAAGATGGTCACGTTGCAGTGGTTTCTTCCACCGCATTAGCCTCACAAGTGACCACTTATTTTTGCTTTACGTCTGTGTGCACGGGGGGCTGCAGATGTTGTTTCGTCATGTCGTCGCCCGTGCCTGGAAGGGAATTCGGGTGACTCCTCGTATGCGCAGGATGTTCCCGGTCGCGGG
>NZ_JBEYYJ010000053.1:0-30045 GCF_040645475.1 Streptomyces sp. NPDC046759 | reverse complement strand
GGAGATCCGCGATGACATCCACGAGGCGTTCCTCAAGCTCGCCTGCTCGCTGATCTGCTGGCGGCGCCTGCGAACCGCATTCCGTTAGGAGCTCTAAGGCGGTGCCCTGTGTGGTGAGGCGGTCGTTGGGCTGTGCATGGAGCGGGGTGAGTTGGGTTGTGCCGGACGGTCTATTGGGGATCGCAAAGCCGCTGATGCCGCGGTGGAAGGTGCGGCCTCAGGATGGCGGGACGCACGACAATCGACGGTGCCGCGAAGTGCTCACGCAGGTGGTCGGCGGCGCGCACGAGATCGTCGGAGCTGAACCTGCTGCCGGCGAAGTCGCCCCGGGCTCACCGATGCCGGCGAGAATCGCACTGAGGACTGCGATTCCGTGTCCGGCCAGCTCTCGGCGGATCCGGGCGGCCGCCAACCAGTCCCTGCCGCACGTAAAAAGCAGGGGCGAATACGGCGTACGCCCAAGGCGTTCCCTCAGGAAGGCCCAGGCGAGCCTCGGGAGCGCTGCCATCAGTGCGTGCAGGCATGCTGCAGTACGAGAACAAGGCTGACACCGAGGACGAGTGCGATCACTCCCAGGACCATCACTTTCGTCTGATCGCTCATCTGCGGCCGTTCATTCGTGCGGAGGCTCGGTTCCTACCGGCGACTCGAAGTCCTTGACGACCCGGACAGCGAGCTGGCCGTCGCCGGCACTGCAGGCCCGCAAGAGCTGCCGGACACACCCGACATCCGCGCGGGCGAGGGGAACGTGGCTACTCGTCTTCTGCCTGGTCAGCATGGCACGGCAAGGAACTGAGGCGCATCACATGATCTGGTGATCGGTCCGACCGTTCCCTCCCCTGTCGCGAGTAACTCGTCCTTACTGGCGTTGACGACGAGATACTCGACGGCGCACACAGGGATCGCCCTGAGTCGATCTTTCTGCGGTCAAGCCCGAAAGGGACGTGAGAAGGGCGGCGAGTCGCACGCCGACCAATCACTCGATCGTGCGATGCTCCCCGCCCTTTTCCGATCCATAGTGATTCCTGTTAGCGATCGATAAAACAAGGAATAATGATCATGGAAAAGCTCGCACATCGCATCGGGATCGCGACTGCGTCTCTTGCAGTCGCCGCAGGTGCTTTCCTCGCTTCCAGCGGTTCGGCGAGTGCGGCCGCTTTCCCGGCGGACACCGCCCAATCAGGTGTGGTAGCGGAGACGGGAGCCACCGGCTGGAACCACGGCGGGTACGGCGGAGTCAGGAGTGAGGGCTACCGCCACCACAGGGAGCCCTCGGACGGGCACTGCGGCCGCTACGCCTACGACCGCTTCTACCCCTGGGTCTGGGACCAGCTCACGGAGCTCGGACACGTCAACTGACCCGGGGTGTCCCTCCACGCGAACTCCCCGCCCCAGCATCACACCCGAGCAACCGGCAGCGCCAGAAGCCGCCCAGCCCTCCACCCCTCGCCGTCGAACGCATCCAGCGCATATCTGCCACACCAACACCTGCCCCGTCGGCCTCGCCACCCAGGACCCGCGCCGCGCCAGCGCATCGAACGTCCACGAAACATCGGCTCGAGTCCACCGCTTTCGGTCCGCCACGGCGCAAGATCATCGCTTCGCCGGCCGCATGGGAACCCGCTGATTGTGCCAGCGCACGCTGCGCCGGCGTGTAGATCCCGCTAGACGAGCGTCACCAGCTTGCGGTGAGGCCGCAAGCGCCTCATCCACTCCTACCGCGTGCTGCGCGAACTCGACGCGGCACACCAGGGAGAAAGCCCAGCTCACGACTTGATGACCCTCGACACACGGACTTGCCGACTAATTGGCGAGAGCATCACCCTGCGTCATTGGATCCGTCGCGATGCCCACAAAGAGCTCTGCGCCAGGAGCGCTGACTGCGCAAGGACCGCTCCCTAGGTTATGCAATGCACAGCGAACACTGATGGTGTTGGTATTTAGTTCCTGATAGAAGCCGGGGGTGTTTTGCACGATGAGCGGTATTGACAGTGCCATGAGCTCTACGGCAGCCGAGTCCCAACCTTCCTCGTCTTGTCACACGCGCATCCCGGAGTGCGCCACCACCGATCTCGACTCTCTGAAGTATGAGCCAGGCCAAACATTCACAGACGGACTGGAGCCCTGGCTTTCAGCGTGGCTGGCAGTCGGCCAGGAGAATCACTGACATGAAATGCCATTCACCCATCCCCCCGTTGAAGCTGATGAGCCGACAATGATTGACACTGTCATCTGGTTGATCGGATTCCGCTACCACGTTGCCCCCGATCATACAATTCGGTGCTTCTACCTGGTTGACAACGCCAGGGACCAGCAACAGGCTCGGCGGATCGCCGCCGAACGGGCAGAGACACTCGCCGAACGTGGACGACGCAAGCACCTTATTCTTGACCAGGCTTGGACCGAAATACGGTGCCTGCACTGTGACTCCATCGGCAGATGGAAATTTGAGCTCGCGGAGGATTCCCGCTGAACGTCCTCCACCACGGCCCAGCATGGCAGTGCCAAACCGGGCATGGTGTAGGAGCGGTGAGTCAGTCAGAGCTGGGGAGCGTAGCGAGGGTCTGGCATGGGTGGGACGGTCTTGGACGGGCTGTCCCACCAGCGTGTGTCCGCGCCGCATCCAGTGACAGCGGCGGGCGCGTACTTGGTGGCGACGCCGCCATCCGGACCAGTTCACAGCGTGGTCGCGGCATGCAGGAGGGTGGCGGGCTTCAGCTACCAGCAGACGACGGATTTCAGCTGATGTGAGGTCCACGAGGTCGGGTGCGTCGGCCGGGTCACCCCATTTTCACACTTCTGGACGGCCCTCACCGTGAGGAACGCGTGGGCAAGCATGGTGAGCGTGATGTGCCGGCACCATCCCTTGTGGCGGCGGGGAGCTGGTCACCGTGGCGGACTGGAAGCGCTGGACCCGGACCGACTTGTCGTCGACGTGCAACGCGCGGGCGCGGCGCGGGTCTTGTGTGGCGACTCCGGCGGGGCAGGTGTTGGTGTGGCAGCTCTGCGCCTGGATGCAGCCGATCGCGAACATCATGGCGCGAGCCGCATTGGTGAAGTCGGCGCCCTGCACCATGCGCTTGACGATGTCGGCTCCGGTTGCCACCTTGCCGCTGGCGCCGATCCTGATCCGGTCCCGCAGGCCGGCGCCGACCAGAGCGTTGTGGACCGTGATGAGGCCCTCGGTGAGGGGGCTGCCCAGATGGTCGGCGAACTCCAGCGGGGCGGCTCCGGTGCCGCCCTCCGCTCCGTCGACGATGATGAAATCGGGCGCGGTGCCCTCCTTGATCATGGCTTTGCACACCGCCAGGAACTCACGTCGGGAGCCCACACAGAGCCTGAAGCCGACCGGCTTGCCCCCGGACAGCTCGCGCATCTCGGCGATGAATCGGATCAGTTCCCGTGGGGTACTGAAAACCTCGTGGTACGGGGGCGAGATGACAGTCCGCCCCTTGGGGACTTCGCGTACTCGGGCTATCTCGGCGGTGACCTTCTCCCCGGGCAGCACTCCTCCGATGCCGGGTTTGGCTCCCTGGGACAGCTTCAGCGACACGCACTTCACGCTGTCGTGAGCAGCCTTTTCCGCGAACCGCGCCCGGTCGAAACGGCCGTCCTCGGTGCGGCAGCCGAAGTATCCGGTACCGATCTCCCACACCAGGTCGCCACCGTGCCGCAGATGCTATTCCGACAGGCCGCCCTCACCCGTGTCGTGTGCGAAGCCCCCGAGGGCGGCGCCCTGGTTCAGGGCGAGGATGACATTGGCGGACAGCGAGCCGAAACTCATCGCCGAGACATTGAACAGGACCATGTCGTAGGGCTTGGTGCAGTCCGGACCACCGATGCGGACCCTCGGCTGCTCCGCCGGCACCGGGCGTGGCCTCATCGACGACTCGAAGTACTCGTAGCCTTCGGCATAGACGTTCCGTTCGGTCCCGAACGCTTGCTGCGCTTCCAAGCCTTTGGCGCGCTGATAGACGAGACTGCGCACATCCCGGTCGTAGGGACGGCCGTCGTAATTGCGCTCAATGAAATACTGCTGCAACTCCGGCCGGATCGACTCCAGCATGAAGCGCACATGTCCCAGCACAGGGTAGTTGCGCAGCACCGAGTGGCGCTTTTGGAGGAGATCGTAGCTACCCACGCCCGCCAACGCCGCGCACAGCACGGCGGCTGGCCACCACCAGGGAGATACGGTCGCCGCGAAGGATCCGAATGCGACTGCGAGGACTCCAATAAATGCGACCGATGCAATTCTAATCACGTGCGAAACCTACTCCTGTCCCAGTAGCGTCACCATGTCTGGATGATGCGATATACGGCGCATTCGGCGCCCGGAAGTCCTATCGGCTCGGGGTATGCGGATTCCGTCACGCCGCGGCCCGGCCTGGGCCGAACCGCGCGCGTAACGGCCGGCCCATGCGGCCAGCAGCGTCGCGACATAGCGGGCGTCGGCGCGATCGGTGAGTGGGCGGCGCCATCGATCGCGACAAAGGACTTGGGGTGCCGTGCTGCGTCGAGGATCCGCTGGGCGTTCTCCACACCTACCGTCTCGTCGATCGGCGAGTGCAACACCAGGAGCGCGTGACGCAGTCGGCGGATGCGCTCGGCCTGAGGCTGCGCGGAGATGTCGTCGAGGAACTCCCGACGGATGTGGAACACGCGGCCTCCGAGACTCACCTCGGCCTCCCCGTTCCGCTCGATCTCCTCCCGCCTGCCGCCGAACGTGTGCACGACGTGCTCCGGCTCCGCAGGCGCACCGATCGTGGCCACCGCCGCCGTCTCGGGTATCCGGTGCGCGGCGGCCAGCACGGCTGCGCCGCCCAGCGAATGCCCGATGAGGAGCGACGGTGCCGTGAAGTTCTCACGCAAGTGGTCCGCGGCGCGCACGAGATCGTCCACATCGGAGCTGACTGTACTGTCGGCGAAGTCACCCCCGGACTCACCGATGCCGGTGAAGTCCACACTGAGGATCGCGATTCCGCGTTCGGCCAGCTCCCCGCAGATCCGAGCGGGCGCCAGCCAGTCCTTGCCGCATGTGAAGCAGGGGGCGAATACGGCGTACGCCCAAGGCGTCCCCTCCGGCAGATCCAGGCGCGCCACGAGCGGGACGCCCTGCGAGCCTACGAACTCGATTTTGCTACTGCGCCTGGACATCCCGGCCCTCCACGCTCCCGACCCCGATCTGGTTTCGTGTGCCACTTTTCTTCGGCAGACGACCGCCGAGTCAAGAAAACTCGAGCCATATCAGCTCTCTGGGCAGAGTGGACCGGAAAGGGACTGAGAACCTCGCACAATCTAGCGATTCATGTGACTATCAGGTCTCGACTCAAGCCCACAATACATACCTGCAGCATGGCGCCACCTGGGCGGCAGTCAATCACCAGATCATGCGATGCACTACGCACCTTCCTGATCGAAACTGGCCGCGTTGGCAGTTTCTACTCTCCGGAAACCAGGGAATGATTGTTTTGCGTACCAAGAACAAGCTCGTACGGCGTATAGCGACCACCGCCGCCGCTCTGGCATTCGCCGGAGGCACCCTCCTCGTCGCCGGGGGTTCCGCGAACGCGGCTGCTCTTCCGGCCGACGCGCGCGTCCCTGCGCGAGCGGGTGCGGTGGCCGAGACGGGAACCGTCGGTGGGCACCACGACGGACGTCGCGGACACGTCTGGGACTGTTCCAGGTACGACCGCTTCTACCCGTGGATCTGGGAGCAGCTGAAGACGTTCGGGTTGGCACGCCCGTAGTGGGTGACACCGGCATCGCCCGCGGCCCGAGAGGTTCGGTGGCACACCGTGGGAATATCCGGAACGACGTATACGGCTGTGCCCATGTGGAATCCGGAAACCTGCCGGTGTCGGAGGAAGTGCGCGAGGACGGACCGCAAGTGACCAAGGAACATACGGGCCACCGCGGCCTCGCGCCGGACCGCCGCAGGAGGCACACCGCTGAGCTGCTCGCCACGTGCGCCGCCTGTCTCATACCCTGGACCGTGATGCTGGGGCTGACGCTGCCGTCGTCCCACCACGTGCACGAGTGGCGCCTGACCTGGGTCGGATTCGACGTGCTGCTCATCATGGCGTTGGCGTCCACGGCGTTCCTGGCCTGGCGGCGCAGCCGTTCGGTCATTCTGTACGCGCACGCCACAGCGGTCCTGCTGATCTGCGACACCTGGTTCGACATCTCGCTCGATGTCGGAACTGAGGACGTCTGGATGGCGGGGGGCCTTGCCCTGGCCACCGAACTGCCGCTCGCCGCCTTCCTCATCCACCGGGCACACTCCCTGATCGCCCTGCTGCCATGGCCGCCCGCGCACACCGCCATCGGCGACACCGCCGGGAGCCGGACGGAACCGGTCCCGGAGGGGGAGACCCTCCCCCCGGGCCTGCGGACGTGTGGATGACCGGAGGGGTTCCGGAGCTCGGATGCCTGGCAGTGGATCAGACGGTCGTGACCACTTGGGCGTACGTCAGGCGTGGGGAGCGCGGGAACCAGGCATTCTCGCCCGGCCTGCCGATGTTGACGACGGCGAGAACCGAATGCTCGCCGTCGCTGAAGAACTCCTTGTCGATGCCCTCGGCGTCGAAGCCGGTCATCGGTCCCGCGGCCAGGCCGGCCGCGCGGACGCCGATGATGAAGTAGCCGACCTGGAGGAGCGCATTGAGCCTTGCGGAACGCTCACGCACCGCACGCTCGGCGAAGAGATCCCTTGCCTGCGGGAAATGGGGGAACTGGCTCGGCAGTTCCTCGTGGAACTCATTGTCCGCGGCGAGGATGGCAACGAGAGGGGCGGCCGCGGTCTTCTTACGGTTTCCCTCGGACAGGTGTCCGGTCAGGCGTTCACGCGCCTCGGCGGAACGAACCAGCACGATCCGCAGCGGCTGCTGGTTCATGCTGGTGGGACCGTACTTGACCAGTTCGTAGATGGCCTTCACCTGGTCGTCCGTCACCGGGTCGTCGGTGAAGGTGTTGGCGGTACGAGCCTCCCGGAACAGAAGGTCCTGGGCTGCGGGGTCGAGTGCGAGTGACATGGTGAACCTCTTACTGCGTGTGCGGCTTTGGTATCTAGGTGATTCGGCGAACTGAGAAACAGAGGAACTGGGCGCTGACAGCAAGCAGATAGACAGCCGTCGTGGTCGTCCCGACGAGCCCCCACAGGAGGGGACCGAAACAGCACCGTGCGAGCAACAGGCTGACCAGCGCAGCGAGAGCCGCCATGGGCAGATGGAAGGCGGCCCATATCCACGTGCCGGCCGGGGCGGACCTCTCCGGCTTCATGGGGGAGCCGCCGTACGCGACGGCACCCAGCCCGGCGAAGGCGAGCGTCGCACCGGCGAGGAGTGCCAGGACTTCGGCCGTCCCTGGGGCGCCCCGATCGGACGACGTCACGGCGGTGGCGGTCCACAGCGCCAGGGTGTATCCGTGCGGGGCCGCGCTCGCGGCCACGGCTGCACGGAGCTGGCCGCGGTATCCGCGTCCGGCGACCGCGCCGGTGCCGACCGACCCGGGCCGCGGTTGACCATCCGTCCGCGAAACGGGGGAAAGTCCTCCCACGCCGGTACTCCTTCTCGAGCGCCTGGTACGCGGCCCGGTCTGCGCCAGGGGAACGACCCGGTCGGTCTCCGGGCTGAGCCGTCCGCATGTGATCGGATCGCTGACGGCACCGTGCCTGTGGCGCCGTCGCGACCATGATCACCCGTACGTCAGCCGCCTGCATCGCCCATTCACGGGATCCTCGCCGCCGCGCCCCGCCGCCGCAGGCGTCGCTCAGTCCGCCCCGTCGGCGATGCCGCCCCGTTCGATCGCCAGCCGGGTCAGTTCGACTCGTGTGTTGATGCCGAGCTTGGTGAAGATGTGCTTCATATGCGTGTTGACGGTATGCACGGAAACGTAGAGCCGGTCGGCGATGGCCCGGTTGGTGAGGCCCTCCACGACGAGCGGGATGAGCTTCCGCTCGGATTCGGTCAGGCTCGTCCATCCCACTGCGCCGGTCGTGTGGTGCCGTGGGGCAGCTGTGCGCACGCCGAACTGTCTGAGGCGCCGCATGATCCGTTCGTGATCGCGCAGGGCTCCGCATGCCGACGCCAGCTCACCCGCCTCTTCGAAATACGGGATCGCCGACGTGCTGTCGCCCGACGCGGCCACGCGGTCCCCGAGGTCCTCGCAGACCCCGGCCAGGGCCAGCCGCCTGCCGGTGCTCCGGTAACCGGTGACGGCGGACGCCAGTGCGCCCCGGTCGTGGTGGAGCAGGCCGTCCACATGAGCACGGACTGTCCCGACGATCTGCTGGCCGCCGTCCTGTGCGGCCAGGGTGCGCAATGCGCCGGACACGGCCTGCGCGAGCGAGGGGTCCTCGCCGCGGAGCGCCATGCGCACGATCCCGGGCCAGTGGGACGGCGGCACCGCAAGCAGGCGTGCCGGCTCGGCGTCCCTGAAGCTGCCGTCCATCGCCGCTGCCGCTGCGGTGTCCCGGCCCTCCGCGTCGGCCAGGCAGGCGCGTGCGAGCGACACCCACAGGCCGAACCGCTGGGTGCTCGTGCCGGATCCGGCTTCGGCGGCGCGGAGATGGTCCCTGGCTTTGGCGAGGTCACCGCGTCTGATCTCCACCAATGCCAGGACGGAGCGGGCCTGCGGATTCGGCTGGGTGATCTCGAGTTCGTCGGCCACCATCAGACTGGACTCGGCCTCCACGGCCGCGTCGTCCAGCGCCCCCTGTTCGAACAGCGCGCAGGCACGGCTCGCATGCCAGTGGGGAAGCGACCAGCCCAGGCCCAGCGTCTCCGCTTCGCGCTGCCCCTCCCGCAGCACCCGCTCGGTGTCCGCGAGCCGGTCGGTGGCGGTCAGCACCGTGGCCAGCCACAGCGCGGGAATCCGCGGAGGCCGCAGGTAGAGTACGCCGGACTCCGTGCCGGCGGCGCGTGCCGTGGCCTCCTCGGCGAGCTCGAGGGCGCGGGCCAGGCGCCCACGGTAGAAGAACGTCTGCGACTGGAACACCATGGCGCTGACGACGACGGCCGGGTCCTCGCTGCGGTAGGAGGCCTCGACCAGTCCGATGTCGGTCTGCTCGGCAGCGGTGATGTCCCCGAGGTACACGTGGCCCGTCGCCTTGGTCTTCAGCAGCCTGATTCGCAGGTCGGTCGGCAGCCCGGGAAGCACCAGAGCCTGCTGGAGGTGTGTCATGGCTGCGGTATCGTCGCCCGCGGCCTGGTGGATCTCGGCAGCCACCAGGCGCAGACGCGCCTCCTGCACCGGCTCCAGCCGGTCCGAGAGGGTCGCGTCGACCAGGTCGAGTGCCTGGTGCACCCGGCGGGTCCGGCCGAGGTACTCCGCGGCGTCGGTCAGCAGGGCGATGCGCCGCCGGTCGTGCAGGGGCAGCAGTCCGGCGATCTGCTGAGCCAGGTCCGCAGCCGCGTCAGGGGCCGACGAGGACAGTTCCCGTACCGCGGTGGTCAATGTGGTCACGGCGTCGTCGTCGACCGGGCCGCCCGACAGGACGACGTGCCAGGCCACCTCGGCCGATCGTGCCCCGATGCCCCGCAGAACGTCGGCGGCCTCCCGGTGCAGAGCGGTCCGTAGGGCTGGCGCCAGATTCTCGTGGACGGCCTGTCGCATGAGGTCGTGGCGGAACGCCAGTCGCGGCCCGTCGCCGGAGAGCAGACCGGCGTTCAGGGCCGCCTCGACGCCCGACAGCAGGCTGCCGACCTGCCTGCCGAGCATGCGGGCGGCCGTACCGAGGTCGAACTCCCGGCCGAGGACGGATCCGATCTGGAGGAGGCGCACGGCATCCTCCGGGAGCCGGTCCAGACGCGCGGCGACGCTCCGCCGGAAACCGACGGGGATGCCGTCATGCAGCAGGCTCGCCACGCCCGCCTCCACTTTGACGGCGTCCGTGTCGACGAAGGCGCGCACCAGTTCGATCGCCAGGAACGGATTGCCCCCGACGCCCCGCAGGAGCCGGGCCAGACCGGGTGACGGTTTCGCCTCGAGGACGTCGGCCGCGATGTGCTGCAGCTCCTGCTGCGGCAGGGGACCGAGGGTCAGCCACCGGGCTCCGAGGCGTTCGAGGTCCTGCCGCACCCTGGCAACGGTCGGCCGCTCGGTCTCCGACCGTACCGCCAGCACCCACAGGATCCGCGAAGCCGCCAGTCGCCGGGGCAGGGTGCGCAGCACCAGGAGCGTGGCCGGATCCGCCCACTGCGCATCGTCCACCAGCACGGCCACCGGGGCGCGCTGGGCACGCTCCTCGAGAGCGTCCGTGATGCTGTCCAGCAGCCACAGCCGCTGGTCGTCTGTGGCCCTGGCCGCTCGTTCGGAACCGTCGGAGGACTGTAGGGCGGACTGCAGGGCGGCTCCGGCGGCGTACTGGTCGAGCTCGTCGGCGCGTACGGACACCACGTCGAATCCGGACCGCCGTGCCATGTCGTCCAGCTCCGCCAGCAGCCGGCTCTTGCCGACGCCGGGTGCGCCTTCCACGACGACGCAGGCACCCCGCCCGGCACGCACCGCGCCCAGGGCCTCACGGACAGCCGCCATCTCGCGGACCCGTCCCCTGAGGCGCAGGCCGTTCACGGCCCGGTGCCCACGCCCACCGGGCCGGTCACCCACGGGGTCTGTGCTGCGCATGGGGCCAGCATGCCGCACGGCCACATCGCCCTCAACGCCGGTTCATGTGTGCCCGGCGCTTTCACCCGGGTGATTGCCGGTTCCGTGCCGTCCGCTCACCCCGCCACGACACATCCTTCGGGGCGTCCAGATCTCTTGCCCCCGAGAGGAGCACGACGTGCGTACAGGCAAGGAATACCTCGCGGCACTGAACGACGGCCGCACGGTGTGGGTGGGCGACGAACTCGTCGACGACGTGTCCACGCACCCCAAGACCAGGGCGTACGCCCGGAGCATCGCGGACTTCTACGACCTGCACCACCGTCCTGACCTCCAGGACGTCATGACGTTCCTGGACGAGGACGGTGTCCGGCGGTCCATGACGTGGTTCCAGCACCGCTCCAAGGAGGACCTGCTGCGCAAGCGGCGCTACCTGGAGACGGTGCAGCGGGAACTGGGCGGCGGTGCGATCCCGCGCACGCCGGACGTCAACAACTACGTCCTGCTGACCTACGTCGACGACCCCGAGCCCTGGAGCAGCCAGTCTGTCGGGACCGACGGGCGGGACCTCACCGGTGGGATCCTCGACTTCTGGAACGTGATGCGGGACGGCGACCTCAACGCGACGCCGGCCTTCGTCGACCCGCAGGCGGACCGCTCGCGCGATTCCGCACAGGCCATCTCCCCTGCACTGCGGGTGGTCGCCACCTCGGACGAGGGCATCACCGTGCGGGGTGTGAAGTCGATCAGCACCGGCGCGGCCTTCGGGGACTGGATCCACATCGGCGTCTTCTACCGTCCCGGCATCGTGGCGGAGCAGATCATCTACGGGGCGGTGAAGCCCAACACTCCCGGCGTCACCATCATCTGCCGCGAGAGCAACGTCCGCGACGGCGAGGAGGTGGAGCACCCCCTCGCCTCGCAGGGTGACGAGCTGGACAGCATCATCGTGTTCGAGGACGTGCTCATCCCCTGGAACCGGGTCTTCCACATCGGCAACCCCCAGCACGCCTCGCTGTACCCGCAGCGCGTCTTCGACTGGTTGCACTACCACTCGCTGGTGCGTGCCATGGTCAAGGCCGAGCTGATGCTCGGTCTGGCCCTGCTGATCACCGAGCACATCGGCACCTACCAACTGCCGCCCGTCCAGGCGCGGATCGCCCGGTTCGCCGGTTTCCTCCAGACGCTCAAGGCGCATGTGATCGCCTCGGAGGACGAAGGCTTCTTCACTCCCGGCGGCATCTACAAGCCGAACGTCCTGATGTTCGACTTCGGGCGGGCGTACTACATCGAGCACATCACCGACCTGACCCACGAGCTCATCGACCTGTCCGGTCGTGCCGCGCTCATCTATCCCACCGAGGGGCAGTGGGAGCGGCCCGAACTGCGGCCGTGGCTGACGGCGCTGCAGACCGGACCGGTCGGCAGGCCGCACGACCGGCTGAAGATCAGCCGGGTGATCCGCGACATGTTCCTGTCCGACTGGGGCGACCGCATCAGCACCTTCGAGAACTTCAACGGCACGCCCCTGCTGGCCATCCGAAGCCTCACGATGAAACGTGCCGAGATGTCCCCCACCGGCAGCATGGCGGACCTCGCGCGCAAGGTCTGCGGCATCGAGAGCGTGAGCAACGACGGGGAGCGGGAGACCGCGTACCTGGCCCAGGCGGACTACGCCCGACGCCAGGACGCCTCTCGTCAGAACGCCTCGTAGCAGGATGCCGGGGCCCGGGTCAGAGCATGCCGCACTCCCGGGCCCTGGCGACCGCTGCGCTCCGGTCGTGCGCACCGAGTTTGCGGAAGACCGCCCGTACCTGTGTCTTGACGGTGTTGTGGGACACATAGAACTCGGCGGCGATCTCACGCAGTGTCAGCGGACCGCACAGGGCGCGGAGCACCCGGCGCTCGCCGAGCGACAGCTCCTGGGGGCCGGACACGACGAGCGGCACGACGGTGTCCTCCCCGACTCCCCCGAGCAGATCCGTGAGCACTCCTGGTGACTCGCACCGGGCCGCTGCCCGCTCGGCCGCCTCACGGGCTTCCCGCGCGGCGTCCGCGTTGCGTCGCGCAGTGGCAAGTCGTGCCCGTGTGCCGTGATACAAGGTGTGCATCTGGGGTTCGCTTCCTGTCCTGGACGAGTCCGCCAGCGCCGCTTCCGCGTCGGCCAGGGTCCGTTCGGCCTCGTCGGCCCGTCCCTCATCGAGGAGCAGGCCGGCCCTGCCGATGTAGGCGGGCGCCGCGACGAAGTGCCGCTCCAGCCCGGCCGTCCCGGCCGCGTCCAGGGCTTCGTCGCTCAGCATGCGCGCCGGCTCATGGCGTCCGGCCAGCAGGGCGCACAGCGCCCGCAGCCCCAGCGCGCGGACGAGCGTCAGGCCGTGCCCGGCGGCATGCGCGTCACGGGTCGCCTCGCCGAGCAGCGCCTCGGCCTCCTCGTACCGGGAGGTCCACAGCAGAGCGGTACCGCGGGCCGTACAGGCCAGGGCACGCCAGGAAGTCAACGGGACGGTGCCGGCGAAGACGGTTTCGGCGAGACGGTCGCCGGTCAGGACCTCCCCCTGGAGCCAGCAGGCCACGGCCCGGGCGACGGCCGCCGCATCGGACACCGTGCTGCCTTCGCCGACCTTCTCCGCTCCCGGCCCCCTGAGCCGGACCACGTCCAGCCAGCGCCGGGCCGTTTCCGGAGCACCCCCCGACAGGGCCGCCATCGCCGCCACGACGCACAGTCTTGCGTCGGCGGCGACCGTGCGGAGCGGCAAGAGCTCCAGCCATTGTCTGACCTCCCGACCGCGGCCTGCCGAGATCGCCTGTTCCCAGTCGTGGAGTATCGACGCGACGGCGGCGGCCTCTTCACCGCCGCGCACCCAGTGCCGTACGGCCGCGGTCGTCTCGCCCTGCCGTGAGTACCACCGAGCCGCCGTCCTGTGCAACGACACGGCGGTCTCGCGCCCCTCGGATCCGAGAAGGTCGCAGAGCAGCGCGGACAGTGCGCGGTGACGCCGGTATGCCGAGGGATCGGCCGCTACCGGTACGAGCAGTTGGACGGTCCGTGCGAGCTCGCGCAGCAGTACGCCCGCCCGGTCCCCGGCGAGTGCCCGGCACGGTCCGGCACTCAACTCGTCGAGCACACTGGTACGGAGCAGGAACTCACGCTGCTCGGTGGTGAGCCGGTGGAGCACCTCGGTGGCCAGGTACTCGGTGACCGCTCGCCTGCCGCGGGCCAGGTCGGCGGCCGTGTCGGCGTCGTCCGACGAGCGAGCGAGGGTACGGCCCATGATGCACAGCGCCGCCGCCCACCCCTCGGTGGTCTCGTACACCGCGCTCAACGTGTCCGGGGCCGGAGCGGACCCGAGCAGATCGGTGAGCATGGCCTGTGCCTCCTCGGGGGTGAAGGCCAGGTCGTGCCGGTCGATTTCGGCGATCGCGCCCCGGGCGCGCAGGGTCGGTACGGGTCCACCCGGAACGTGACGGGTCGACAGAACGACGCGAAAGCCCTGCGGAAGCCTTGTCAGGAACTCCGAAAGGCTGCGGACCGCATCGATGTCCGTGATCGATTCCACTCCGTCGAGGATCAGCGCGAGCGGTCCCTGTCCGTCCAGTCCGCTCACGAGGCTCGGCAGGATCTCCTCGAGCCACGCGTCGAGTGTCCACTCGCCGCTGTGGGGGAGGAGGGGCAGTTCCGGCCGTACGTGCTGCAACGCCCGCAGGACGCCGGCCCAGAGCCGGCCCGGGGCGTTGTCGTACGCGTCCAGGCTGAGCCAGGCGCACGCGCCACGAGTTGCGAGGCTTCGCGACCACTCGGTCAGGAGCACCGTCTTTCCGGCACCGGCGGGCGCGGAGACCACCACCACGGGCTCGGTCGACGCGTCCAGCCGGCGCAGCAGCCGGGGGCGGGTCAGGAGGTGCGGGGGCTGGTCCCCAGGACGCAGCTTGAAGGTCGGCACGGAACTGGTCATGGCACCTTCGGTGGAGTCGTCAGGACTGGTGGAGCCCCCGGCGTCCGTGGCTCGCCTGCAGGAGCCGGGACGCCGGGGGCCGTAGTGGACCGGGGCAGGGACACGGCAACCTTCGTCGGGCCGCTGTCACCCGCGCTAGCAGGGGGGCCTGAGCGTGCCGAAGTCTCCGCCGAAGTGGAGCAGCGGCCGGCCTTCCATCCGGTGTTCGAAGTGGCGGACGTCGCCCACGAATATGGTGTGATCGCCGCCGGGCAGCGCCGCGGCGACGTCGCACACGACAGCCGCGATGGCGTCCTTCAGCACCGGCACGCCGTGGTCGTCGATGGTCTCCACACCCGCGAACTTGTCCGGCTTGGAAACGGCGAAGTTCCGCGCGAGGTGCTCGCTGTCCTCGCCGAGGACGTTGACGGCGAAGCGACCGTGCTCCGCGATCGCGGTCCGCGTGTAGAGCTGGTTGCCGATGCACACGAGCAGTTGGAGCGGCTCGAGGGACAGCGCGGAGACGGCGCTCGCCGTCATGCCGATGGCCGTGCTGCCCGAGCGTGTGGTGATCACGCTGACGCCCGTGGCGAGCCGGCTCATCGTGGCTCGGAACCCGAAGACGACATCAAGGGTTTCACTCATCTGAGGACCTCCGTGAATTCGGGGCTGAGCCCCGCGGTGTGATGGAGTGTTCGACGTCGGCCGTCCTCGTGGATGACCGGCTCCCGTCGTGGTGGCGCCGTGAGGATCAGTCCGTGACGCAGGGTTCGAGGACGAAGGTGTGGCGCAGCAGGGTGTACGGCACGTCGGTCATGCCCCGGCAGGGCCCGGCGTCGGCCGGGTAGGTGTCGTAGCGGTCGACCAGCGACTCCTTGACGCCGAACACCGGATCGGTGTCCAGGTGCGGGTCGTCCGAGGGGAAGAGCATGGTGGTCACGCGCTGGAATCCCGGCGCTTCGATCAGCAGGTGCACATGGGCGGGACGCATGAGCGACCTGCTGGTCGCGCTCATGAGCTCGCCGACCGGGCCGTCACCGGGTATCGGGTAGCTGGACGGGCGGATGGAACGGAAAGCGAAGTGCCCCGTCTCGTCGGTGCGGAACAGCGCGCGCATGGCCGGCTCGTCCAGGCCGGGCACCTCCATGTCGTAGTGGCCGTCCGAGTCGCTGTGCCAGACGTCCACCGCCGCGTCGGCCACCGGCGCTCCCTCGTGGTCCACGACCCGTCCCTCGAAGAACAGCGGGGTACCGGACAGACCCCCGGAGATGTCGGCGGCGTCGGCCTGCTGCGGCCTGTCCTCCCTGAAGTACGGGCCCAGCACGCTGTTCTGCGTGGCCTGGCTGGGGCGTCGGTTGGTCAGGGCGTCGACCAGCATGGTGACGCCGAGCACGTCGGACAGCAGTATGAACTCCTGACGCGTCGGGGTGCACGTCTGCCCGGTGCGCGTCAGGAAGTCGACTCCCCGGGCCCATTCTTCCTGCGTCAGTTCGACGTCGCGGACGAAGGCGTGCAGGTGCCGCACCAGTGATTCCAGGATCTCGGCGACGCGGGAGTCCTTGGTGTTCCGCATGGTCGAGATCACGGCCTCGGTGATGGTGTCGCTGGTCAGATCACGCATGACGCGCTCCCGTGGTGGTGGAGTGATGGACCGCGGACTCCGTCCGGGGATGTCCGTCGCCGGATGATGTGCACGGAGGCTGTCCGGCCCAGGCGCGGGCCAAGAGGGCGCGTACCGCCGTCCGTTCGACTGGTCGCGGGTTCCAGTAGCCGTCCCGCACGATGAGTTCGGCCGCCTGCTCGATGCCCGATTCCGGCATGCCGAGGTCCCGCAGTGTCCTGGGGGCGGCGAGCCGTCCCGCGAAGTCGAAGAGTCCCTTCGCTGCGTCGGCCGCCGACAGCGCCCTTGCGATGCGTGCCATCGCCTCGGGCGCCGCCGGTGCGTTGTAGGCGACGACGTGCGGCAGGACGACCGTGTGGGTTTCGGCGTGCGGAAGCCCGAACGTGCCGCCCAGGACGTGGCACACCTTGTGGTGCAGGGCCATGCCGACCGTGCCGAGGCACGTGCCGGCCAGCCACGCCCCGTACAGGGCGTCGGCCCGCGCCTCGCAGTCGCCCGGACGTTGTGCGACGACCGGGAGGGAGCGGATGAGGGATTCGAGCGCTTCACCGGCCATCAGGAAGGCGAGCGGGTCCCGGTCCTGTGCGTAGAGGGCCTCCACGGCGTGCGCCATCGCGTTGATGCCGCTGACCACCGATGCCGCCGCGGGAAACGTGAACGTCAGGTCGACGTCGTACACCACGGTCTTCGGCAGCACTTCCGGCAGTCGGCGGGTCGTCTTCCGGCGTCCTTCGGTCTCTCCGAGGATCGGCGTCATCTCCGAGCCGGCGTAGGTGGTGGGCAGCGCCAGCTGTGGCAGCCCGGTCCGCAGGGCGATCGCCTTGCCGAGGCCGATGGTCGAGCCGCCGCCGATGGCGAGCACCGAGTCCGCTCCCACGGTTCTGGCATACGCGACCGCCTTCTCCGTGACCTCGACGGGGGTGTGCGGAGCCGCTTCCGTGAAGGTTCCCACCGCCGCCGTACCCAGTACGTCGTGTACCTCCGCTGCTTGGCCCGCTTGACCAGGTGTGCACAGGATGAGCACCTGACGGCATCCGAGGGCATCAGCCTCTTCAGGGATACGGCGGCGCGTACCGCTGCCGAAGACCACCTTGGTGATCTGTCCCCGATGCACGAATGTCTTCATGAGAATTCCCCAGTCCCGCCGTCTGCTTGGAACCAAGACTTTCGATGCCTGAATGACGGGGGTCAACGTAATCCGCGAGGGATAACGGGCACCGGCGTTGAAATACCTTGTTCGTGCCACAGGTTCCGCGCCCGGGGCCTCCGGCTCGCGACGGACATCACTCGTCTGCGCGATGCGGTGGGTGTCCATGGGCTGGATCGTGGATCCGGACCTCTGGCAGGCGGATATGCCGGTCGAGGTCACCGGAACGGCGTCCGAGGGGTCCGCATTCACGAGCGGCGGGGGTTCAGGTCGGGGGTGCCGAACCCAGGGATACGGCCGCTGTCCGTGCGTCTCCCGGACCAGGTGCGGACCTGTCCGGGGCGCACCTGATCGACGGCTGAGATCCGGCCGTCGTGCTCACCCCAGGAGGCACCATGACCGGAACCGGACCCGACTGCGAGGCCGACCCCGACATCCCGCTGAGTCCGGCGGCGACGCAGAAGACCGATGAGGACGCGAAGGCCGTGGCGGACCACGGCATGCAGGCCCGCTTCGAACCGGCACTGGTACACCGTGACCGGCTTTTCGCGGCCGCCGTGCGGATGACCGGCAGTCCGACCGACGCCGAGGACCCTGCTCCAGGAGACGTACGCCCGGGCCTACGCCTCGTTCCACCAGTTCTGCGAGGGCACGAATCTCAGGGCCTGGCTGTACCGCATCCTCACCACCACGTTCCTCAACTACCGCCGCAGTCAACGCAGGCGGCCGCAACGCGACGACGCGACGGCGATCGAGGACTGGCAGATCGCCCGCGCGGCCTCGCACACCTCGTCGGGACTGCGCTCCGCCGAGGCCGAGGCGCTCGACCACCTGCCCGACTCGGACGTCAAGGCGGCGCTGCAAGCCGTCCCGGAATACTTCCGAACGGCGGTGTACCTCTTCGACGTCGAGGGCTTCACCACCCGTGAGATCGCCGACATCATGCAGACTCCCGTCGGCACCGTGCTGTCACGACTGCACCGAGGTCACCGACGGCTGCGCTCGCTGCTGGAGGGCTATGCCCAGGAGCACCGTCTCGTCCCGGCGGGCCACGTTCGAGGCAGTGGGTCCGCACCACGGGCTGGTGAGCGAGGTCACCCGGGACGGCGGCGGAAGGCGGGATGCATGCAGGGGGCAGCGGTGTTCCAAGAGCGCATGGAACACCCTTGACAGCCCTCCGGCCCGGTGTCCGGGACAGCCCCGGGCCGGAGGGCTCGACTCCCGTACCGACTGAGTGAGGAAGAGATGCCGAGACCCAGCACCGATGCCGTCGATGCCGAGCTATGTGCACTCCTCGTCATGCCGGACGGCGCGGCGGTGCCCGTGTCCACGCGACTGGGCTATCGTCCCGACGATCCCTACGCGGTCCGTGCGACCTTCCGTCTCGGCGGTGACCGGGCGGCCGAGTGGTTCTTCGCCCGTGAGCTCCTGAGAGAGGGGCTGCTCCAGCCAGTCGGTATCGGTGACGTCCGCCTGCGCCCTGCTTGGCACCAGGGACAGCACATGGTGCAGATCGTCCTCACGCCGCCCGCAGGACGGGCGGACCTCATGTTCCCCTGGCCGGTGGTGACGGAGTTCCTGCAACGCACCGATGCGGTGGTGTCACCGGGCACCGAGCACGTGCACGTCGGCCTGGACGCCCAACTGATGGATCTTCTCGCAGAGCACTGACCACACGCACGACCGATCGATCATCGATCAATGCGCTCTCGGGACGGGAGAACCACGATGTTGACCGTGCTGTCGCCGATCTTCGCGCTGCTCGCAGCGGCAACCAACGCACTGGGAACCGTGATGCAGCGCCGGGCCGCCACCGTCGTCCCGCAGTCCAGCAGTCTGCGCATCGGCCTGATGTGGGACCTGCTGCGCACACCGGTCTGGCTGCTCGGCATAGGTGGGGTCGCCCTCTCGGCGATGTTCCAGGGCGCCGCGCTGGCCACCGGCGCCCTGGCGGTCGTACAGCCGCTCTTCATGCTGGAGTTGCCGTTCGTGCTGCTGCTCGCGAGCATCGTCTTCGGGCGCCCGTTGCCCCGGGCCGGCTGGGTGCCCGTCGGCAGTATCGGGGGCGGTCTGTGCCTGGCGTTGTTCGCGGCCGCGCCGACCGGTGGCACTCTCGGGATCCCCACGGCTCGGTGGACAGCGGTGCTGACCTGCTGCCTGCTCGCCGTGGTGGTGCTGTGCAGCGTCGCGGTCAGGCTGCCCAACGGCGCGGCGCGCGCCGCGTGCATGGGCCTGGCCGCCGCCGTCTCCTACTCTCTCACCGCCGCGCTCATGAAGTTCTCGACCGCCGCCCTCGGCCGCCAGGGTATGGGTGCCTTCTTCACCGCATGGCAGACCTATGCGTTCGCAGCCCTCGGGGTGTGCGCCCTGTTCCTGCTGGAGAACGCCATGCAGTCCGGACCGCTGGTCGCCTCCCAGCCTGCCCTGACCCTCGGGGACACATTGGTGAGCCTGGCGCTCGGCGTCACCCTCTACGGGGAAAGACTGCGTGGTGGCTGGTGGCTGACCCTCCAGGTGTTCGGGCTCGCGCTGGTGGCGTACGGGGTCGCCCGCCTGTCACGTCAGCATCTCGTTCCCGCAGGAATGTGAAATACCCGATTCGTGCGAGAGCGGCCGACGGCACAACCCTTGAATCGCAGCCAATATCGCCGATCTGCGGGATGGCCAAGCGCGCCGTGGCATCGGACCGTGGAACCAGGTTTCAGCGGACGGCCCCGGCAGGCTGAATAAACATCGGGCGGACATGTCGGCGGCGTAAAACACTCCGCGATGGACACAGAATTCACGCGAGCATCTGGAGATCCGAAAAAAATGGGGAAATTGGTCAATACGGCCCTGGAGGCCGTGGCGGATGTGCCGGATGGAGCGTCGTTGGCCGTGGGCGGGTTCGGATTGAGTGGTGTGCCGAACGTGCTGATCCAGGCCCTGTTCGAGCGGGGCGTCGGCGGGCTGTCAGTCGTCTCGAACAACTGCGGGGCAATGGATTCGGGCCTGGCGGTGCTGCTCTCGGCGGGCCGGATCGGACGGGTGACGGGATCGTATATCGGGGCGAACAAGGAGTTCGCGCGGCAGTACCTGTCCGGTGAGCTGGAGGTGGAGCTGATCCCGCAGGGCACGCTCGCCGAACGGCTGCGCGCCGGCGGCGCGGGCATCCCCGCCTTTTACACCCCGGCGGGGGTGGGCACGCAGGTCGCCGAGGGCGGGCTGCCCTGGCGCTACAACGGCTCCGGCGGGGTCGCACTGGCCTCGCCGGCCAAGGAGGTGCGGGTCTTCGACGGCACCGAGTACGTGCTCGAACGCGGCATCCGCACCGACTTCGCGCTGGTGCGGGCGGCGCAGGGCGACCGGCACGGAAACCTCGTGTTCAGCAAGTCCGCCCGCAACTTCAACCCCCTCGCGGCCATGGCCGGCAGCGTCACGATCGCGGAGGTGGAGGAGCTGGTCGAGCCCGGCGAGATCGATCCGGACGCGGTGCACCTGCCCGGCATCTTCGTCCAGCGGGTGTTGGCCCTCACCCCGCAGCAGGCGGTGGACAAGAAGATCGAGCGGCGGACGGTGACCATCTGATGGCCTGGACTCGTGAGGAGATGGCCGCCCGCTCCGCGCGTGAGCTGCGCGACGGCCAGTACGTCAATCTCGGCATCGGCCTGCCCACGCTGATCCCCACCTACCTGCCGCCAGGGGTGGAGGTGATCCTCGAGTCGGAGAACGGCATCCTGGGCACCGGCCCCTACCCGGGTGCGGACGAGGTCGACCCGGATCTGATCAACGCCGGCAAGGAGACCGTCACGGTCCTGCCCGGCGCCTCCTTCTTCGACTCCGCACTGTCCTTCGCGATGATCCGCGGCGGGCACATCGACGTCGCGGTGCTGGGTGCCATGCAGGTCTCCGAGCAGGGGGACCTGGCGAACTGGGCGATCCCCGGAAAGATGATCACGGGGATCGGCGGTGCGATGGACCTGGTCCACGGCGCCCGCACCGTCATCGTCGTCATGACGCATACAGCCAAGGACGGCTCGCCGAAGATCCGCACCGAGTGCACGCTGCCGCTGTCCGGGAAGCACTGCGTGAACCGGATCATCACCGATCTCGGTGTCCTCGACGTCACCGACGAGGGGCTTGTGCTGGTCCAGTGCGCACCTTCCGTCGACGTCGAGGAGATCATCGCCAAGACCGACGCCAAGCTGACCGTCACGGAGGGCCTGCTGTGAACCCCGTCTACATCGTCGACGCCGTGCGCACGCCGATCGGGCGCTACAACGGCGGCCTGGCCTCGGTGCGCCCCGACGACCTGGCTGCCGACGCCATCCGCGAACTCCTCTCCCGCCTACCCCAGTTGGACCCTGCGCGCATCGAGGACGTGTACATCGGCAACGCCAACGGCGCCGGCGAGGAGAACCGCAACGTGGCCCGCATGGCCGCCCTGCTCGCCGGCCTGCCCACCAGCGTGCCCGGGGCGACGGTCAACCGGCTGTGCGCCTCCGGACTCGAAGCCGTCATCCAGGCCGCCCGCGCCATCGCTGTCGGCGACGCCTCCGTCGCCATCGCCGGCGGCGTGGAGTCCATGACCCGCGCCCCCTACGTCCTGCCCAAGAACGACAGACCGTTCCCGGCCGCCCACGCCGAGCTGTACTCCACCACGCTGGGCTGGCGCATGGTGAACCCGTCGATGAACCCGCAATGGACCATCCCTCTCGGGGAGTCGGCCGAGCTGATCGCCGAGAAGCACAAGATCGGCCGTGAGCAGCAAGACGAGTTCGCTCTGCACAGCCACCAGAAGGCCGCAGCCGCCCGGGAACAGGGCCTGTTCGACGCCGAGTTGGTGCCCGTCCCGGTCCCGCAGCGCGGCGGCGACCCCCAGCTGTTCGCGGCCGACGAGTGCGTACGCCCGAACGCCTCCCTCGCGGCGATGGCAAGGCTCAAGCCGTCCTTCCGTACCAAGCAGGGCACGGTCACCGCCGGCAACGCCTCCCCCCTCAACGACGGCGCCGCCGCCCTGCTGCTGGCCGACGAGGAGGGTGTGAAGGCCATCGGCCGCGAGCCGCTGGCACGCGTCTGCGCGACCGGAGTCTCCGCGATCGACCCCGACTACTTCGGCCTCGCCCCCGTCGAGGCCGTCGACCGGGCCCTGGCCAAGGCCGCCCGGACCTTCGCCGACATCGACGTACTGGAGCTGAACGAGGCCTTCGCCGCCCAGGTCCTCGGCTGCCTCGCCGAATGGCCAGAGTTCGACCCGGCGATCCTCAACCCGCAGGGCGGCGCCATCGCGCTCGGCCACCCCCTCGGCGCCTCCGGCGCCCGCCTCGCCGGCACCGTCGCCCACCAGCTCGCCCGCCGCGGCTCCGGCACGGGCGTCGCCACCCTCTGCATCGGCGTGGGCCAGGGCCTCGCCCTCGTCCTCGAACGCTGACACGAACGGGGCGAGCAGACCGTCGTGGGGACGGCGTCCGGGACGGGAATCGGCAGCGGCCTCCGCGCGGGGGCGGCGGGTGCGGACGTACGGTACTGATATGTGCGCCATGCGGGAAGGCGGCGCGGCGCAGCCCCACGGGCCCCGCTCCCCTTCACCCACCGCCGGGTCACTGCGCCGGGCCGAGCTGGACCGGCTGCTGGAGCTCGCCGTGCGCGACACCGGCGTGCACGCGGGAGCGGTCTTCCTGCTGGCGTCCGACGGCCAGACCCTGCGGCTGGAGGTGACCGCAGGCATGCCGGCAGAGTATCTCGCGCCCTGGTTCGGGGTCCCGCTGTCGAGCCGCTTTCCCGTGACCGATGCGGTGCGCGAGCGGCGGCTCGTCTGGCTCGGCGACCCGGAGGACCTTGCCCGTCGCTATCCCCGCACGGCGATCGCCCTGCCCTACCACCATGCGGTGGTCGCGGCACCGCTCCTCACCGGAACCACGGTCTGGGGCGCACTGCTGCTGTTCTGGCCCGGCGCCGGCTCCACCCGTGCCGACGGCCCGAGCCCCGAACGGGTCCGTGCCGCCGGTCGGCGCCTGGGCCGGTTCCTGCGCGACGCCGCCGGCACCGGCCACGCCGTCGGCCCGGGGCCCGCACCCCGCACCCTGGTGCAGCCGCCCGCCGGCAAGCGGGGGCCGGCCGAGGCACTCGCCGCGGCCGACCTCCTCGAGCGGCTGCCCTGGGGCAGTTGCTCCCTCGACCTCCAGGGCAGGTTCACCTACGTCAGCGCCACCGCCGCCGCCCTACTGGGCGCGAGCAGCCCCGACGATCTGATCGGCACGCGTCCTTGGCAGTCCTTGCCCTGGCACACCGACCCGGCCTTCGAGGACCACTTCCGCGCCACCGTGGTCAGCCGGAAGCCCGGCTACTACACCGCCATGCACCCGCCGGACCAGTGGCTCGCGTTCGAGCTCTATCCCGACGGCTCGGGGGTGAGCGTCCGCATATCGCCGACCGGTCCGGGCGGGAACTCGCAGCCGGGGCCTACCAGGACGGAGACGTTCCGGGGCGATCCGATCCGCCTGGGCGAGGTCTACCGGGTGCTGCACCTGGCCGCCGCCCTGTCGGAAACGGTGGGCGTCTCAGACGTGGTCGATCTGGTCACCGAGGAGATGCTGCCGGCGTTCGGAGCCCGGACCGTCGCCCTGCTCGCGGCCGAGGACGGCAGAATGCGGGTCATCGGCCGCAGCGGCTACAACCCCTCGCTGCTCGAACACTTCGACGGCGTGCCGCTGACCCACCCGGCACCCGCGGTCCGGGTCCTCGCCACCGGCGTGCCCAGCTTCTTCGCCTCCTTCGACGAGCTGTCCCGGGCCTACCCGCCCGCCCCGCATCAAAAGGGTCTGCATGCCTGGGCGTTTCTGCCGCTGATCGCCTCCGGGCGTCCGGTGGGCTCGTGCGTGTTCGCCTTCGACCGGCCCCACCCCTTTCCCGATCAGCAGCGGGTCGTCTTCATCGCGCTCGCGGGACTGATCGCGCAGGCGCTGGAACGGGCCCGCCTGTACGACACCAGCAACGAACTCGCCAAGACCCTGCAGGCGGCCCTGCTCCCCGACTCACTGCCCAACCTTCCTGGACTGGATGTGGCGGCCCGCTATCTGCCCAGCGTCCGCGGCATGGACATCGGCGGCGACTTCTACGACCTGGTCCGGGTCGACGACACCACTGCAGCCGCGGTCATCGGCGACGTCCAGGGCCACAACGTCACGGCCGCCGCGCTCATGGGCCGGGTGCGCCCCGCCATCCGCTCCCACGCCGCCTCGGGGGCCACGCCGTCACAGGCCCTCGCGCAGGCCAACCGTCAGCTGGTCGCCATGGACCCGGGCCGCTTCGTCAGTTGCCTCTACGCCCACCTCGACCTCGCACACCACCGAGCCGTCCTCGCCACCGCCGGCCATCCCCCGCCCGTTCTGCGTCACCCGGACGGCCACGCCGAGGTCCTTCCGCTCCGACCCGGCGTGCTACTCGGCATCGACCCCGACGCCGACTACCCCCCCACCGAGATCCCGCTAACCCCCGGCACCCTCCTCGCCCTGTACACCGACGGCCTCGTCGAGACTCCCGGGGTCGACATGGACGACGCCATGTCCGGGCTCGCCACCCAGCTCGCCCGGGCCTCGGCCCAGCCCATGGACCGGCTCGCCACGACCCTGATCGACCATGCACGGCAGACCGCGCCCCGGACGGACGACATCGCCCTGCTGCTCATCGGGCTCGCCACCGCCGGGTAGCGCACCCCCGGCCAGACCTCGCCGACAGGCACTTGGGACGTACGGCATGCCTTGACAGCTAAGAGGACGGAGGGCGAGGATGGAAACTATGGAAACTAATCCAGTTTCCCGAGTTTCCACGAGTGACGAGCAGCGTGCGGACGTGATCGTGGAGGCGGCCGGCCGGCTGTTCTTCGGGTCGGGTTTCGCGCGGGTGAGCATGGACGATCTCGCTCGTGAGCTCGGGATGAGCAAGAAGACGATCTACCGTCATTTCCCGGACAAGCGCAGCCTCCTGGCCGCGGTGCTGGACCGCCAGTTCGCCGCGGTGGAGCGCACGCTGGTGGCGGCGACCGAGGACGCAGCAGGGCAGCCGTTCGCTGTGCGGGTGCAGCGGTTCCTGATCGCGGCGGGCAGTGAGCTCGGGCGGATCGGCGCGCCTCAGCTCGCGTCCGGGCGGGGCGACACGATGCTGCGCCAGTACGTGGAGCAGCGTGTGGACGCGGTGGTCTACCAGCGGCTCGACGAGCTGTTCCGGGAGGGACACCAGCAGGGCTTGCTGCCGGCGCCGCCCGAGCTGCTGAGTGAGATCACCCGCGGCGCGTTGGAGCGGCTGCTCATGTCGGAGTTGCCGCGCGATCTGGCCTGGACCGCGGCCGATCTGCTGCGGGCGACCGTCGACACCGTGCTGTACGGGGCGATCCGCCCGACAGGCCAGGGCATCGACGACGAACAACCCCGGGCGGTCATCCCGACGGCCCGCGACGACGATCAGGAGGTGGACCCATGACCGGGACGACCGGCAGGGTGGCATTGGTGACAGGGGCCAGCAGCGGAATCGGCGCGGCCACGGCGCGACTTCTGGCCGCGCGAGGAATGCGCGTGGTGGTCAACTACCTCCGCAACACCAAGGCAGCCGAGGGGGTCGTGGCCGACATCGAGGCCGTGGGCGGCCAGGCCATGGCCGTGCAGGCCGATGTGCGCGAGGAGGCGGCCGTCGAGAGCATGGTCGGCCAGGTCCAGGCGGCTTGGGGCGGCATCGACGTGCTCGTGCACAACGCGCTCATCCCGTATGCGGTCAAGCCGTTCCAGGACATGACGTGGGAAGAACTGGGCGGCAAGATCGACGCCGAGATGCACGCGGCGTTCGCGGTCACCAAAGCCGTACTGCCCACGATGACCGAACGAGGGCGGGGACGCCTCATCTACATCGGCACCGGACTCAGCCGCCTGCCTCGGGCGGGCATGATCGCGCTGGGCGTTTCCAAGGCCGCACTCGAGCAGTTCGCCCGGTATCTCGCCCAGGAACTCGGCCCGCAGGGCATCACGGTCAACGTCGTCTCGCCCGGCCCGGTGGAGTCCCGCACCGCCGACGCCGTGCTCGACGACGCGACGAGGCAGCGGCAGGTGGCCGCCACCCCCTTGGGCCGCCTGGCCTACCCGGCCGATGTCGCTCAGGCGGTCGCCTTCTACGCCGCCGAGGACAACTCCTTCATGACCGGTACCACGGCCGCGGTCAACGGCGGCATGGCCATGTACTGACGCCTCACTGACCTCCGCACACGCGGCCGAACCCTTAAACGATCAAGGAAAGACGTTCATGCACACGATCGACCTGGCCTACGTCGGACGAGGCCTGCACGAGGAGCTGGCCGCCTACATCGCCGACCAGCAGGACTACTACGCCGAGGAGGGTGTCCACGTCGCGCTACGCGACGGCTGCACCTGGGACGTGGAACGGCTGCGCCGCTGCGCCACCATCGGGCTCGGCCGGGCACTGCTGTCACGACTGACCGACGGCACCCCGTGGGTCGCACTCAGTGTCAACACCCACCGCCCGCTGTTCTGGTTCCTCGCCCGCCCCGGCCTGACCTCCTTGGCAGACCTGGCCGGGCGACGGCTGGCGGTCCACGCCCCGCATACCCCGCCCGGCGCATTTGCCCGGATCGTGCTGCGAAAGGCCGGCCTTGACCCGGACCGTGATGTGAAGACCATCGTCCGCTCGCCCGGCGATTACGGCATGGATCTACGCCGGCTCAGCGACGGCAGCATCGACGCCGCCTATGTCGGCAGCACCATGGCACCGGAGGCGGTGGCCGCCGAGCACGGCTGGCAGGTGCTGGCCTGGGTCGGCGACCACTTCCAGATCCCTACCGTGGGCGTGGCCGTCGACCCCACCTACATCTCACCAGACGGCCCCGCGGTCCAGGCCGTCGTACGAGCCCACCGGCGCGCCCTTCAGGTGATCCACGACGACCCCGACACCACGGTGCGACACATGCAGACGTTTCTCGGCGGACAGACCGCGGAAGAGGCCCGAGCCCACTACGAGACGTTCATCGCGCCGTACTTCACCACGGACGGCCAGGCCGACCTCGCTGTCGGCGACAAGGCGATCACCGCGGTCGCCGCCGAACTCGGCGTCCCTGCCACCGTCACCGCGGCCGAGTTCTACCGCGCCGCGGCCACAGCCTAGGCATGAGGAGTCGAGTCGTAGCGTGCGAAGCCCTGGGCCCGCGGGCCGATGGTGTCATTCCGGTGACCGCGACCGCGGCGTGGTTATTCTCAGCCCGTTCACGACGGAATGAGCGCCGCACCGCCGTTCCCGAGGACATCCGACCTCCGTCCCGACGTGGTCGACCGGATCACCATCGAGACCGGTGACGATGCCCATCGGTCGGAAGTGGCGGCGACGCTCTCTTCCAGGACACCTGGGTCGGCCGTGGCGGCGCCGCGCGGCGGGCCAGGCAGGAGAGGCCGATGCACGGATTCCAATGGAGGACCAGAACGCTTTCGCTGGCAAGAACATCCAGCGGTTGGCCCCGGACGTGCCAGACAGCATGCTCGGCCGCGATCCAGTGATCGGCATGTGGGCGACGGTCAGTGTGCAACGCGAGAATGCACCCGCGCTGCTCCTGCTCTAGCTCCACGATTCCCGCCCTCGTGGGGGATGTACGAGCCGCTGCCGGCGCGCCATGCCGACCGCTGACGTCTGATGGCACCCGAGTACTCCGACTTCGGGCACAGCAGCGCTCCCGCACCGGCCGACTTCGGGTACGCCTTCGAGCACCTGGCGGAGGTGACGAGCCGTTTTGCGGACGCGCCCGGCATCGGTGGCAGACCTGGCAGGCGTTCTAGGCCGACTGGGCAGGCCGAGACCCAACCGACATCCGGGTGAAAGTGTTCTACGGCCAGCAGCTCGTCGGGTTCCAGGTCGAGAGCGACCAGCGTTTGCACGGCCGTGCGTACTTGCCCCATGGTGGCTGCGGCGTGGATGCCCTGTCCGGCGGCTTCGCCGATCACCAGCGCGGCACGGGCGCCGGGCAGGGACAGGGCATCGAAGCAGCCGCCGGCTCCCTGAGTGCCCGATGAGCAGCTGGGCGGTTTGAATGCCCGTTCGTGGAGCCTGACACGGAGCCAGCAAATGCCGCTGAATGGTTGCGGCGGCGGTGTGCTCTCGCCGAACCGACGGACGTTGTCGAGGCACACCGCCGTGTGAGCCGCCGCTTCCATGCCCAGAGCGCATGTGGCCACCGCAACACCAGTGAGACTCGGGCCGCGGAGAAGGAGCCGCTGGCACGCTTCCGCAGTGGGAGAAGGCGTCGCTGAGAGCGCAGGTACGCCACACCGGTCACCCCGCTCAGGGGGGCACGGTGCGGCGCAACCCGGGTGCGAAGCGCCCGTTGAGCGTGCGTCAACATGCGCCAGAAACGAGGTGGGTGATCTGGCCGAACAGGCTAATCCAGGCGGGACACCTGATAGTGGCCGATGGACCAGTCGTCCCCTGTGCGGACAACGAGGACGGAGAGTTTTACGTCCAGCGGTGGCCGGTCCCTGAACGAGAACTCGACGGCGAGGTAGCCGAGGACGAGGTCGTCGGCGTGCCGCCTGGTCTCGAGGATCCGGTATGCCGCCTTCATGCCGAGGGGCTGGGAGTCGTAGTAGTCGGCGACGCCCTGGCGTCCGACGCTGTAGGGGTGCAGCCCCTGGAATACGGCGTCCTCGGTGAAGAGGGCGGCGACGCGGTCGGGCTGGTGCGCGTCGACCGCGGCCTTCCACTGGTCGAGCACTCCGCTCAGGATCTCCGCGTCGTCGGTCGTGGCGGTCATGTCCACTCCTTGGTCCAAGACTCGGTGTACGGTCAGTGTCCGGCGCTCATGCCGCCATCGATGTGCAGGATCTCGCCGGTGACGAAGGGCGCCGTCTCCAGGAAGAGCACTCCGTCGACGATGTCGCTCACTTCACCCATCCGGCCGACCGGGTGCAAGGCGGCGAGGAACTCGTGGGTCTCCTCGGGGTGCATGGGGGTCTTGATGGTGCCGGGCGACACGGCGTTGACGCGGATGCCTCGGGTGGCGTACTCGATCGCCAAGGATTTGGTCGCGGACTGCAGGCCACCCTTGGTCAGCGAGGCGAGGACGGAGGGGACCCGGGCGTCCGGACTGTCCACCAGGCTGGTGGTGACGCTCACGATGTGCCCGCCGCCCTGGGCGAGCAGGTGCGGGATGGTCTGCTGGGTGAGGTGGAAGAAGCCGGCGACGTTGATGCCGGTCACGCTGGCGTAGTCCTCGGCCGTGTAGTCGGTGAAGGACTTCGCGACGAAGATGCCTGCGTTGTTGACCACGGTGTCGATACGGCCGAACCGCTCGAGTGCCGCGGTGACGACCCGCTCGGCGGTCGTCGGCTCGGCGATGTCGCCCTGAACGGTCAGGACGCCGGCGTCGTCGGCTGGGACGATGGTGCGCGAGGTGGCGACGATGCCGTAGCCGAGCTTGCGGTAGCCCTGGACGAGGGCGGCGCCGATGCCCTGCGAGGCGCCGGTGATGATCGCGACCTTCTGGTGGTGTGTGCTCATGCTGACCTTCTCCAAAGAGGATGACCAATCGCTAGCCGACCGGTCGACTATTTGACCGTAGGCCGGGCGGTTCGGCAGTGGAAGGAGCGGCTTCCTACCGCCTGGGAGACACAGCCTTCCAGCGCACGTCAGGCCGGGATCGCGTGCGGATCGTCGGCGGGCAGCCAGGCGTCCGGGGCATGGATCCCGAGGTCACCGACGCCCTCGCACAGGGCGTCGAC
>NZ_JBEYYJ010000052.1:0-31671 GCF_040645475.1 Streptomyces sp. NPDC046759 | reverse complement strand
CTCACCGTCCGCTCCTACAACTGCCTCAAGCGTGAGGGCATCCACTCCGTGGGTGAGCTCGTCGCCCGCTCCGAGGCCGACCTTCTCGACATCCGTAACTTCGGTGCGAAGTCGATCGACGAGGTCAAGGCGAAGCTGGCCGGCATGGGCCTGGCCCTGAAGGACAGCCCGCCCGGATTCGACCCCACGGCCGCCGCCGACGCCTTCGGCGCCGACGACGACGCGGACGCGGGTTTCGTGGAGACCGAGCAGTACTGAGGTCTCTCTTTCCGGGGTCTGCGCCAGCGGGCCCCGGATCTCCGACAGACAACCGTCTGCTCGGATACTGACCCCGGTACCTGACACGGCCGGGGCAGACACACAGGAGAAGAACAATGCCGAAGCCCACCAAGGGTGCCCGTCTGGGCGGCAGCGCCGCGCACGAGAAGCTCCTCCTCGCGAACCTCGCGAAGAGCCTTTTCGAGCACGGCCGTATCACCACCACCGAGGCGAAGGCCCGCCGCCTGCGCCCGTACGCCGAGCGTCTGATCACCAAGGCGAAGAAGGGCGACCTTCACAACCGCCGTCAGGTGCTCCAGGTCATCACGGACAAGGGCATCGTCCACACGCTCTTCACCGAGATCGGCCCGCGGTACGAGAACCGTCCGGGTGGCTACACCCGCATCACCAAGATCGGTAACCGCCGTGGCGACAACGCGCCCATGGCCGTCATCGAGCTGGTCGAGGCGCTGACGGTGCAGCAGAAGGCCGTGGGTGAGGCCGAGGCCGCCACCAAGCGCGCGGTCAAGGAGGCCGACGAGACCAAGGCTGCGGAGACCACCGAGGCGCCGGCCGAGGAGGCCGCTGCCGAGGAGTCGAAGGACGCCTGAGGCTCTGCCTGACGTGAAGCGGGTCCGCCCTTCGGGGCGGGCCCGCTTCCGCGTTTTTTCACGGGGCACCGCCCTGAGAGGATTCCTACGTGAGCGATGAAGTACAGCCCGGTTACGTCCGTGTCCGCCTCGACCTCTCCTACGACGGCACCGACTTCCACGGCTGGGCCAAGCAGGCCGGCGGCAGGCGGACCGTGCAGGGGGAGATCGAGGACGCGCTGCGCACCGTCACGCGGTCCCGGGAGACGCACGAGCTGACCGTCGCCGGACGCACCGACGCCGGAGTGCACGCGCGGGGACAGGTCGCACACGTCGACCTACCCGAGGGCGTCTGGCGGGAGCACCACGAGAAGCTGCTCAAGCGGCTCGCCGGGCGGCTGCCCAAGGACGTGCGGGTGTGGGCCCTCAGGGAGGCTCCGAGCGGCTTCAACGCCCGTTTCTCGGCGGTCTGGCGGCGCTATGCGTACCGGGTGACGGACAACCCGGGCGGCGTGGACCCGCTGCTGCGCAACCATGTGCTGTGGCACGACTGGCCCCTGGACTTGGACGCCATGAACGAGGCCGCGCAGGCGTTGCTGGGGGAGCACGACTTCGCCGCGTACTGCAAGAAGAGGGAAGGGGCCACCACGATCCGGACCCTTCAGGAGCTGAGCCTGGCGCGGGGGGCCGACGGGATCGTCACGGCCACCGTCCGGGCCGACGCGTTCTGTCACAACATGGTGCGCTCGCTGATCGGCGCGCTGCTGTTCGTCGGGGACGGGCACCGCGGGCCGGAGTGGCCCGCGAAGGTGCTGGCCGCGGGGGTGCGGGACTCCGCCGTGCATGTGATACGGCCGCACGGGCTGACCCTGGAGGAGGTGGGCTACCCCGCCGACGAACTGCTGGCCGCGCGCAGCAGGGAGGCGCGGAACAAGCGCTCGCTTCCGTCGGCGGGGTGCTGCTGAGCTACCGGTTCGCCGCCGCGGAAGCCTGAGCCTGGCCGCGGCGGTAGATCTGGTTGAAGATGAACTGCTGCAGATCGTTGCCGGCGGAGTAGACCTTGGTGTCCTTGCTGGTGACGTTCTTGCCGTTGAGGAAGCCGCCGGTGGTGAAGTAGTCGTAGCGGCCCACGGCGTTCGTGGTCGTCAGGCAGACGGCGGCGTCGCAGAAGGTCTTGACGCCCTTGCCGGGCAGGGAGCGCACCATGGCGTTCTTCTTGGCCTGCTGCCTGACCTTCGCGGCGTGCGCCTGGTCGTCGAAGACGGCGACGCCGACGGTGACCGCGATCCCGTCGTGGGTGTAGGTGGCGCGGATCAGGCGGGTGCAGCCGCCCGCGGTGAGGAGCTTCGGCAGGTTGGCGTCGGCGGCGGAGGCGCAGTTGGTGGTGTCGGCCGTCGCGCCCTTCTTGTACACCGTGGTGCCCACGGTCAGCTGGGTGCCGGGGAAGAGCGTCGCGGCGCTGAGCGGGGCGGTGTCCTTCTTGGCGCTGGCGATGAAGTCCCTCGGGTCCAGCGGTGGCGGCGCGCTCGTCGGCGCGAACGACGGCGTGGCCGAGCCGCTCGGCACGGCGGCGCTGGCGGGCAGATTGGTGGGGGTGCCGTGGGCGCCGTTGCTGCCGTTCGCGGAGACGACGGCCATCGCGACCGCGGTGCCTATCGCGACCGCGGCGAGCGCCCCGCCGGCTATGAACAGCAGCTTGCGGCGCTTGTTGCGGGTCTCCGAGGCCTCGGCGAGCGCGGCCCAGTCCGGCGTCCCGTCGTCAGTCCCGCTGCTCCAGGGCTGCTGCGAATGCGGTTTCCAGGGATCCCACTGAGACTGGGGTCCCCCCTGCCCGTAACTCATGGGGCGCATCTTAGACGGGGGGCGCAGGGTGCTGGTGCGGGTCCGGCGGCATGTCGTGTTTGTCCCCCGACATGAGGGGGAAGGGCGTCGTTTTGACCCGTCCGGGCCCCTGCAGGTAACCTGCTTCTTCGTTGTGTATTGGCTTGCTCATTCTCACGGGACGGGCCCTTACACCGGTCCACCGGGCCGATGACCAGCGACCAGCACGCGGTTTGCGTCACCGCGGTGCGGTCAAGGCTGTCGTGATCGTTTCGGTGACCTGTTCAGGACCATTCACTCGAAGCGAAGGCTACGAACCGTGCGTACGTACAGCCCCAAGCCCGGCGATGTGACGCGCCAGTGGCACGTCATCGACGCCCAGGACGTTGTCCTGGGTCGTCTCGCCACCACCGCAGCGACCCTCCTCCGGGGCAAGCACAAGCCGATCTACGCCCCCCACGTCGACGCTGGTGACTTCGTCATCATCATCAACGCCGACAAGGTGCACCTGTCCGGCAACAAGCGGACCCAGAAGATGGCGTACCGCCACTCCGGCTACCCGGGTGGTCTGCGCTCCGTCCGCTATGACGAGCTCCTCGAGAAGAACCCCGAGAAGGCCGTCGAGAAGGCCGTCAAGGGCATGCTCCCCAAGAACACCCTGGGCCGTCAGATGCTCTCCAAGCTGAAGGTCTACTCGGGCGACCAGCACCCGCACGCTGCCCAGCAGCCGGTGCCGTTCGAGATCACCCAGGTCGCGCAGTAAGTCCGGCCACCCCCTAAGACTGAAGAGAATCTGAGGAGAATCGTGGCCGAGACCACTGCCGAGCAGCCGCTCGAAGAGCTTGACATCGACAGCTACACCACCGAGTCCGAGGTTCCCGTCGAGGGCGAGTACACCTCGGAGTCCATGGCCTCCCGCTTCGGCGAGCCGCAGCCGGCCGCCGGCCTGGGCCGCCGCAAGAACGCCATCGCCCGCGTCCGGATCGTTCCGGGCACCGGCAAGTGGAAGATCAACGGCCGCACCCTCGAGGACTACTTCCCGAACAAGGTGCACCAGCAGGAAGTCAACGAGCCCTTCAAGGTGCTCGAGCTCGAGGGCCGTTACGACGTCATCGCCCGCATCGCGGGTGGCGGTGTCTCCGGTCAGGCCGGTGCCCTCCGCCTCGGTGTCGCCCGTGCCCTGAACGAGGCCGACGTCGACAACAACCGCGGCCCGCTGAAGAAGGCCGGCTTCCTCAAGCGCGACGACCGTGCGGTCGAGCGCAAGAAGGCCGGTCTGAAGAAGGCCCGCAAGGCTCCGCAGTACAGCAAGCGCTAATCAGCAGCTGCCTGCTCGTACTCCGAACGCCCCGGCGGCACGCCACATGTGCCACCGGGGCGTTCGTTTATCCCAGCCAAGGGCGTATAACGACACAAGACGCTCAGCCGCTCAACGGCTTGTGTGATCGCAGTTTCCTCAGGAGGACAAGTGGGACGACTCTTCGGCACGGACGGCGTGCGCGGTGTCGCCAACGCGGACCTGACGGCCGAGATGGCGCTCGGCCTGTCCGTTGCGGCGGCCCACGTGCTGGCCGAGGCGGGCACCTTCGAGGGCCACAAGCCGAAGGCGGTGGTCGGACGGGACCCGCGGGCGTCGGGGGAGTTCCTGGAGGCGGCCGTGGTCGCGGGCCTGGCCAGCGCGGGCGTGGACGTGCTGAGGGTGGGCGTCCTGCCGACGCCGGCGGTGGCGCATCTGACCGGCGCGCTCGGCGCCGACCTGGGTGTGATGCTCTCGGCCAGCCACAACGCCATGCCGGACAACGGCGTCAAGTTCTTCGCCCGCGGCGGCCACAAACTCGCCGACCAGCTGGAGGACCGGATCGAGGCGGTCTACGAGTCCCACCGGCACGGCGAGCCGTGGGAGCGGCCGACGGGTGCGGGCGTGGGCCGCGTGCGGTCGTACGACGAGGGCTTCGAGCAGTACGTCGGCCATCTGCTGTCGGTCCTGCCGAACCGCCTCGACGGCCTGAAGATCGTTCTGGACGAAGCGCACGGCGCGGCCTCGGGGGTCTCGCCGGAGGCGTTCTCCCGGGCGGGTGCCGAGGTCGTCACGATCGGTGCGGAGCCGAACGGGCTCAACATCAACGACGGGTGTGGGTCCACGCATCTGGACCAGCTGAAGGCCGCGGTCCTCGAGCACCGTGCGGACTTCGGCATCGCGCACGACGGTGACGCCGACCGCTGCCTGGCCGTGGACCACACCGGCGAGGAGGTCGACGGAGACCAGATCCTGGCCGTGCTGGGGCTGGCGCTGCGTGAGCGGTCCGCGCTGCGGTCCGACACGGTCGTCGCCACGGTGATGTCCAACCTCGGCTTCAAGCTGGCGATGGAGCAGGCCGGCATCCGGCTCGTGCAGACGGCCGTCGGGGACCGGTACGTGCTCGAGGCGATGAAGGAGCACGGGTACGCCCTGGGCGGCGAGCAGTCCGGGCACGTGATCGTTCTCGACCACGCGACGACCGGTGACGGCACGCTGACCGGGCTGCTGCTGGCCGCCCGGGTCGCCGAGACGGGGCGGTCGCTGCGGGAGCTGGCGTCCGTGATGGAGCGGTTGCCGCAGGTGCTGATCAATGTGCCGGACGTGGACAAGTCGCGCGTGCGTACGTCGGCCGACCTGGCCGCTGCTGTCGCCGAGGCGGAGCGGGAACTCGGGGAGACGGGGCGGGTGCTGCTGCGGCCGTCCGGCACCGAGCCGCTGGTGCGGGTGATGGTCGAGGCCGCGGACATCGATCAGGCGCGGTCGGTGGCCGGGCGGCTGGCCGACGCGGTGAAGTCGGCGCTGGGTTAGTCCAGCGGGATGCGGCCGGGGCGGGAGCGCGTCCTGCCCCGGCCGTCCCACACGTGTACGCCCTTTCGTGCGACGCGTGTCACCCCATGAGCCCAACAAAGGATGCGTGATCGATCGCTGTCGGTACCCCTTCCGTCGAGGCCGTCCCGTGTGGCGCGCACTGCGGCGGTGGCACCGACACGGTGTTCCGCGACACCGGCGACACGGTCACCGGTTGCGAAAGAGTGTTCTAGAGGCCGCCGGCCTCCGCCGTACGCGCACGCTGCCGGCCCGCAGCTACTTCCGGGCCGGCCGCGTGCGCGGCCTGCGGTCTTCGGGGCGGCCCCTGTCTAGAGCTTGCGCAGCCTCAGCCGCTGGACCTTGTGGTCCGGCCCCTTGCGGACCACAAGGGTGGCCCGGCCGCGGGTGGGGGCGATGTTCTCGACCAGGTTGGGCTTGTTGATCGTCCGCCACAGGGTGCGGGCGTAGTCGAGGGCTTCCTCCTCCGAGACCTGGGTGTACTTGCGGAAGTACGAGGAGGGGTCCTGGAAGGCGGTCTGCCGCAGCTTCTTGAAACGGTTGAGGTACCAGCGCTCGATGTCCTCGGCGCTCGCGTCGACGTACACGCTGAAGTCGAAGTAGTCGGCGAGGCCGACGCGGGTGCGGCCGTCCTTGCCGGGCAGGGCGGGCTGGAGGACGTTCAGGCCCTCGACGATGAGGATGTCGGGGCGGCGGACCGTGAGCTTCTGGTCCTGGACGATGTCGTAGATGAGGTGGGAGTAGACGGGGGCCGTGACCTCGTCCTTCCCGGCCTTGATGTCGGCGACGAACCGGGTCAGGGCCCGGCGGTCGTAGGACTCGGGGAAACCTTTCCGCGACATCAGGCCACGGGTTTCCAGCTCCTGGGTGGGCAGCAGGAAGCCGTCCGTCGTCACCAGCTCCACGCGCGGGTGCTCGGGCCAGCGCGAGAGCAGCGCCTGCAGGAGGCGGGCGACGGTGGACTTGCCCACGGCCACCGAGCCGGCGACGCCTATGACGAACGGGGTGCCGGACTGGGAGCCCTGCTCGCCGAGGAATGTGTTCAGGGCGCCGCGCAGGCCGTCCGTGGCGCCGACGTAGAGGTTGAGGAGCCGGGAGAGCGGGAGGTAGATGTCCCGCACCTCGTCCAGGTCGATCACGTCACCCAGACCGCGCAGCTTCTCCACCTCCTCGGCGGTGAGCGGCAGCGGCGTCTTGTCGCGCAGCGCGCTCCACTCGGCGCGGGTGAGGTCGACGTAGGGAGTCGCCTCCGGCCTGTGCCGGTGGGCGCTCCGGGGCATCGAGGAGACCGGTGAGATCACAGTCCATTGTTAACGGAGTTTGAACAGGCCGGCGGGTGGGGTCCGTCACGCCTCCCGACCGCTCCCGCGCAGCAGCCTCTCCAGCCGGTCGGTGACGTACTCCTCGTGGTAACCGAGGCGGGCGCCGAGGTCCTGGTGACGGGCGTACTGGGCGTGGGTCACCGCCACGCCGTGCGTGCCGAGCATCTGGTGGAGGAAGCGGAGACCCAGGTCGGGGTCGACCGACGTCACCGTCTGCCGGAGCAGGTCCGCCGCGACCGTGCCGGCCGTGCTGCGGTCGAGCAGGGGGCGGAACTCACGCACTTCGCACAGCACCTCGTCCCTGAGGTCGGTCCGGGGCGGCGAGACGGCCGGCGTGTAGCCGGGCGCGACCTCCGCCAGGCGCTCGGTGCACACCTCGGCCGTCTCCCGCAGCCACTCCCGGCCGTCGAGGTCGAAGTCGTCGATGCGGCGCGGTCGGGCCAGGGCGGCGGGCGAATCGCCCCTGGCGTTCTGCCGGCCCGAGGCCGTCTGCCACAGGGCGGTGACCGCCGCGTCGGACAGCGGGCAGTCCAGCAGGCGCTGGACGTCCTCGAGGAGGACGGCGGCCTGGCTGCCGGGGGCGCATGCGGGGGTGCTGTGGGCGAGGACGCGGATGTACGCGCGCGGGGTGCCCGTGCCCTCCCACCGCCAGGCGTCGTACTCGTGGTCGAACATCGCGGCGAGGAACGGCAGTCCGAAACGGCTCGCGAAGTCCCGCCGGCCGGGGTCGAGCGGCGGCCAGCGCACAGCCAGACCCTCGAACACGGCGGTGCCGGGGTAGGCCAGCCGGTCGCCGAGGCTCGCTAGCCGGTCGTACCGGTCCTTCTCCACCAGCACGGCGGATGCCTTGAGGACACGCAGCAACAGCCGCAGGCCGAGGTCCGCGTCGACCTCGTCGACGATCCGGCGGAGCGCGCGGACGACGTCCCGCGGCACCGTGGGGCAAGCCTGCGAGGGCAGCTCGGCGCGTACCGCCGCGCGCAGCTCCTCCTCGCTGATCCGGGGGCGGCTCTCGTCCAGGACCCGCAGCGTCGCCGGGGACCTCTCCGGCGTGCAGGGCGGGCACACCTCGGCCAGCAGGCGCAGCCAGGCGCGCGGGGCGATGCCGTGTCCGAACGGGTCGAAGCGCCCGTCGGTGAGCGCGGCCCACAGGGCGCCGAGCGCGTCGTCCGTCAGCGGGGAGTGCAGCAGGAGGCGTACGTCGGTGCCGAGCCGGTAGTCCTCGTCCTCCCCGGCGGCCCGTGCGGCGCACGCCCGTACGGACTCCGGGTCGGCGCCGGAACCCACGGTGCCCGCGAGCCCGCTCAGCCCGAAGTCCTCCTCGAAGTCGTAGTAGTACACCTCGCGGTACGGCTCGCTCACCGAAGTCCCCCTGCCGGTCGTCGATCCAAGGCCATTCGATCACGAGAGGGCCTTCGTGCGACGGTGGGAATTTCCGATTTCGGGCAGACGGAGGCCCGTTCAGGCCGTAGCCGAGTCGTAGGCTGCGGCCCATGTGCGGAATCGTGGGATACGTAGGGGCACAGTCGGCGCTCGAGGTCGTGATGGCCGGGCTGAAGCGGCTGGAGTACCGGGGTTACGACTCGGCGGGTGTCGCCGTGCTGGCCGACGGCGGCCTGGCCGCGGCGAAGAAGGCCGGGAAGCTGGTCAACCTGGAGAAGGAACTGGTCGAACGGCCGCTGCCGACGGGCGCGACGGCCATCGGTCACACCCGCTGGGCCACGCACGGCGGCCCCACGGACGCCAACGCCCATCCGCACCTCGACAACGCGGGCCGGGTCGCCGTCGTCCACAACGGCATCATCGAGAACTTCGCCGTCCTGCGGGCCGAACTCGCCGAGCGCGGCCATGAACTGAACTCCGACACGGACACCGAGGTCGTGGCGCATCTCCTCGCCGAGGAGTTCTCGGCGACCGCCGATCTGGCGGAGGCCATGCGGCTGGTGTGCCGCCGTCTCGAGGGCGCGTTCACCCTGGTCGCGGTGCACGCCGACGCGCCGGACCTGGTCGTGGGCGCGCGGCGGAACTCGCCGCTGGTGGTGGGCGTCGGCGAGGGTGAGGCGTTTTTGGCCTCGGACGTCGCCGCGTTCATCGCTCACACGCGCTCGGCGATCGAGCTGGGCCAGGACCAGGTGGTGGAGCTGCGCCGCGACGGCGTGACGGTGACGGGCTTCGACGGCCGCCCGGCCGAGGTCCGCAGCTACCACGTCGACTGGGACGCCTCCGCCGCGGAGAAGGGGGGTTATGACTACTTCATGCTCAAGGAGATCGCCGAGCAGCCCAAGGCGGTCGCCGACACCCTGCTCGGCCGTATCGACCCGTCCGGCTCGCTGACGCTGGACGAGGTGCGGATCGGCCCGTCCGAGCTGCGGGAGATCGACAAGGTCGTCATCGTCGCCTGCGGTACGGCCTTCCACGCCGGCCTGATCGCCAAGTACGCCATCGAGCACTGGACGCGCATCCCGTGCGAGGTGGAGCTGGCCAGCGAGTTCCGCTACCGGGACCCGATCCTGGACGGCCGCTCCCTGGTCATCGCCATCTCCCAGTCCGGCGAGACCATGGACACCCTGATGGCGCTGCGCCACGCCCGTGAGCAGGGCTCCAAGGTGCTGGCGATCTGCAACACCAACGGCTCGACGATCCCGCGCGAGTCGGACGCGGTGCTGTACACGCACGCCGGCCCGGAGGTCGCCGTCGCCTCGACCAAGGCGTTCCTGACCCAGCTGGTGGCCTGCTATCTGGTGGCCCTGTACCTGGGCCAGGTGCGCGGCACCAAGTGGGGCGACGAGATCCAGGCCGTCATCAAGGACCTGTCCCGGATCTCGGTGGAGGTCGAGCGGGTCCTGGAGACGATGGAGCCGGTACGGGCCCTGGCCCGCACGCTGGCGGCCAAGAACACGGTGCTGTTCCTCGGCCGTCACGTGGGCTATCCGGTGGCGCTGGAAGGCGCGCTGAAGCTCAAGGAACTCGCCTACATGCACGCCGAGGGCTTCGCCGCCGGCGAGCTGAAGCACGGCCCGATCGCGCTGATCGAGGAGGATGTGCCGGTGGTGGTCGTGGTGCCGTCGCCGCGCGGCCGCTCGGTCCTGCACGACAAGATCGTCTCCAACATCCAGGAGATCCGCGCCCGCGGAGCGCGCACGATCGTGATCGCGGAGGAGGGCGACGAGGCGGTGGTCCCCTACGCCGACCACCTGATCCGCATCCCGGCCACGCCGACCCTGCTGCAGCCGCTGGTGGCCACCGTGCCGCTCCAGGTGTTCGCGTGCGAGCTGGCCACCGCCAGGGGGAACGAGGTGGATCAACCCCGGAACCTGGCCAAGTCGGTGACGGTGGAGTAGGCCGTAGCGGCTGCTCGTCCGCCGGGCTCAGTGCACCGACAGACCGCCGTCCACGAAGATCGACTGCCCGGTGACGTAGGCGGAGGCGCGGCTCGCGAGGAACACGGCCGCGCCTTCGAAGTCCTCGGCGACGCCGTTGCGGCCGGTCATCGTGCGCGCGGCCAGGGCGGCGACCTTCTCCGGGTCGGACGACAGGCGCTGGTTGAGCGGTGTCATCACGAAGCCCGGCACCAGGGTGTTGACGGTGACGCCGTACGGCGACCAGGCCTCGGCCTGTGAGCGGGCCAGCGACTCCAGCGCGCCCTTGGAGACGCCGTAGGCCCCGCTCTGCACGAAGGCGCGGTGGGCCTGCTGGGAGGTGATGTGGACGATCCGGCCGAAGCCCCGCTCCGCCATGCCGGGCCCGAACCGCTGCCCCAGCAGGAACGGCGCCTCCAGGTTGACGGCCATGGTGGCGTCCCACACGTCCTCGCCCAGTTCGCTCATCGGCGGCCGCAGGTTGATCCCCGCGGAGTTGACGAGGATGTCGGGTTCGCCGAAGACACCGGCCGCGTCCTCGGCCGCCGCGCGCACACCGGCGCGCGTGCTCAGATCGGCGGCGACCCAGTCGGCACGGCACCCGTCGTCCCTCAACTCGCCGACGCAGGCCTGCAGTCGCTCCTTGCCCCGGCTGACGATCACCACGCTCGCGCCGGCCCGCGCCAGCGCCCCGGCGACGGCCCGTCCGATGCCGGAGCTCCCTCCGGTCACCACGGCGACGCGGCCGTCCAGCGAGAAGAGGTCGAAGAGATAGCCCTGGTGTGTCATGGGACGGAGCGTAGACGGCACACGCCCCGCCGGGCCGGGCAATTTCGGGGGACGGGCGGACGGCGCCGGCCGGACCGTAGGCTGCGGCTCATGAGCATCATCGGAGTGGGCATCGACGTCGCCGAGATCGACCGGTTCCGCGCGTCGCTGGAGCGGACGCCGGGCCTCGCCGACCGGCTGTTCGTGGAGCGGGAGTTGCTGCTGCCCAGCGGGGAGCGGCGCGGGATCGCCTCGCTCGCGGCCCGGTTCGCCGCCAAGGAGGCGCTGGCGAAGGCGCTGGGGGCGCCGCCCGGGCTGCAGTGGACGGACGCCGAGGTGTGCGTCGAGGACAGCGGGCAGCCCCGGCTGCGGGTGACCGGCACCGTGGCCGCGCGGGCCGCCGAGCTGGGCGTGCGGTCCTGGCACGTCTCGCTCAGCCATGACGCGGGAATCGCCTCGGCCGTGGTGGTCGCCGAGGGCTAGGGCCTGTCGTCACGTTCCCGTCCGCCCTGTGCGGCGGGAGCGCAGGAGACGTCGCGCGCCCCGGGTGTGGACAGCGGGTGATCCGGGGCAGACTCGGTGCCATGCGTAGTGCGTACGGCGTGGAGACGGTAAGGGCGGCCGAACGGGCGCTGATGGCACGGCTGCCGGAGGGCGCGCTGATGCAGCGGGCCGCCGCCGGGCTCGCCGCCGCAGGCGCCGAGTTGCTGGGACGGGTGTACGGCAGCCGGGTGGTACTGCTCGTCGGCAGCGGCGACAACGGCGGAGACGCGCTGTACGCGGGGGCGCGGCTGGCCCGGCGCGGGGCGGGCGTCACGGCCGTACTGCTTTCTGCGGAGCGGGCGCACGCCGGCGGGCTGGCCGCGCTGCGCCGGGCCGGAGGGTCCGTCGCCGCCCCCGCTGCCGCCGACGAGCTGATCGAACGGGCCGACCTCGTCATGGACGGGATCGTCGGGATCGGGGGCAAGGGCGGGCTGCGGCCCGAGGCCGAGGCCCTCGCCCGCCTCGTCGAGCGGTCCCGGGCCGCCGTGGTGGCCGTGGACCTGCCGAGCGGGGTCGAGGCGGACACCGGGGAGGTGCGGGGCGCCGCGATCCGGGCCGATCTGACGGTGACCTTCGGGACGTACAAGCCGGGGCTGCTGATCGATCCGGCGCGGGAGCACGCCGGGGTCGTGCGGCTCGTGGACATCGGTCTGGAGCTGCCCGCCGAGCCCGAGCTGGAAGCCCTGCAACACGCCGATGTGGCGCGGCTGTTGCCGCTGCCGGCCGCAGAGAGCGACAAGTACCGGCGCGGGGTCGTCGGGATCGCGGCGGGGTCGGCGCGCTATCCCGGTGCCGCCGTGCTCGCCGTCTTCGGGGCGCTGCGGGGCGGGGCGGGGGCCGTGCGGTACGTCGGGCCCGCCGGGAACGCGGTCATCGCCCGCTTCCCGGAGACTCTCGTGTCCGACCGGGGGCCGGCGAAGGCGGGGCGGGTGCAGGCCTGGGTGGTCGGGCCGGGGGCCGGTGAGGACGCGGGGACGGTGGCCGAGGTGCTTGGGACGGACGTGCCGGTGCTGCTCGACGCGGACGGGCTGCGGCTGGCCGGGCGGGAGGCGGTGCGTGGACGTACGGCGCCGACGCTGATGACCCCCCACGCCGGGGAGGCGGCCGCGCTGCTCGGGGTGCCGCGCGAGGACGTCGAGGCGGCTCGGCTGTCCGCGGTGCGCGAGCTGGCGGCGGTGTACCGGGCGACGGTGCTGCTGAAGGGGTCCACGACGCTGGTCGCCGACGCGGCGGGCGGGGCCGTGCGCGTGAATGCCACGGGGACGTCGTGGCTGGCCACGGCCGGGAGCGGTGACGTGCTGTCGGGGCTCGCCGGATCGCTGCTCGCGGCGGGCCTGCCGGCGCTGGACGCGGGCAGTGCGGCGGCGTACCTGCACGGCCTGGCCGGACGGTTCGCGGCACAGGGGGCGCCGGTGGGGGCGCATGACGTGGCCGACCGGATCCCGCAGGCGTGGCGGGACGTGCGGGCGCGGTAGCGGGCCGGTGGCGGGACGTGCGGGCGCGGTAGCGGGCCGGAAACGCCGCGAGCCACGCGGGGCCCCGCACGAGCGGTCGACCGACGTACCCCGCTCCACCCCACGGGTGACCCCTGCCGCGCGGCACCGCTGATCCCGCGAGACCGCGCGTTTGGCTGATCGCATGATCAGCAGACGAATCGCGCAGCGGGGTGTCGCGGTGCTGCTAGCCACCGCGACGACCCTCCCGGCCGCTCCCCTCGCCGTGGCGGCCGTGGCCGAGGCCATCCCGAAACCGAGTGCCCCCGCCACCGCCGCGGAACTGGTCCCGGGCGTCGCCCTCGGGCCCGCTCAGCCCTGGCAGATCGACACCCCCGACCAGGCGCTGCCGCCGAGGACGTACACGCCGAGCAGGGCGGAGGACGCGCACGAGCCGAAGGACGCGGCGCCGGGGACGTACGACCTCGTCGAGTACGTGCCGCTCGCCGACGCCGTCGCCAAGGTGACGTGCAGCAAGCAGACCGGGCCCTATCAGCGGCAGGTGGAGCGGTGGCTGAAACTGAAGGTCGACGGCAGGCAGTCGGCCGCCGACTGCAAGGCCGTCCGCGCCTTCCAGATCAAACACAAGATCAAGCCCGCCATCGGGTTCGCGGGTCCCGTCACCTGGTCGACGATGATGCTGGTCTCCGCGAGGAAGAACCCGAACGCCGCCAAGAAGTGCCCCGTCCGGTCCTACAAGGTCGCCTGCGTCGATCTGGACCGGCAGCTCACCTGGGTGCAGAAGGGCTCCACGGTGGTGTTCGGGCCGGTCCCGATGCGCAGCGGACGCAAGGGGCACGTCACCCGGAAGGGCTGGCACACCATCTACTGGCGGCACAAGAACCACGTGTCGACCCTGTACAACCAGCCCATGCCGTATGCCCAGTTCTTCGACGGCGGTGAGGCCTTCCACGCCGTCTACGGCAGCATCTACACCACCGTCGGCTCCTGGGGCTGCGTCAACCTCGAGCTCGGCGACGCCCGCAAGCTGTGGGGTGTGCTGAAGACGGGCGACCGTGTCTACGTATGGGGGCGCCGGCCGGGTACCTGAGACTGCGACCGGGGGCCGGGCGGCCCTCTGAGAGACTGGGGGCGCGATGAGTGAGACTGCGACTGTGCCGACCGCCCCCCTGCGCGCCCGCGCCGAGATCGATCTGGGCGCCCTGCGGGCCAATGTGCGCGCCCTGCGTGCCCGGACGCCGGGCGCGGCCCTGATGGCCGTGGTCAAGTCCGACGGTTACGGCCACGGGGCGCTGCCGTGTGCCCGCGCCGCCCTGGCGGCGGGCGCGACCTGGCTCGGCACGGCCACGCCCGAGGAGGCCCTCGCCCTGCGCGCGGCCGGGCTGCCGGGCCGCATCCTGTGCTGGCTGTGGGCGCCGGGCGGCCCTTGGCGGCAGGCGATCGAGGCCGACATCGACGTGTCCGTGAGCGGTATGTGGGCGCTGCGGGAGGTCGTCGGGGCCGCCCGGGAGGCGGGCCGGGCCGCCCGTGTGCAGCTCAAGGCCGACACCGGGCTCGGCCGCAACGGCTGCCAGCCGGGGGACTGGCCCGAGCTGGTCCGGGAGGCTCTGCGCGCCGAGGCCGGGGGGCTGGTCGAGATCACCGGGCTGTGGTCGCACTTCGCCTGTGCCGACGAGCCCGGGCATCCCTCCATCGCCGCCCAGCTCGACCGGTTCCGGGAGATGCTGGCGTACGCCGAGGAGCAGGGCGTGCGCCCGGAGGTGCGGCACATCGCCAACTCGCCCGCCACGCTCACCCTTCCCGAGACCCACTTCGACCTCGTCCGTACCGGCATCGCGATGTACGGCATCTCGCCCAGCCCCGAGCTGGGCACCCCGGCCGACTTCGGGCTGCGCCCGGTGATGACGCTCAGCGCCTCGCTGGCCCTGGTCAAGCACGTCCCCGGCGGACACGGCGTCAGCTACGGCCACCACTACGTCACCCCCGGCGACACCACCCTCGGCCTCGTCCCCGTCGGCTACGCGGACGGCATCCCCCGGCACGCCTCCGGCACCGGCCCCGTGCTGGTCGACGGCAAGTGGCGCACGGTCGCCGGGCGGGTCGCCATGGACCAGTTCGTGGTGGACCTCGGCGGGGACGAGCCCCCGGTGGGCAGCGAGGCCGTGCTGTTCGGGCCCGGCGACCGCGGTGAGCCCACCGCCGAGGACTGGGCGCAGGCCTGCGGCACGATCGCGTACGAAATCGTCACGCGCATCGGAATCCGGGTTCCTCGCGTCTATGTGAACGGGGAAGAACTCGGGTAACCGGTTCGAGAAACGGCCGCCCGAATCGGGCGGCTCGTCTGTAACAGGGGTCATACCGGTAAACGGCAGCTCACAGGCACCATCTGTGTCAGCGACGGGGTCACGCACGGCGGCACCGTCTGTTTCACCTCACCCAGCGAACTGCAGTACGGCGAAGAGGAGCGGTACGTGAGCGAGAGCAGTGCGGAGGCCGTGGCGGACGTCGTCGCCTCGGCGGCCGCCGCCTCCGCCGCGGGGGCGGCCGGCAGCTGGCGCAGGGCGACCGGCATCGCCGGTGCCGCGATAGGCGTGCTCGCCGCGGGCGCCGCGGCCGGCGTCGCCGTCGAGCGGATGACCGTCGGGCGCGGCATGCGCAGGAAGGCCCGGCTGGCGCTGGACTCCGCCGGACCCTACGGCACCCTGCGCGGCACCCCGGGCAAGGCCGTCTCCGACGACGGCACCGAGCTGTACTACGAGGTCGACGAGGCCGACCCCGATCCGGGGCCGAACGTCTCACCGCGCCGGCGCCGGCTGTTCGGCCGCAAGGCGCCCGCCCCGGTCACCGTCGTCTTCTGCCACGGCTACTGCCTCAGCCAGGACTCCTGGCACTTCCAGCGTGCGGCTCTGCGCGGGGTCGTGCGGACCGTGCACTGGGACCAGCGCAGTCACGGCCGCTCCGGGCGGGGCATGGCCCAGACCAGGGACCGGGTGCCGCTCACCATCGACCAGCTCGGCCGCGATCTGAAGGCCGTCCTCGACGCCGCCGTACCCGAGGGCCCGATCGTGCTGGTCGGCCATTCGATGGGCGGGATGACGATCATGGCGCTCGCCGCCCACTTCCCCGAGCTGATCCAGGAGCGGGTCGTCGCCACCGCCTTGGTCGGTACGTCGTCCGGGCGGCTCGGCGAGGTCAACTTCGGGCTGCCCGTCGCCGGCGTCAACGCGGTGCGCCGGATCCTGCCCGGGGTGCTGAAGGCGCTCGGGCAGCAGGCGGAGCTGGTGGAGAAGGGGCGCCGGGCCACCGCCGACCTGTTCGCCGGGATCATCAAGCGGTACTCGTTCGCGGGACGGGACGTGGACCCGGCCGTCGAGCGGTTCGCGGAGCGGATGATCGAGTCCACGCCGATCGACGTGGTCGCCGAGTTCTACCCGGCGTTCACCGACCACGACAAGACCGAGGCGCTCGCCTGCTTCCGGGACATGCCGGTGCTGGTGCTGGCCGGCGTCCGGGACCTGGTCACGCCCAGCGAGCACAGTGAGGCCATCGCCGACCTGCTGCCCGAGGCCGAGCTGGTCCTCGTCCCGGACGCCGGGCACCTGGTGATGCTGGAGCACCCCGAAGTGGTCACCGACCGCCTCGCCGACCTGCTCACCCGGGCCGGCGCGGTGCCCGCAGGAGCTACGGTTATGGGCTATGGAAGCACCAGCAGCAACGCAGGACCCCGCTGAGACCTGGCTGACGATCACCTCGCCCGAGCAGATGCGGGAGCTGGGCCGCCGGCTGGCCAAGCTGCTGCGCGCGGGTGACCTGGTGATGCTCAGCGGTGAGCTCGGCGCGGGCAAGACCACGCTGACCCGCGGGCTCGGCGAGGGACTCGGCGTGCGCGGCGCGGTCACCTCACCGACCTTCGTGATCGCCCGGGTGCACCCCTCCCTGGGCGACGGCCCGCCCCTGGTCCACGTGGACGCCTACCGGCTCTCCGGCGGCCTGGACGAGATGGAGGACCTGGACCTCGACGTCTCGCTGCCCGACTCGGTGATCGTCGTGGAGTGGGGCGAGGGCAAGGTCGAGGAGCTGACCGAGGACCGGCTCCAGGTCGTCATCCACCGCGCCGTCGGGGACACCAGGGACGAGGTCCGGCACGTCACCCTGACGGGACAGGGCGAGCGGTGGGCCGACGCCCGCCTGGAGACGCTCACGGCCTGAGCGCCAGGATTCCGACAGGCCGTCGGCAAGATATTGCGCAGGACGTCCCGGGCGTGGTCACATGGTGTCCAGCCCGTGGTTAGGCGTGCCTAACCACGCCCGCCCCCGCACGTCAGGAGGCGTCGATGACCCTGCCCGGTACCACTGGGGTGTCCATGCGTGACCTGCTGGCGTCCTGTGCGGCGGCACAGGCGGTGTCCTGCCCGCCGAGGGCCCCGCAGGAGCGCCTCGAAGGAGCGCGGCGCGGTGCCGGGGACGCGGCGGTGGCGGCGTGGGCGCGACCGGCCGGGACGCCACCGCACACACCGGACGGCAGGGCGTGGCCGTCCGCCGGGTGGTCGCAGCACTAGCGGATCACGACCACCTTCACCCCGATCGTCGCGAACTCCCACATGGCCTCCCCGTCGGCCCGGGTCTCCCGGATCCCGCCGGTGCGCACGTTCGGGCCGGCCGCGGTGTCCGGAGCGTTTCCCACCGCCGCGCTGAAGCCGATCGCCAGCCCGTCCACGCTGGTGAACCTGACCACGTGCTCGACGGGAGCGCCGTCCGTGCCGGTGGTCGCGTTCGAGCGGGAGGTGACCCAGTAGGAGCCCAGCGGCGGGTCCATGGTGCCCGGTGCGACCTTGAAGGAGCGCTCCACCCGGTTGCCCGGGTCGACCAGCCAGACCCGGTTGTCGTCCACCGAGTACACGACCCGTTCACCCGTGCCGGACCCGCCCGGCAGGGCCGTCGGATCGTGCCGGTCCCGGTGGGCCTTGGCGGCGCTCACCGAGGGCGAGGCGTTCGGGCCGGGCCTGCCCAGGCTCGCCGGTACGTTGGCGTGGGCCTGGTAGGCGAGGAAGCCGACGGCACCGAGGGCCACCGCGGTGAGGCCCGCCACGATCCCCGAGCTGGTCCCTGCCACGTGCGCTCACCTCCGCCTCGCCATATGTCGTACTTCGTACGAACCGTAGCAGTCAGTGACCGTACGACCCGGACGGCGATGCGGGCGGCGCGGGCGCCGTAGGCTGTTCGCGTGCTCTTGCTCGCTCTGGATACCGCAACACCCGCCGTCACCGTCGCGCTGCACGACGGCACGGACGTCGTCGCCTCGTCGAGTCAGGTGGACGCGCGCCGGCACGGAGAGCTGCTGCTGCCGGCCGTCGACCGCGTCCTCGCCGAGTCCGGCCTCGGGCTGGACGCCGTCACGGGCATCGTCGTCGGCATCGGGCCCGGCCCCTACACCGGTCTGCGCGTCGGCCTGATGACCGCCGACACCTTCGGCCTCGCGCTCGGCGTGCCGGTGCACGGCGTGTGCACGCTGGACGGCCTCGCCTACGCCGCCGACATCGAGACGGGCCCCTTCGTCGTGGCGACCGACGCCCGGCGCAAGGAGGTCTACTGGGCGAAGTACGCCGACTCCCGGACCCGGCTGACCGACCCGGCCGTCGACCGGCCGGCCGACATCGCCGAGCAGGTCGAGGGCCTCCCGGCGGTCGGCGGCGGCGCGCTGCTCTACCCCGGCACGTTCCCCGGTGCCCACGAGCCCGAGCACGTCTCCGCCGCCGCCCTCGCCTCGCTCGCCGCCGAGAAGCTGGCCGCGGGCGAGGAGCTGCCGGCACCCCGGCCGCTGTATCTGCGGCGTCCGGACGCCCAGGTCCCCAAGAACTACAAGGTGGTCACCCCGAAGTGACCGTACGCATGCGCGAGATGCGCTGGTGGGACATCGACCCGGTCCTGGAGCTGGAGAAGGACCTGTTCCCCGAGGACACCTGGTCGCGGGGCATGTTCTGGTCGGAGCTGGCCCACTCCCGGGGCGCCGAGGCGACCCGGCGCTACCTCGTGGCCGAGGACGAGACGGACGGCACCCCCAGGATCGTCGGATACGCGGGCCTCGCCTCCTCCGGAGACCAGGCGGACGTGCAGACCATCGCCGTCGCCCGCGGCCACCAGGGCACCGGTCTCGGCGCGCGGCTGCTGGCCGAGCTGCTGCGCGCGGCGACCGCCTTCGAGTGCCACGAGGTGCTGCTGGAGTGCCGGGTCGACAACGTCCGCGCCCAGAAGCTCTACGAGCGCTTCGGCTTCGAACCCATCGGCTTCAGGCGCGGCTACTACCAGCCGGGCAATGTGGACGCCCTGGTCATGCGTCTGACCACCGAATCCCACAGCGGCCCCGCCGCGGGTGCCCCCTCCGCACGAGAAACCGAGAGCAATGACTGACGAACCCCTCGTCCTCGGCATCGAGACCTCTTGCGACGAGACCGGCGTCGGCATCGTCCGCGGCACCACCTTGCTGGCGGACGCCGTCGCCTCCAGCGTCGACGAGCACGCCCGCTTCGGCGGTGTCGTTCCGGAGGTGGCCTCCCGCGCGCACCTGGAGGCGATGGTCCCGACCATCGACCGCGCGCTGAAGGATGCGGGCGTCTCGGCGAAGGACCTCGACGGCATCGCCGTCACCGCCGGTCCCGGCCTCGCGGGTGCCCTCCTCGTCGGTGTCTCGGCCGCCAAGGCGTACGCCTACGCCCTGGGCAAGCCCCTGTACGGCGTGAACCACCTCGCCTCGCACATCTGCGTCGACCAGCTGGAGCACGGCCCGCTGCCCGAGCCGACCATGGCCCTGCTGGTCTCCGGCGGCCACTCGTCCCTGCTGCTGTCGACGGACATCACCTCCGACGTACGCCCGATGGGCTCGACCATCGACGACGCGGCCGGCGAGGCGTTCGACAAGATCGCGCGGGTGCTGAACCTGGGCTTCCCCGGTGGTCCGGTCATCGACCGGTACGCGCGCGAGGGCGACCCCGGGGCGATCGCCTTCCCGCGCGGTCTGACCGGCCCCCGCGACCCGGCGTACGACTTCTCCTTCTCCGGTCTGAAGACGGCCGTGGCCCGCTGGATCGAGGCCAGGCGCGCGGCCGGCGAGGAGGTCCCGGTCCGGGACGTGGCCGCCTCCTTCCAGGAGGCCGTCGTCGACGTCCTGACCCGCAAGGCCGTCCGCGCCTGCAAGGACGAGGGCGTCGACCACCTGATGATCGGCGGCGGTGTCGCGGCCAACTCCAGGCTGCGTGCGCTCGCCCAGGAGCGCTGCGAGGCGGCCGGCATCCGGCTGCGCGTCCCGCGTCCCAAGCTGTGCACGGACAACGGCGCGATGGTGGCCGCGCTCGGCGCCGAGATGGTCGCCCGGAACCGGTCCGCCTCCGGCTGGGACCTGTCGGCCGACTCCTCCCTGCCGGTCACGGAGCCGCACGTCCCGGGCAACCACGACCATGTGCACGAGGTCAGCAAGGAGAACCTGTACCCGTGACGGTCGCGCTGATGTGGGAGGCCCGGGCGGCCTCGGGCCGGGGTGCGGAGCTGCTGGCCTGGGCACGTGAACAGGCGCTGTCGGCGCGCCCCGTGCGGCGCGAGACCTTCCGTGCGCCGCAGGACCGGGTGCTGGTCATCACGTGGTGGGACGCGCCGTACGACGCGGAGCTGCCGGAACTTCCGGAGCCGGACGGCGCGTTGGTGACCCGAGCCGTGCACCGGTGGCGATTCGAGTCGGTGGCCGACGGCTGAAGTTGTGGTGTGCGGCCGCACTGGGCTATGATCATCACACAGCGAACGGCCGGAAAACCGGCTCGGGCGCAGTGCGTTGGTGGTCCAAGGAAAGACGCCCCGCTTCCTGCGGGGAGATGCAGGTGCAAGGCCTGCCCGGCGCTCCACTCGAAACCCGCCTCCGGTCTCCGGAGGCGGGTTTCGCCGTTACGGGCGTCCCGTGTGCTGCGGCTGGACCGCATCCGCCTCGGGGCCCAGGACCGCGGTGGCCGTCGCCGCCCGCCGCTCCTTGATCTGCGCGTACGCCATCAGGCCGAACAGCACCGCCAGCAGCACCGCCGAGGAACCGGCCGTACCCAGGTCCAGGCCGCCCTTGGCGACCGGCTTGGTCAGGAGGTCACCGGCTGTGGCGCCCAGTGGGCGGGTCAGCACGAACGCGATCCAGAAGAGCAGGACGTTCGGCACCGCCGGCACCTTCATCAGGGCGACGAGGACGAGCAGGACGCCGGTCACCAGGGCCGCGCCGCCCAGATAGCCCAGGCCCGAACTGTCGGACAGGAAGTCGCCCATCGAGGTGCCGAGCGTGTTGGAGACCAGGATGGCCGACCAGAACAGGGCCTCGCCCCGGAAGGTGACGATCTCGGTGATCTGGAACGTCATCCCGCTCAGCTTCCAGCCGAGGAAGATCAGCAGCAGGATCGAGATCAGGATCGCGGCGCCCTCCGGGTAGCCGAGCCCGAGCCCCTGCGGGCCCCAGCCCAGCCGGGTCGCGCCGCTCGAAAGGTACTTCGCGCTGGCGTCCCGGTTCATGAAGTCGGACATGGTGGTGCCCGCCATGGAGGTGGACAGGATCACGGTCCAGTAGAAGAACGGGTTGTAGCGCGCCGAGCGCAGCTGGACCACCAGTGTCACCACGAAGACCAGGAACAGGGCGATGGTGGTGAGGAAGTAGCCGAGCTTGAGGGTCTGGGCGAACAGGTCGCCGGCCGTCTCGCCCAGGGTCGTCGCCGCGATCTTCATGATCCAGAACGCGAGGGTGACTTCGGGCAGTTTCTTCATGACGGACTTGGTCGTGGGCAAAGGTGCTCCTGCAAGGTGGGGGGTGATCACTCGGGGCCCGACCCTGCCAGGGGCAGCATGAACGCAGCCTGAACGCCCGAGTCACGGGTCTTGCGGAATGCGGTTCCTTGTGCATCCGCCGTGCCTCCATACGTTCCACCCGGCCCCTGAGGTTCAATCAGAACAGCAGCGTCTGCGAATGTTTCGAAGCAAATAACGAATGTTCCGGCGCCCTCCACGCGCACAGACCTGTCTCAAGGGGGCTGGCGGGGATACGATCGCCGGCATGAAGCCCTCGAAGCCCGCAGGAACGCAGACAGCGACCCTCGCCGAGATCGCCCGTGAGGCCGGGGTGTCGGCTCCGACTGTTTCGAAGGTGCTCAACGGCCGCGCCGATGTCGCCCCGTTGACGCGCACCCGCGTCGAGGAGCTGCTGCGTGCTCACGGCTACCGGCGCCGGCGCGCCGAGGCGTCCCGTTCGCCCCTGATCGACCTGGTCTTCCACGAGCTGGAGAGCGCCTGGGCGCTGGAGGTGATCCGGGGTGTGGAGAACGTGGCCAGGGAAGCCGGGCTGAGCGTCGTGCTGTCGGAGTCGGCCGGCCGGCTCACCCCGGGACGCACCTGGGCCGACCAGGTGGCCGCCCGCCGCCCGCACGGCGTGGTGCTGGTGCTGTCCGGGCTCGACGAGGCCCAGCGGGCGCTGCTGACGAGCCGGTCCATCCCGTTCGTGGTGATGGACCCGGCCGGCGACCCGGGTCCGGACGTGCCGTCCATCGGCGCCACCAACTGGCAGGGCGGCCTTGCCGCCACCCGCCATCTGGTCGAACTCGGCCACACCCGGATCGGCGCGATCACCGGTCCGTCCCGGATGATGTGCAGCCGGGCCCGCCTGGACGGCTACCGTGCCGCGCTGGAGACGGCCGGTCTGCCCGTCGACCCCTCGCTGGTCGCCGCCGGCGACTTCCATCACGACTCCGGTTACCGCCTGGGCCTCGAACTGCTGCGCCGCCCCGACCGGCCGACGGCCGTCTTCGCGGGCAACGACCTGCAGGCGCTCGGCCTGTACGAGGCCGCTCGTGAGCTGGGCCTGCGCATCCCGGAGGACCTGAGCGTGGTCGGCTTCGACGATCTGCCGGTGGCCCGCTGGGTCGGCCCGCCGCTGACGACCGTACGGCAGCCGCTGACCGAGATGGCCGAGGCGGCGGCCCGGCTGGTGCTGGAACTGGGCCGGGCGGGGGAGGAACGGGCGGCGACCCGGATGGAACTGGCCACCAGCCTTGTGGTCCGCTCGAGTTCGGCGGCGCCCGCGAGCGCATGAGCTGCCTGCGCCGGAAGTTGACGCAGCGGCAGCCCGGTGCCCCGGTGTGGCCCGGATGAGAATTCCCGAAGAAAACCGACTCGCGCCGCTTGCGCTAACAGTCCCCTAATAATTCGGACTTACGTTCCTGTCGTGACCCGACACGTGGAGCAACACGAGGCGCAACACGAGGCGCACGCCGACGGGGGCAGACGGATGGGCCGGCGGCCGGCGGCGCTGAGGGCCGCCGGCCTCGCCCTGGCGGGTGCCCTGGTGCTGGGCACGGCCACCGTCGGCTGGGCGTACTGGCACCTGAACCACAACATCAGGAGCGTGGACATCAACAGCGCGCTCGGCGACGACCGGCCCGCCCGCGCGGTGACCACCCCCTCCGCACCGGTCTCGGCCGCCGCCTCCCCGCTGCCGGCCGGCGCCCTGAACATCCTGGTCCTCGGCTCGGACTCGCGCAGCGGCAAGGCGAACAGGGAGCTCGGCGGCGGCGACAGCTCCGGCGCCCGCTCGGACACGGCGATGGTCGTGCACATCGACGCGGGCCGTACCCGGGCCACCGTCGTCAGCATCCCGCGCGACACCCTCGTCACCCGCCCATCCTGCCCGCTGGCGTCCGGCGGGTCGACGTCGGTGGCATACGGCACGATGTTCAACAGCGCCTACGCGGTGGGCGGACCGGTGTGCGCGGTGAAGACCGTCGAGTCGATCACCGGCGTCCGCATGGACCACTACATCGAGGTCGACTTCTCCGGCTTCGCCGAACTGGTCGACGCGCTCGGCGGGGTCGACGTCACCACCACGCAGAACATCGACGACGACGAAAGCCACCTGCATCTGCAGGCCGGCCCGCACCACCTCGACGGCAAGCAGGCCCTCGCCCTCGCCCGCACCCGGCACGGCATAGGCGACGGCAGCGACCTCGGCCGCATAGGACTGCAGCAGACGCTGGTGAAGGCCCTGCTGGAGCAGCTGGGCGGCACCGGGCTGCTCACCGACCCGGCCAGGCTCTACCGGGCCGCCGACGCGATCACCGCCGGCCTCACCACCGACACCGGCCTGGACTCCCTGGGCGAGCTCATGCGCCTCGGCCAGAGCCTGAAGGGCCTGACCGCCGGCCACGTGCGGACGGTGATGATGCCGGTCGTCACCGCCCCCTCCGACCACAACCGGGTGATCGCGAAGGAGCCGGCGGCGAGCGAGCTGTGGGCGTCGCTGCGCTGAGCCGCACGTCGGTGACGGACACGCCGACCCGACCGGCTCGGCGACCGGAGAGGGCGGCGGGAAAGAGGCGGGACGGGCACCGGAAAGAAATTCCGGAGGGGGTGTCGATCCGGGTCCGCCCCGTTCGACGCATGGGTGAGCGGCGGGGAGAGGCCCCGCCGTACCGATCCGAGGAGTCACCGTGCCCCGCTACCTGTCCATCGTGCACATCGACGAGTCCACCGCCCCCGCCGAAGGCCCCAGCGAGGAGCTGATGCAGCGGATGGGCCGGCTGATCGAGGAGGTCACCAAGGCCGGCGTCATGCTGGAGACCGCCGGGCTGACCCCCGCCAAGCAGGGCACCACGGTGCGCTGGGAGGGCGGGAAGCTGTCGGTCACCGACGGGCCGTTCACCGAGTCCAAGGAGGTCGTCGGCGGTTACGCGATCATGCAGTGCAAGGACATGGCCGAGGCCGTCGAGTGGTCCAAGCGGTTCCTGAAGGTCCACGAGGACTACTGGACCGTCTCGTGCGAGGTGCGCGAGATCGCCGAGGGCTGACCGTCGTTGCCGGTCCGGGCGCCGGGGGTGTTGCATGGTGGGTTGTGGAACCACAGCCCACCGCGGCCCGGGCGCCCGGGGCGCCGGCCCCCGCCGCCCGCGCCATCGAGACCGTCTTCCGTCTGGAGTCGCCCCGCGTCGTCGCGGGCGTCGCCCGGATCGTCCGGGACGTCGGCATCGCCGAGGAGCTGGCGCAGGACGCGCTGGTCGCCGCCCTGGAGCGGTGGCCCCGCGACGGCGTGCCCGACAACCCCGGCGCCTGGCTCATGGCGACCGCCCGGCACCGTGCCGTGGACCTGATCCGGCGCCGCGAGACCTACGCCCGCAAGCTCGCCGAGATCGGCCGGGACCTGGAGGCGGCCCCGCCCGCGTACGACGAGCCCGCCGACCCGGACGACATCGACGACGACCTGCTCCGGCTCGTCTTCACCACCTGCCACCCGGTGCTGTCGCCCGAGGCCCGCACCGCGCTCACCCTGCGCCTCCTCGGCGGCCTTTCCACCGCCGAGATCGCCCGTGCCCAGCTCGTCCCGGAGCGGACGATCGCCCAGCGCATCGTGCGCGCCAAGCGCACCCTGGCGAAGAAGAACGTCGCCTTCGAGGTGCCCTGCGGCCCCGACCGCGAGGCCCGCCTCGGCTCCGTCCTGGACGTCATCTACCTGATCTTCAACGAGGGGTACGCGGCGACCGCCGGCGACGACCTGGTGCGCCCGGGGCTGTGCGAGGACGCCCTGCGCCTGGCCCGCCTCCTGTCCGGGCTGATGCCGAAGGAGCCGGAGGTGCACGGCCTGACCGCGCTCCTGGAGTTCCAGGCCTCCCGCACGGCCGCCCGCACCGGCCCCGACGGCTCCCCGGTCCTCCTCAGGGACCAGAACCGCCGCCGCTGGAACCGCATGCTGGTCGCCCGCGGCATCCGCGCCTTGGAGCGCGCCGACGCCACGGAGACCGGCGCCCCGGGCCCGTACGCCCTCCAGGCGGCCATCGCCGCATGCCATGCGCACGCGTACACGTACGAGGAGACCGACTGGCGCACCATCGCCACCCTGTACGGCCTGCTGGCCGCCCGTGCCCCGTCCCCGGTGGTCGAGCTGAACCGCGCGGTCGCCGTGTCCATGGCCGACGGCCCGGCCGAGGCGCTGGACCTGGTCGACGCCCTGGTCGCCGAACCGGCCCTGCGCGGCTACCACCTGCTGCCCAGCGTCCGCGGCGATCTGCTGTCCCGCCTCGGGCGCACCGCCGAGGCCCGCGCGGAGTTCGTCCGGGCGGCCGGCCTGGCACGCAACGAGAAGGAGCGGGAGCTGCTGCTCCGGCGCGCCCACGAGGTGGCGCCCTGAGTCCCCGGGGCCTGTCCGGCGGGTCCTACGCCGGCCGGCCCACGAGCATGGTGGGCGCCCCGGCCACCCGGGTCAGGAACACCGTGGCCGCGTTCGGGCCCTGCGGCTTGACCTTCTTGCGCAGTTCCTCCGGCTCGACCGCCGACCCGCGCTTCTTGACGGTCAGCGTGCCGACCTCCCGCTCGCGCAGCAGTGCTTTCAACTTCTTGACGTTGAAGGGGAGTTGGTCGGTGATCTCGTAGGCGGAGGCGTACGGGGTCGGGCGCCGTTCGTCCGCGGTGACGTAGGCGATGGTGGGGTCGATCAGCCCGCCGTCCAGCTGTTCGGCCACCTCTGCGACCAGATGCGCGCGGATGACGGCGCCGTCGGGCTCGTACAGGTAGTGCCCCACCGGGCGCACCCCGGGGTCGGGCAGCCCCGTGCCGTGGAGCGTGCGCGGGCCGGGCAGCAGGGTGGCGCGCACCGCCCCCGGCGCGGTCCCGAACCACAGCACCGCCTCCTTGACGTCCCCGCCGTCCGAGATCCATTCGGCCTCGGCGTCGTCGGGTACGACCTCGTGCGGAATGCCGGGTGCCACCTTCAGGGCCGCGCGGGGTGCCGTGCGGGCGGTCTCGATCGCCCAGGACAGGGGCGGGGAGTAGGCCTCGGGGTCGAAGACCCGGCCGCGTCCGCCGCGCCGGGCAGGGTCGACGAACACGGCGTCGTACCCGCCCGTGTCCACCTCGGTGACGTCCGCCTCCCGCACCTCGATCAGCTCGGCGAGCCCCAGTGCCTCGGCGTTCGCCCGGGCCACGGCGGCCGTCAGGGGGTCCCGGTCCACGGCGAGCACCCGGATCCCGGCCCGGGCGAATGCGATCGCGTCCCCGCCGATCCCGCAGCACAGGTCGGCCACGGAGCCGACGCCCAGTTCCTTGAAACGCCGCGCCCGGTACGTCGCCACGCCGGTCCGCGTCGACTGCTCGACCCCGTTCGGTGTGAAGAACATCCGTCCCGCGTCCGCGGTCCCGAACTTCGCGGCCGCCCGCTGCCGCAGCAGGGCCTGGCCGAGCGCGGCCGACACCAGTTCGGCGGGATGGTCGCGGCGCAGCCGGGTGGCGACGGCGAGTTCGTCCGCCGGGGCGGTGTCGCGGACCTCGTCGAGGAGGGCACGGCCTTCGGGGGTCAGGAGGAGAGCGAGGTCGTTCACCGGGTCATTGTGGGCCAGTCGGTGGATTGTGCGCCTCCGATGGCGGTGTCGGACGGGGCTCCGGGGCCCGGTCCGGGAATAACCGGCACCATGCGCGTAGTCGTACAAAATGATGAACATCGGGTTCGTCCGGGTCGTCTGGCGCTCGGCTGCGGAGCCGCCGTACTGGCCTGCTCCGCGCTCCTGTCCGGCTGTGCCGGCTCCGCCGAGACCCGCCCGGCACCCGGCCCCGCGTCCGGCCTGGGCGGCCCCGCCCCCGCGCCGCGCCGCCACGTCCTGAGCCCCCAGGCCCGCCAGGCCGCCGAACACGCCCGCCTGGTCGCCGCCGCCAGGCGCTGGGGCCTGGCCGGGGTACCGCTGACCCCTCCGCCGCCGCCCGCGGAGAAACCGAAGATCACCGCCCGGCCCGGCTTCGAGGTGGACCACCAGGAGGCCTGGGGCCTGCCCCCGGTCTTCACCACGATCCCGACCGAGCAGAAGATCGTCTTCCTCACGATCGACGACGGTTCGGAGAAGGACCCGCACTTCCTGCGGATGATGCAGGACCTGAAGATCCCGTACACCGCGTTCCTCAGCAATTACCTGATCAAGGACGACTACGCCTACTTCCGCAGAATGCAGTCCCTGGGCCACACGCTCGGCAACCACACCCTCCACCACCCCTACCTGCCCGGTCTGTCGTACGAGGATCAGAAGAAGGAGATCTGCGGCATGCAGGCCGTCATGAAGAAGCAGTTCGGCAGGGCGCCCACCGTCATGCGCTTCCCGTACGGCAACTACAACCAGGACAGCCTGGTCGCCGCCAAGGCCTGCGGCATCAAGTACGCGCCGATCTGGAACGAGGAGGTCTACGTCGACCACTGGGAGTACCGCGAGGACGACCAGAAGATGCGCCGCGGGGACATCGTCCTCACCCATTTCCGCGGCCGCTCCGACTGGAACGGCACGATGGTCGACGACATGCGCCGCTTCTTGGACAAGGTCACCCGCGAGGGCTACGCCGTGGCCCGCCTGGAGGACTACCTGTGAGGCCGGGGGCCGGGCGAGGCAAGGCGGGCTCCGCATGCCACCCGGGCCGGTACGTCGCCGCGCTCCTCGCCTCGGCCCTCCTCCTCGCCGGCTGCGCCCAGTCCGTCGACCCCATCGAACGCCTCGGCAAGAAGGCCGCCGAGGGAGTGCGCCCGCACGGCCCCGCCCCCGGCGAGAGCTACCGCCGCTGGGGCCTGACCGAGCCCCTGGCCCGGCCACCGCGCCCCGCCGCCCGCGCCCTCCCGCTCACCCCGTCCGGCGCGGGCCGCACGCTGCCCCGGGTCGTGGACCACATCCCCACCCGCGACCGGGTCGTCTTCCTCACCTACGACGACGGCGCCGACCAGGACCCCCGCTTCGCCGACATGGTCCGCGAACTCCGGCTGCCGGTCAGCATGTTCCTCACCGACAGCGTCGCCGGGCCCGGCTACGGCCCCTTCGCCCGCCTGCACCGGCTGGGCGCGGGCATCCAGAACCACACCCTCGACCACCGCGCCCTGGCCGGTCTTCCGTATGCCGGGCAGCGCGCCGAGATCTGCGGCCAGCAGGAGAGGCTCGACGCCCGCCTCGGCCTGCGCCCCCGCCTCCTGCGCCCGCCGTACGGCGCGTACGACACCACCACGCTGCGCGCGGCGGCCGACTGCGGCATCTCCGCGGTCGTCCTCTGGCGCGCCGCGATGACCCCGGCCGACCTCGTCTACACCCGTGGCGCACACCGCCTTCGCCCCGGCGACATCATCCTGGTCGGCCCGGACGAGACGGCGGGCCGCAGCATGCGGGACCGTACGGCGCGGGTACTGCGCAGGGTGCAGCGCAGCGGGCTGACGGTGGGCCGGCTCGAGGACTATCTGTAGGGCGCTCCGGTGACCCGCTCGGGGGGAGAGCCGGCCGCGAGCACCGTTCGCCGGCCCGCGCCCGTAGCCGAAGTCGGCCGACGCGCCGCACGGCATTGGCACTCCGCTTGACCGAGTGCTAACTGCGGTCATAGTCTCGGGTCTGGCACTCCCCCCTGGAGAGTGCCAACAAAGCGACGGGCAGGTCCGGCACCCGCGACGACGGATCGACCTGGTCGCCACCTCAGACAGTTAACCCCGTGAGATCTCCGAAGGGGGAGGTCGGATCGTGACGACCACCAGCTCCAAGGTTGCCATCAAGCCGCTCGAGGACCGCATCGTGGTCCAGCCGCTGGATGCCGAGCAGACCACCGCCTCTGGCCTGGTCATCCCGGACACCGCGAAGGAGAAGCCCCAGGAGGGCGCCGTCCTCGCCGTGGGCCCGGGCCGTTTCGAGAACGGCGAGCGCCTTCCGCTCGACGTCAAGGTCGGCGACGTCGTCCTGTACAGCAAGTACGGCGGCACCGAGGTGAAGTACAACGGCGAGGAGTACCTCGTCCTCTCGGCCCGCGACGTGCTCGCGATCATCGAGAAGTAATCACCTCGAGCACATTCTGCTCCTGAGCTGCGCCCCTGGCCCCCGCGACCGATAACGAAGCCGGGCGCCCGGGGCGCAGTTGTCTTTACACCAACAGATTTCCGAGAGGGCTCCCGCTGTCATGGCGAAGATCCTGAAGTTCGACGAGGACGCCCGTCGCGCCCTCGAGCGCGGCGTCAACAAGCTGGCCGACACGGTGAAGGTGACGATCGGCCCCCGGGGCCGCAACGTCGTCATCGACAAGAAGTTCGGCGCTCCCACCATCACCAACGACGGTGTCACGATCGCCCGTGAGGTCGAGATCGAGGACCCGTACGAGAACCTCGGCGCGCAGCTGGTGAAGGAGGTGGCGACCAAGACCAACGACATCGCGGGTGACGGCACCACCACCGCCACCGTGCTCGCCCAGGCGCTGGTCCGCGAGGGCCTGAAGAACGTCGCCGCCGGCGCCTCCCCTGCCGCCCTGAAGAAGGGCATCGACGCCGCCGTCAAGGCCGTCTCCGACGAGCTGCTCGCCTCGGCCCGCCCGATCGACGAGAAGTCCGACATCGCCGCCGTCGCCGCGCTGTCCGCCCAGGACCAGCAGGTCGGCGAGCTCATCGCCGAGGCGATGGACAAGGTCGGCAAGGACGGTGTCATCACCGTCGAGGAGTCCAACACCTTCGGTCTGGAGCTGGACTTCACCGAGGGCATGGCCTTCGACAAGGGCTACCTGTCGCCGTACTTCGTGACGGACCAGGAGCGCATGGAGGCCGTCCTCGACGACCCGTACATCCTCATCAACCAGGGCAAGATCAGCTCCATCCAGGACCTGCTGCCGCTGCTGGAGAAGGTCATCCAGGCCGGCTCCTCCAAGCCGCTGCTGATCATCGCCGAGGACGTCGAGGGCGAGGCCCTGTCGACCCTGGTCGTCAACAAGATCCGCGGCACCTTCAACGCCGTCGCGGTGAAGGCCCCCGGCTTCGGCGACCGCCGCAAGGCGATGCTGCAGGACATGGCCATCCTCACCGGTGCCACCGTCATCTCCGAGGAGGTCGGCCTCAAGCTCGACCAGGTCGGCATCGACGTGCTCGGCTCCGCCCGCCGCGTCACCGTCACCAAGGACGACACCACGATCGTCGAGGGTGCCGGCAAGCAGGAGGACCTCACCGGCCGCGTCGCGCAGATCAAGGCCGAGATCGAGAACACGGACTCCGACTGGGACCGCGAGAAGCTCCAGGAGCGCCTCGCGAAGCTGGCCGGCGGCGTGTGTGTGATCAAGGTCGGCGCCGCCACCGAGGTGGAGCTGAAGGAGAAGAAGCACCGTCTGGAGGACGCCATCTCCGCGACCCGCGCCGCGGTCGAGGAGGGCATCGTCTCCGGTGGTGGCTCCGCCCTGGTCCACGCCTCCAAGGTCCTCGAGGGCAACCTCGACAAGACCGGCGACGAGGCCACCGGTGTCGCGGTCGTCCGCAACGCCGTGGTCGAGCCGCTGCGCTGGATCGGCGAGAACGCCGGCCAGGAGGGCTACGTCATCGTCTCCAAGGTCAAGGACCTGGAGAAGGGGCAGGGCTACAACGCCGCCACCGGCGAGTACGGCGACCTGGTCAAGGCCGGTGTCATCGACCCGGTGAAGGTCACCCGCTCGGCCCTGGAGAACGCCGCCTCCATCGCCTCCCTGCTGCTCACGACCGAGACCCTGGTCGTGGAGAAGAAGGAAGAGGAAGAGCCGGCCGCCGCGGGCCACGGCCACGGTCACGCCCACTGACGCACGTCGGTAAGCAGTGAGGAGGGCCCGGCACCCCGAGGGCGGTTTCTAGGGGTCGTCGCAACACGTGGTCGTGTTGATCAGGCCGCGAGCAGTTTATGCAGGCGCTCGGCTGGGGTTTCCCAGCCGAGCGTT
>NZ_JBEYYJ010000051.1:0-36420 GCF_040645475.1 Streptomyces sp. NPDC046759 | reverse complement strand
AACAGCGTCCCGGTACCCGAGCTGCCGTGGTTCAGGTTGTACGTCTTGTGACCGCCGCGCGCGCCGTCGGTCAGCGTGTACGTCGAACCGGACTGCGTCGTGGTCAGCGTGACCTGCCCGCTGTAGTGGGTGTTGCCCACACCGGTCTCGATCGCCTGGTACCGGTACAGCTCCTTGCCGGTCATGGCGTCGGTGATGACGTGCAGCCGGCTGGGGGTGCCGTCGTCCTGGAAGCCGCCGATCACCGTCTCCCAGGCGAGCTTCGGGGTGCCGCTGCCGGCCCAGATCACCTTGCGCGCGCTGTCGGCGGTGGGCTTCTCGGCGGCGAGGGACTTCGCGGTCTTGAGGGCCTTGGACTCGGCGGCCGACTTGGCGAAGGCCGCGGTGGTGGAGGCGACCTGGATCTTGTGCTTGTTGTTGTACGTGGTGCTCACGGTGCCCGCGGCCAGGGAGGCGGGCGGAGTGTGCACGATGAGGTCGCCGCCGAGGACGGGAAGGCCCGCGTAGGTGCGCTCGTACCGTGTGTGCAGGGTGCCGTCGTTGTCCTTGACGACGTCCTTGACGACCAGCTTCTCCTTCGCGCCGAGGCCGAGGGTGCGGGCGGTCGCGTCGGTCTTCTGCTGGGCGCTCCTGATCAGCGCCTGGTGCTGCGCCGGGCTGAGCTTGGTCTCCAGGCCTCCGGTGCGCAGCGGGCTGGGGTGCGCGGCGACGGGTTTGGCGCTGGCCGGGACGGACTGGATGCCGACGGCGAGGAAGGCCGCGGTCGAGACCAGGGCGGCTCCGACCGTGGCGCGCTTGTGGGGAAAGCGTCTGTGGGGTCTCACTCGTACTCCTCCTGCTGCGGTCGCCGGGTCGCGACCGGTGACAGACGGGCAGACGGGTCTGCTGCCCGGGTGAGCTGAGCTGTGCGGGACCGTGATCCGTGAACACACCGGGGATGTGCAGTGCGTGGAGGAAGGATTCCAGCCTTGTCCCGAACATGTCAGTCATAAGGAGGTCATTCGAGGGTTTTCCCTATGCCGGTGAGGCCGTGAGAGGAACCACGTCACCCGGCTGCTCGCGGCCGCGCTCGCGCCCGGCGTGCGGGGCGACGCGGTGGCGCCGGGGCTCGTCGACACGGCCATGACGAAGGACTGGACCCACGCGCACGAACTGTGGCGTGAGCGCGCGCCCATGCGCCGCCCGGCCCGGCCGGCCGACGTGGCCGACCTGGTGGCGTCCGTGATCGCGAGCACCTGTCTCACCGGCGAGGTCATCCCGCTCGACGGCGGGCTGAACCCGGCCTGAGGAGCAGCGGCTCCCGGTGCCCCGGGCCTCACAGACGCACGGTCATCGCCACCGTCACCTCGTCGTCCGGCGCGAGCCCCTCCGGTCGGCGCACGGCGTTCTTGAGCGGCAGCACGTACCCGCCGTCCTTGGGGAAGAGGGACGTGGTGAAGGCGGTGCCGCCGATCCTGGCCTCGACCGGGATCACGCCCCAGCCGTAACTGGCAACCGCGGCGACGTCACGGATGTCGGCGGACTCCGCGTCGGGCACGGCGACGAAGTAGTACGGCGCCGGCCCGCGCCACTCCACGACCCGGCCGGAGAAGGCGAGTTCCATGGTCGACCCCTCTTCAGGCAGCTCCACAGCGTACCGGCACGCCCCCACAAGTGGGCCCTGGTCACGGCCGGGCCCCGCCAAGCGCCCCTGGCCGGCGCGTTGTTACCGTGCACGGTGTGTCTGACTCCTCTCGCGATACCGCACAGGGCGCCGGCTGGGGATCGGCCGAGCCCGGCCTCTACAAGCAGTTGATGCCGGACCACGTCGAGAAGCTGTCGTGGCTGAACCCGCGGACGCTGTGGGCCGCCCGCAACGGCGTGCTGGCGTCCTGGTTCGGTGACCCGACCGGCCGTACCCGCGACCGCTGGGTGGCGCGCCGCCGGGCGGCCGGGGCGCCCGTGGACAAGGTGATCCGGCGTGAGGTCGCCGACCGGTTCTCCTTCATGGTCGTCGGGGACACCGGAGAGGGGGACGACTCCCAGTACGCCGTCGTTCCCGGCTTTCTGAAGGTGGGCCGGGACACGGACTTCGCGGTGATCGCGAGCGACGTGATCTACCCGGTCGGCAGCGCCGACGACTACGGCGACAAGTTCTTCCGCCCGTACCGCGACTATCCGGCGCCGATCTACGCGATACCCGGCAACCACGACTGGTACGAGGACCTCGGCGCCTTCATGCGCGTCTTCTGCGCCGACACCCCGCCGCTCGGCCCCGGCCCCCGGCCCCGCCCGCTCGGCCGCGCCTGGTGGCGCGCCCTGCTGTGGCACCGGCCCCGGCCTGCCGACGAGCAACGGCTCGCCGCCGCACGGGAGCTGCGGCCGGCGCCGGGCCAACAGGCCGTGCAGCCGGGGCCGTACTGGGCGATCGACGCGGGTCCGCTGCGGATCGTCGGCATCGACACCGGTCTGCTGGGCACGATCGACGCCGAACAGGGCGCCTGGCTGCGCGAGGTGTCCCGGGGGCCGAAGCCGAAGATCCTGATCACCGGATCACCGCTGTACGTGGACGGGGAGCACCACCCGTGCGCGATCGAGGGCGGCGGGACGGTGGACGACGTCGTCCGGGACCCGGATCACCACTACGTGGCCGCGATCGGCGGCGACATCCACAACTACCAGCGCTATCCGGTCGACGTGGACGGCCGCCTCATCCAGTACGTGGTCGCGGGCGGCGGCGGAGCGTTCATGCACGCCACGCACACCATCCCGCGCGTGTCGGTCGCGGGCGTCACCGAGCGGGAGTTCCGCTGCTATCCGCTGCGCGGCGACTCACTGGCCTTCTACAGCCGTCTGTACGGCCACCGGCTGCGGCTGCGCCGCTTCTTCACCCTGACCGAGGCCGAGGCGACCGCGGTCGTCGCCGAACGCCTCGGCATCGAACCGGGGCGCAAGCCCGGCCCGGACACCCGGCTCACCCGGCGCGCCCGCCTGGTCGCGAGCCTCCTCGGCACCGGCGGCCGCCCGGACCGTACATCCCGGGTCCGGCTGCCCGTGCGCAAGATGTACACCCAGCTCTTCTCGCCCGGCTCGGCGACCTACAGCCCGCCGTTCTTCAAGTCCTTCCTCCGGCTGGACGTCGCCCCCGGGGCGGTCCGGCTGCGCTGCTTCGCCGCGACCGGCAACCGGACGCAGGAGGTCGATCCGCCCGTGGAGGACGAGGTCGTCATTCCGCTGAAGTGATCACACGGTTGTCACACCGCCCTGCCAGAATCGGAGGCAGAGCGACGTACGACCACTGGAGGAACCCGTGCCGTCCACCGCCCGCCCGCTGCGCAAACTGGGTTTCCTCACCATCGGCCTGTTCGACCCGGCGGACCCCGCCCGGGGCCACGAGTCCACTCTGGAGATCATCGAACTGGCCGAGCGGCTGGGCTTCGACAGCGCCTGGCTGCGCCACCGCCATCTGCAGTACGGCATCTCCTCCCCGGTCGCGGTCCTGGCCGCCGCCTCCCAGCGCACCCGCCGCATCGAACTGGGCACCGCGGTGACCCCGCTCGGCTGGGAGAACCCGCTGCGTCTCGCCGAGGACCTGGCGACGGTGGACGTCCTGTCCAAAGGCCGGCTCAACCCGGGCGTCAGCGTGGGCCCGCCGATGCACTTCGAGCAGATCAGGGATGCCCTCTACCCGGACACGGCCGACGCCGAGGACTTCGGCTACGAGCGGGTGCGCCGGCTGCTGGACCTGGTGCGAGGCAAGCCCGCGAGCGCCTTCGCAGGGGCCGAGGGAGTCGGGGCCGTGCGGCGGCAGCCGCACGTCGAGTTCACCTCGGACGTGGTCCAGCCGCACTCCCCCGGCCTCGGCCGGCGCATGTGGTACGGCGGCGGCAGCCTCGGCTCGGCGCGCTGGGCGGGCGAGCAGGGCATGAACTTCCTGACCAGCAGCGTCGTCAAGGCGGAAGAGCCCGGCGGGCCCTGGGACTTCGCCGAGATCCAGCTCTCCCACATCAGGGAGTTCCGCGCCCGTCACCCCGACGGCGAGGCGGCCCGGGTCTCGCACGGGCTGGTGGTGATACCCACCGACTCCGCCAGCCCGGAGCAGTGCGCCAGGTACGAGGCGTACGCGGCGAAGCGCCTGCCCCGCACGGCCTCTCCGCAGGGACCGGCTCGGCTGCTGTTCGCGCCGGACCTGGTCGGCACCTCGCAGGAGATCGCCGAACGGCTGTGCGCCCACGCCGCGTTCCGTGAGGTGGACGAGGTGGCGTTCGCGCTGCCGTTCACCTTCGAGCCCGAGGACTACGTCCAGATCCTGACGGACATGGCGACGAAGCTGGGCCCGGCACTGGGTTGGCGGCCGGCGGGCTGACCTGCGGCCGCCGGTGCCGCGGGCCCGGCCGAGTACGCTCGCCGACGGCCCGGCACCGGCCCCGCGGCCCCACCGGCCCCACCGGCCGGGGACGGCTCGGCACGCCGTGTGCCGATCGGACCGTCGCGCCGCCGTCGCTGCCGGCGGCAGGCGCGCAGGGGACCGGAGGCCCTGTCTCACCAGCGGCCAGGCTCCGTGCCCACCAGCGCCTCCGACCGCCTGCCGTCCACCCCGACCGGCACCTCCCCCGCGAGCATCACCCGGTGCATGATCCGGGGAAAGCCCAGGTGGGCGTTGTCACCGGGGGCGAGGTGGATGGTGGCCCGGTTGTCCCAGAAGGCGACACTCCCCGGCTCCCAGCGGAAGCGGACGGTGTACTCGGGGCGCACGGCCTGCTCCAGGAGCATCTCCAGCAGCGCCGCGCTCTCCGGGCGGGAGACGTCGGTGATCTGGTCCAGGTAGTAGCCGTTGACGAAGAGCACGCGCTCCCGGGTCTGCGGGTGTACCCGGACCAGTGGGTGCACGGAGGCGACCTGGTGGTCGAGCAGATGGCGCAGATACGCGTCGTCGCCGGGCCGGGGCTGGTAGCCCACGCCGAGCCGGTGTTCGGCGCGCAGCCCGTCCACGAAGGCCCGGACCGGAGCCGAGAGACCGGCGTAGGCGGCTGCCAGGTTGGCCCAGGTGGTGTCGCCGCCGTACGGAGGGACGGTCTCGGCCCGCAGGACGGTCGCGGCCGGCGGGTCGATCCTGGCGCCGTGGTCGCAGTGCCAGCCGCGCAGCAGGCTGTGCCGGCGCCGCCGCAGCCACTCCTCGTGGTCCATCCCGAACCGGCTGCCCAGTTCCAGCCGGTCGGCGGTGGTCTCCACCTCGGGGACGTCCGCAGGTGAGGCGCTTCCCCGCCGGCCGAGGACGACGGGCTCACCGAAGCGGCGGGCGAAGGCGACGTGCCCGGCGTGGTCGAGTTCCTGCCCCCGGAAGAACACCACCTTCCAGCGCAGCACGGCCTGCCGGATCAGGGCCACCACGGAGTCGTCCAGCGGTCCGGCGAGGTCGACACCGGTGATCTCGGCTCCGATGTGGCCGGCGACCGGCCTCACCTCCACGCCCGCGACCTGCCCGGTGTTGTCCGCGGTGGCCCTGTGCGTCGTCATGCGCGCTCCGATGCTCGTCCGAACGTCCGAACCGGCTCCTCGTCAGATCGTGGCATCCGGGCCGGCGCACGGCGAACTCCCCGCCCGGTTGATCACCGCTCGCCTCATCCATGAGGCTGGGAGGACGACACAGTCGAGGGAAGGTCCCATCGTGAACGGCATTCCGGCGCACACGCTCAACGACGGTACGACGATCCCCGCCATCGGCCTCGGCACCTGGCCGCTGGACGACACGGCCGCCGAGCAGGCCGTACGCTCCGCGCTCGACCTGGGTTACCGGCTCGTGGACACGGCCACGAACTACCGCAACGAGACCGGTGTCGGGCGGGCCGTCGCGGGCAGCGCCGTGCCGCGCGAGGAGGTGGTCGTGACCACCAAGCTGCCCGGCCGCCACCACGGCTACGAGCAGACGCTCGCCTCCTTCGAGGATTCCCGGCGGCGGCTCGGCCTGGAGTACGTCGACCTGTATCTGATCCACTGGCCCAATCCCCGGGTCGGCAAGTACGTCGACTCCTGGAAGGCGATGATCAAGCTGCGCGAGGACGGACTGGTCCGCTCGATCGGCGTCTCCAACTTCACCCCCGAGCACATCACGCGGCTGGAGAAAGAGACCGGGGTACTGCCCTCGGTGAACCAGATCGAGCTGCACCCGCTGTTCCCGCAGGAGGAGCTGCGCGCCTTCCACGCGGACAAAGGCATCGTGACCGAGAGCTGGAGCCCGCTGGGCCGGGGCAGTGACCTGCTGGCGGACCGGGCCGTCGCGGAGGTCGCCGCGGCCCACGGGGTGACTCCGGCGCAGGTGCTGCTGCGCTGGCACCTCCAGGTCGGTGCGCTGCCCGTCCCGAAGTCGGCCGACCCTGGCCGGCAGCGCGCCGACCTGGACGTCTTCGGCTTCGAGCTGGACTCCGACCAGCTGGCGGCGATCGCCCGCCGCGCCCCTCGGCGGCTCGGCGGGGACCCCGAGCGGCACGAGGAGTTCTGAGGCCTGCGGGCCTCGGCGGGTCGCTACTCTTCCTCGATCCGCTGCTGCGCGCCGCCGTGCCGGGTGCCGTCGGTTCCGGGCGGCGCGGCGAGGCTGCCGAGGATGTCCAGCAGCTCGGCGCTGCGGCTGCCGGGCTCGGCGTGGAAGACGACCAGGGTGAGTCCGTCGGTGCCGTCCACGGACAGCTTGGTCGACTGCAGGTCGAGCTCGCCGACCTGCGGGTGGGCCAGATGGCTGACCCGGCCGCGCCGGGGCCGCACCTCGTGGCGGGCCCACAGGGCGCGGAAGCGTTCGCTGCGCAGCGACAGCTCGCCGACCAGGTCGCGCAGCCGCGGGTCGTCGGCGTCCGCCCCGGCCTCGGAGCGCAGCGCGGCCACGCCCTCCTCGGTGAGGTCCTCCCAGTCACGGCGCAGCTCGCGCTCGGCGGGGTCGAGGAAGACGGCGCGCAGAAGGTTCACTCCGGGCCGGTAGTTCGGGGTGAGCGCGGTGGCGAGGGCGTTGGCGGCCAGGCAGTCGGTGTACCGGTTCTGCACATAGGCGGGGTTGCGCGGCCAGCCGTCGATCAGCTGGAGCAGGCTCGCCGGCACCTGGCGCGTGCGCTGTCGGGACCGCTGCGCCGGGCCGGGCCGGTCCTGCGCAAGTCCCACCAGGTGGGCCCTGGCGTCGGCGTCGAGCCGCAGGACGCCCGCAATGGCCTCCAGGACCTGCACGGACGGATTGCGGTCACGGCCCTGCTCCAGCCGCAGGTAGTAGTCGGAACTGATGCCGGCCAGCATCGCGACCTCCTCGCGGCGCAGCCCCGGCACCCGGCGCAGGCCGCCGCGGGGCAGCCCGACGTCCTCGGGCCGCACCAGCGCCCGGCGTGCGCGCAGGTACTCGCCGAGCGCGTTCGATCGGTCCATGGGGCCACCGTACGGCCGCCCGGCCGGCGGTGACTGGCCCTGTCAGTCCCAGGATCACCGGGGTACTGCGACGGCGGGTGCGAGGGGCGCAGGGTGGACTGCGTGGCCGCCGTCAGGACCGGCGGCCACGGACATCCGATCATCATCCTGAGAGGTACGACATGACCGCACAGCTCGGCGGCACCATCACCCCGGCCGACGGCCTGACCCTGACCCGCATCGGGTACGGCGCCATGCAGTTGGCAGGGCCGCATGTCTTCGGCCCGCCGAAGGACCGCGACCGGGCGGTGGCGGTGCTCCGCGCGGTGGTGGAGGCGGGGATCACGCACATCGACACTGCCGACTTCTACGGCCCGGTGGTCGTCAACGAGCTTCTCAGGGCGGCCCTGCACCCCTATCCCGAGGAGCTGCACATCGTCACCAAGGTCGGCGCCCGCCGGGGAGCCGACGGCAGCTGGATCCTGTCGCGGCACCCCGAGGACCTCAAGGCGCAGGTGTACGACAACCTGCGGAACCTCGGCGTGGAGTCGCTCGGCGTCGTCAACCTGCGGGTGGGCGACGTGGACACCCCCAACGACGACTCGCTGGCCGACCAGTTCGGGGCGCTGGCCGAGCTGCGCGAACGAGGGCTGATCCGGCACCTGGGGCTCAGCACGGTGACCGCCGCCCAACTGGACGAGGCTCTGGCGATCGCGCCCGTGGTGACCGTGCAGAACCTGTACAACCTGGCCAACCGGCAGGACGACGCCCTGGTGGAGCGCACGGCGGCCGCGGGCATCGCCTTCGTGCCGTACTTCCCGCTCGGCGGTTTCACCCCGCTGCAGTCCGAGACCCTGGCGAAGGTGGCCGCCCGGCTGGAGGTCTCGCCCCAGCAGGTGGCGCTGGCCTGGCTGCTGGGGCGGTCGCCGAACATCGTGCTCATCCCCGGCACCTCCTCGCCGGAGCATCTGCGGGAGAACATCACCGCCGCCTCCCTGGTGCTGCCGGAAGAGGCGGTCGCCGAGCTGGACGGCATCGCGGGCTGAAGGACCCGGCGCGGGGTACCCGGACCCCGTGAGCCGGACGCACGGAAGGAGCCGCAGGTGGCAGCGGAGGACCGGCTGCGGACGTACCACGGCAAGCGCGACTTCGAGCGGACCCGCGAACCGTCGGGGCGCGAGTCCCGCGCCGCGGGCCACGAGCCGCGTTTCGTGGTTCAGATCCACGACGCGCGGCGGATGCACTTCGACTTCCGGCTGCAGGTCGACGACGTCCTGAGGTCCTGGGCCATTCCGAAGGGCCCGTCCACCGACCCCGCGGACAAGCGGATGGCCGTGCCGACCGAGGACCATCCGCTGGAGTACGAGGACTTCGAGGGCGTGATCCCGAAGGGCGAGTACGGCGGCGGCACGGTGATCGTGTGGGATCACGGCACCTATGAGCCGCTCAGCCACGACCGGCGGGGCCGCCCGGTGGAGTTCGCCGAGTCCCTGGAGCGCGGGCACGCCACGTTCCGGCTGCACGGGAGCAAGTTGCACGGGGAGTACGCGCTCACCCGCTTCCGCGGCGGCGCGGACGAGGAGGAGGCCTGGCTGCTGGTGCGCAAGGGCCCGGCGCGGCCGGACGGGCACGGCACTCCGGATCCCCGGCGGGCCCGCTCGGTGCGCACCGGACGTACCCTCGCCCAGGTCGCGGCCGACGGCGGGCAGTGATCCGCGGTGGAGTCGCTGCTGGACTCGCTGCCGGCGGGCCGGCGGGAGTCGCTGAGCGCGGCCGCGCCGGGCGCGGAGCTCGCCGCGGCCCCGATGCTGGCCACGCTCAGCGACCGGCGGGAGTTCGGTGAGGGCTGGCTGTTCGAGCGGAAGCTGGACGGCGTCCGGCTGCTGGCGGTCCGCGAGGGCGACCGGGTGCGGCTGCTGTCGCGCACGGGCCAGCGGCTGAACGAGACCTATCCGGAGATCATGGAGGCGCTCGAGGCCCAGGAGTGCGCCGACTTCACGGTGGACGGCGAGGTCGTCGCGTTCACCGGCGGCCGTACCGACTTCGCGCGGCTGCAGCGGCGGATGGGACTGACCCGGCGCCGGGACATCGAGGCGTCCGGGGTGGCGGTGACCTACTACCTCTTCGACCTGCTGCGCCTGGAAGGCCACGACACCCGTCGACTGCCGCTGCGCGTCCGCAAGTCGCTGCTGCGCCGGGCGCTCTCCTTTCGCGCCCCGCTGCGGCTGACCCCGCATCGCAACGAGGGCGGCGCCGAGCTGCTGGCCGAGGCCTGCGGCCGGGGCTGGGAGGGACTGATCGCCAAGCGGGCCGGCGGACCGTACCGGACACGCCGGTCCCCGGACTGGCTGAAGCTGAAGTGCGCACAGGGGCAGGAGTTCGTGATCGGCGGCTTCACCGAACCCGCGGGCAGCCGGGTCGGACTGGGGCGCTGCTGCTCGGCCACTACGAGGGTGACCGGTTGCGCTACGCCGGGAAGGCCGGCACCGGTTTCGACCGGCCCACCCTGCTGGCGCTGCGCGAGCGGCTGGACGGGCTTCGCCGTGACACCGCGCCGTTCTCGGGTGCCGTGCGCGAGGCGCGCGCCCGCTGGGTGGAGCCGGAGCTCGTCGCGCAGATCGGGTTCACCGAGTGGACCAGGGACGGGATGCTGCGGCATCCCCGTTTCCTGGGGCTGCGCGAGGACAAGCGGCCGCGGGACGTGGTCCGGGAGCGCCCGGCGGCATGACCGGGGCCCCCGGCCGCGCCTTGCTCGGCGACCCGGCCGGCCGCGGTCTTCGGCGGCTCGGTGGCTCCCCGTCCGGACCGATCCGCGCCGTCGCGTCCGGCCCCCGGTCGGGGCGCCCGGGCGGTGCCGCAGGCCAGAGCGGTGGCGACGGCCAGCGCGCCGGCGACGGCGGCACGCAGAGCCGTACGCATGCGGTGCCTCACCGGGCTCCGGCCCCGGCTCGCCCGCGCTGCCTCTGTGTTCGCGGCGACACCCCGTCCCGAGAGCTCCACGGCGTGGTTGAAGCAGGTCGCCCGTTCCAGTGATCAGCCGGCGGGCAGCGCCTGCTCGGCCCAGATCGTCTTGCCGCGGCCCGTCTGCCGGCTGCCCCAGCGCTGGGTGAGCTGGGCGACCAGCAGCAGTCCGCGGCCGCCCTCGTCGTAGGCGTGGGCCCGGCGCAGGTGTGGTGAGGTGGAACTGGCGTCGGAGACCTCGCAGATGAGCGCGCGGTCGCGGATCAGCCGCAGCTGGATGGGCGGTTCACCGTAGCGGATGGCGTTCGTGACGAGCTCGCTGACGACGAGTTCGGTGACGAAGGCGGCCTCGTCCAGCCCCCAGGCGGTCAGCTGCTCGCCGGCCGCCTGCCGGAAGGCGGCGACCTCGGCGGGGTCGGGCGGGACGTCCCAGGTGGCGACGCGGTCGGCGCCGAGGGCGCGGGTGCACACGAGCAGCAGGGCGACGTCGTCGCCGGGCTGCTCGGGCAGCAGGGCCTTGAGGACGCCGTCGCACAGCGCCCCCAGGGAGTCGGCGGGTGCGCCGAGGGCCCGGCGCAGTTCCTCGGTGGATCCGTCGGGGTCCCGGTCGCGGTCCTCGAGCAGGCCGTCGGTGTAGAACGCGAGGACGGAGCCCTCGGGCAGTTCCAGTTCCGTCGCCTCGAACGGCAGCCCGCCGACGCCCAGGGGTGGTCCGGCGCTCATGGGCACGAACTCGGGGGTGCCGCCCGGCAGGACGACGGCCGGGGCGGGGTGGCCGGCCGCGGCCAGGCCGAGCCGCCGTGAGACGGGGTCGTACACGCCGTACAGGCAGGTGGCGCCGAGTTCGGCGATCTCCTCGCGACTGTCCTCGGCGGCCAGGTGGGTGACCAGGTCGTCGAGGTGGGTGAGGAGTTCGTCGGGCGGCAGGTCGACGTCGGCGAGGGTGCGTACGGCCGTCCGCAGGCGGCCCATGGTGGCCGACGACTGGATGCCGTGGCCGACCACGTCGCCCACGACCAGGCCGACCCGGCCCCCCGAGAGCGGGATGACGTCGAACCAGTCGCCACCGATGCCGGCCAGCGATCCGCAGGGCAGATACCGGTGGGCCACCTCGACCGCGGCCTGCCCGGGCAGGCCGCTCGGCAGCAGGCTGTGCTGCAGGGCGAGCGCGGTGCTGCGTTCGCGGGCGAAACGGCGGGCGTTGTCGATGCAGACGGCGGCGCGGCTGCCGAGCTCCTCGGCGAAGACGGCGTCGTCGGGGACGTAGTCGTGGGGGTGGGCCTTGCGGACGCAGACCGCGACACCGAGGGTGGTGCCGCGGGCTCGGAGGGGCATGGCGATCAAGGAGTGGACGCCCTCGCGGTACGGGCGGCCCTCGGGTGAGCGGGCGTTGCGCTCGGCGAGCCACTCGGCGAAGCCCGGCTCGCCGGCCTTGCTGAGCACGACGTGCCCTTCCCTCAGGGCGCGGGCCGGCGGCGAGCCGGGCGGGTAGACATCGATCTCGCCGATGCGGGCGGCCGCGCCGGGGTTGCCCTCGCGGGTCGAGCCGTGGGCGACCCGGTGCAGCACGACACCGTCGTCGGCGACCATCGGCGGTTCGTCCGCGCCGAGCACCCAGTCCAGGAGGTCGACGGCGGCGAAGTCGGCGTACCTCGGGACGAGGATGCCGATCAGTTCCTCGGCGGTGCGCACCACGTCCAGGGTGGTGCCGATGGCGGTGGCCGCCTCGTTGAGCAGGGCCAGGCGACGACGTGCCCAGTACTGCTCGCTGCTGTCGAAGGCGGCGAGGGCCACGGCCGTCGGCTCGCCGCTGCCGTCGCGCAGCGGCCACATCTCGATGCTCCAGGCGTGCTCCCGGCTCTGGGCGGGCCCGGTGACGAAGCTCTCGTAGCGGACCGGCTGCCCGGTCTCGGCGACCTGGCGCAGATGCTCCAGGAAGCCGCTGTGGTACTCGGCCTCGTCGACGGTCTCGGGGAAGTGCCGGCCGAGGAGGGCGTCCTCGGGGATACCCAGCACCTGCGCGGCGACTCCGTTCACGCGCAGGTAGCGCTGCTGGAGGTCGAAGACCGACATGGACATGGAGGCCTGTTCGAAGGCCTCGGCGGCCAGGGTGGTGCCGGAGGCGCCGGCCGTGACGACGAACCCGCCGGGCTTACCGTCGGCTCCGGCGACGGGACAGAAGGTGAGGGCCACCTGGACGCGGTGGCCGTCGCGGTGACGCAGTGCGACGGTGCCGGCCCGGGCGGTCAGAATGTCCTCCGGGACGTGCCCGGCGAGCAGCTCGGTGGCGGGCCGGCCCACGACGTCCCCGGCGGGGCGGCCGGTGAGCTGCCGCGCGCCTTCGCTCCATGCGGTCACGGTGCCCAGGGCATCGATGACCGCCACGGCGGCGCCATGCTTCATACGCCCAAGGATGTTCCGATTGCCCCGGTACATCAAGCACGGGGACGCTCCGGCCCGGTCGGCGCGGGCCGGAGTCGATCAGCCCTGGTGGGCGCGCAGAGCCTCCAGTGCCCGGTCGGCGTGGGTGTTCATGCGCAGTTCGCTGCGGACGATCTCCAGCACCGTGCGGTCCCGGGCGATCACGAAGGTGACGCGCTTGGTGGGGGCGAGGGAGAAACCGCGCCGGACGCCGAAGCGCTCGCGGACCGTGCCGTCGGCGTCGGAGAGCAGCGGCATGCCGAGGCCGTGCCGGCCGGTGAACTCCTGCTGTTTGTCCACGCTGTCGCCGCTGATGCCGACGGGCCGGGCGCCCACGGCGGCGAATTCGGTGGCGAGGTCGCGGAAGTGACAGGCCTCCGCGGTGCAGCCCGGGGTGAGCGCGGCCGGGTAGAAGAAGAGCACCACCGGCCCGTCGGCCAGCAGCTCGCTGAGCCGGCGGGGGGTGCCGGTCTCGTCGGGCAGGGCGAAGTCCTCGACCTTGTCCCCGACCTCGATGCGTTCCGTCACGACCGTCCCTCCTCGTTCCGTGCGACTCCCCGCGCCCACAGCACCAGGGGCACCTGCAGGGGCAGCCGTGCGAGGGCGGCGGTCCGCAGCGACGCGGGCCGGTGCCGCCAGTCCACGGCCATCTGCACGTTCGCCGGGAAGACTCCGACGAAGAAGGCCGCTGCCGCCTTGGCGGCGACCGCGCGCGTCCGTGGCGCGGCGATCCCGGCCGCCAGGGCGAGCTCCACGGCCCCGCTGCCGTACGTCCATGTCCGGGGCGAGCCCGGCAACGCGCGCGGAACGATGGCGTCGAAGCGCCGCGGGGCGGCGAAGTGGGCGACCCCCGCCGCGGCCAGCAGGCCGGCGAGCAGCAGGGGTGAGCGTTCGGACCGGGGCACGGTTCCTCCTCTGGTGACCTGCCGCCGGATATTACTGGACGGTAGGCGCGGGGGTGACCCATTGCCGAACACGCGGGTGTCAGGCTGCACGTGAGGTGCGGGACGCGCCTGACGCGGCCGGCCCCCTGCGGCTGCTGGTTCCGCGCCCCCTGCCGGACCACCACCGGACCCGCGCTCACCACGCGCTGCGCCGGCCGCCCCGGCCGCAGCGGTCGGGAAACGGCGACCTGCCGCAGCAAGGCGACCGCCACCCGGTCCACCGGCACGCCGGCCGGCGCCGACAGCCACTCGTACCGACGGGCCCGGCAGCCGACGTGCCGGACGCGCGTACGGCTCACGGACGCCATGGCCACCGGCGCACGGGACTTCCCCCGCCCACCGGCCGACGGACCGCGCCCGCGGCCGTCCGGCGCGTGTCGCACAGGCCGCTCACCGGCGGAAGCTGCTGGAATCGGCGCCACTACCACCGTCTCGCAGACCGGAGCATTCCATGGCCTTCGCCGCCGTAGCCCAGTACCAGTGCGACCCCACCGACGCCGACACCGTGCGCGACGCGCTGCGCAAGATGCGCGAACTGGCGTCGTCGGAACCCGCGAACCTCGCGTACGAGGCGCACGAGGTCGTCGACCGGCCGGGGGCGTTCATGGTGTACGAGCGCTACAGGGACCGCGCCGGTTTCGAGGCGCACAAGGAGACGGAGCACTTCGCGGAGCTGATCCGGGGAACGGTGTTCCCGCTGCTGAAGGAGCGGACCGTCGTCTTCGCCGAGACGCTCTGACGCATCGCCCGGATCTCCGCCCGGACGGGAAGGACGGTGGCACGCGCCCGCCCCGCCGACCAGCGGGGCCCGAGCCGCAGCCCGCACGCCCGTCCCGCGGGACGTCCCGCCCGTCCCCGGGGACAGCGGGACGGCATCCTGACGGCCCGTCACGGAAACGCTGGCTGTCGTGATCGCTGCTCGTGATCACGAGAACGACAGCCGGAGGTTGCCATGATCCGACGGACTCTCAAGAGCGGTCTGCTGGCCGCGGTCGCGGTGCTCGTGCTGCTGCCCACCGCGGCCGGCGCCACCGCGGCCGAGGCCACCGCCCTGCGCCCGGCGCCCGGCGCCGTCAGCCAGTACGACGCCCACCACCACCGCGGGTACACCGAGTACCGCTTCCACCTCCGCAGGCACCACGCGCACCGCCTGTACCGCACCGGCCGCTTCGCACACCGGGGAGCGGCGTACCGATTCGCCCCGCGGACGATCACCTTCCGCATCACCACCGGCGCGGCGCCGTACCGCCTGCAGTACCGCCTCGCCGGGGAGCGGGTGACGTACCGCCTCGTCACGCCCGCCACCGGTCGCGTCGCCACCCGGCACGCCCGGCTGAACGTCCGCTCGGGTCCGGGCACCGGTTACCGGGTGATCGGCCACCGGCGCCCGGGCCGGATCCTGGGGCTCACCTGCAAGACGCTCGGCTCCGCGGTGCACGGCGACCGCATCTGGTACCGGCTGCGGCACCACGCGGGCTACGTCTCGGCGCACTACGTGCGCGCCGGCCGCGCCCTGCCCTGGTGCTGACGGCGCGGCACCGCGGCACCACCCAGTCACCGAAGGCCCGTTCGACGACCCCCGAACGGGCCTTCGGTATTTTCGCGCCTCACCTTCCTCCTACCTCATCGCGTGTTGCAGTCGCAGCACTCGTGGGAAGCCATTCCGGCAACAGGGGCGAAACCGCCCATAGCGGAAAGGGAGTCGAGGACGCACGATGCGGCACCCCCAAGCACCGACAACGCCGGACGAGCCTCTGGTGGTGGGACTGCGCGAGCTCAAGGACCGGACGGGGCTGAGCCTGGCGGCGCTGGCCGCGCGCACCCCCTACAGCAAGTCCGCGTGGCACCGCTATCTGTCCGGCGGCACGCCGCCGCCGAGGCCGGCCGTGGAGGCGCTCTGCCGGCTCGCCGGCGCCGACCCGGCAGCCGTACTGACGCTGTGGGAGGCGGCCGAGACGCCCCCGCCCTCGGCCGCGCCCGAGGCAGCCGGGCCCAGGCGGCGGCTCGGCCGGCTCGCGCCCTGGCCTCCCGGGCGGCTCCCGTCGTGGCTTCCTTCCTGGCTTCCGCTCTCCGTGCTGGCACTGTGCGGCGCGGCGACGGCGGTGGCCGCCGCCGCTGTCGCCCTGTCCGCGCGGCCGGGCACCGCCCCCGCCGCCCAGACCCTGTCGGCGGCGCCCCGCTGTCACGGCCGGACCTGCCAGGGCGAACTGCCCGACGCGTCGGCGTGCGCCCGGGACGCGCGGACCACCAGCACGGTCACCGGCCCCGTCTACACCGTGCGGCTGCACTACTCGCCCGCCTGCAGAACCGCCTGGTCGGAGGTTCGACTGCGGTCACCCCGGGCCCATGAGGTGTCGGTGCGGGCCGGGCAGGACGTGCTGTCGGCCAGCTATCCGGCGGACGACTCCGCCGGCGACAGCAGCCCGATGCTGTCGGTGACCTCGCCACGGGGCGTGGAGGCGTGTGCGGACGTGGGCGGGGAGCTGGCCTGCACCGGCCTGGACGTGGAGCCGGAGCGGCAGGGGTGACGTACGCGGAACGCACGCGCGGCGCCGCGTGCGAGGGACGGCATCGCCGTGCCGAGACGGCTCTCAGACCGCCCGGTACAGCTCACTGAGCAGTTCGAGGACCGCCTGCAGGGCCGGGTGCGGATCGTCGCGCCACCAGGCGAGCCGTACGGCGACGGGCTCGGCGTCGCGCACCGGCCGGTAGACGACGCCGGGCCGCGGATACTGGTGCGCGGTCGCCTCCGCGGTGACGCCGATGCCGTGACCGGCGGCGATGACGGTGAGCCAGTCGTCCACGTCGTGCGTCTCCTCGACGGTGGGCCGGGACGCCGGCGGCCAGAGTTCGGGCGTGGTCGTGCCGGTGCGCCGGTCGACCAGGAGGATCCGGCCGGTGAGATCGGCGAGCCGCACGAACCGGCGCCTGGCCAGCGGATCGTCAGCGGCCATCGCACACAGGCGCCGCTCCAGGCCCACGATGGCCGTGTCGAACCGGCGGTCCTGCAGAGGCCGGCGCACCACCGCCAGATCGCAGGTCCCTTCACCGAGACCGGCGGACGGCGTGTTGACGCGGACCAGGTGCAGATCGGACCCGGGATGCTCGGTGGTCCAGCGCCGCTGGAAGGCGACGGTGTGGCGGCCGACCGCCGACCACGCGTAGCCGATGCGCAGCCGGGAGTGCCCGCAGGCGGCCTCCTGGACCAGGTCGGCGACGTCCGCCAGCACCCGCCGGGCCCGCGCCACCACCCGCAGTCCGGTCGCCGTCGGGGTCACCTCGCGCGAGGTGCGCCTCAGCAGCCGCACACCCAGGGTTCGTTCGAGCCCCGCCAGGGTGCGGGAGACGGTCGCCTGGGACACCCCCAGCGCGATCGCCGCGTCGGTGAAGCTGCCCTCGTCGACGATGGCGACAAGGCAGCGCAGCTGCCGGAGCTCGACGTCATCCATACGATCAGCGTATAGATCGTTGAGCGCATGCATTTTGCGCACACAGGGGGCGGGCGGATGCTGCAGGGGTGCGGCGAGTCCTCGATCATCCCCCGGCCACGGTGTCCTCGGCGCTTCCCGGCCCCGCGCCGGGGCGGTCGGCGGGCGTGGCGACCATGTTCGGCAGCGGCCTGTCCAACCAGACCGGCGCGGCGATCGGTTCGCTGGCCTTCCCGGTCCTCGGGCCCCTCGGAGTGGTGGCGGTACGTCAGTACGTCGCGGCGCTCGTCCTGGTGGCCGTCGCCCGGCCCCGTCCGTGGGCCTTCACCTGGCGGCAGTGGTGGCCGGTGCTGCTGCTCGCCGGGGTCTTCGGCACGATGAACCTGACCCTGTACAGCGCGATCGACCGGGTCGGTCTGGGGCTCGCGGTGACTTTGGAGTTCCTGGGCCCGCTCACCATCGCGCTGGCCGCCTCGCGCCGCCGGCTGGACGCCGGGTGCGCGGTGCTGGCGGCCGCCGGAGTCGTCGTGCTGATGCGCCCTCGACCGTCCACCGACTACCTGGGCATGGGGCTGGGCCTGGTGGCCGCCTGCTGCTGGGCCTCGTACATCCTGCTCAACCGGGTCGTCGGGCGTCGCATTCCCGGTGCGCAGGGCTCGGCGGCGGCCGCGTGCGTGTCCGCGCTGACCTTCCTGCCGATCGGTACCGCCGTCGCCCTACGGCATCCGCCGACGGCCATGGCCCTGCTGTGCGCGGTGGCGGCGGGTGTGCTCTCGTCGGCCGTGCCGTACCTCGCCGACCTGTTCACCCTGCGCAGAGTGCCGGCCCGGAGCTTCGGTCTCTTCATGAGCGTCAACCCCGTGCTGGCCGCCGTGGTCGGCCGGCTGGTGCTCGGGCAGAGCACGGGCCTTGCGGAGTGCGCGGGGATCGGGGCTGTCGTGGTGGCCAACGCGGTGAGTATCGCCGGCACGCACCGCTGAGCCGGTGACCACGGCCGGCACGCACCGCTGAGCCGATGAGCACCCCCGACACACCGCGGAGCCGGTGATCACCGCCGGCACGCACCGCCGACCAGGACCGGCACCGTCATCGCGGCACTCGTCCCGCCCGCCGCGCGCCCCCGGCGGGACGGGGAACAGGCGGTGGCGCAGGGCCGCCGCCCGCCGCCCGCGGGCCGCGGGCCGAGGACGGCGGCGGGGGCGCTCGCCGAGGAGGGGCTGGGCCGGGCCGTGTTGCGACCCGGCGTTGCCCGGGCCGGTCGCCCGGGCGCAGTCTGGTCCTATGGGTGCTCAGGACGGCCCTACGCTCATCACGTCCGTGCAGCGGGCCCTTCGCCTGCTGGAGGCGGTGAGCGCGCACGCGAACGGCGCGCCGGCGAAGCAGCTGGCCCGCGAGACGGGGCTGCCGCTGGCCACCGCCTATCACCTGCTGCGCACCCTCGTGCACGACGGGTACGTGCGGAAGCTGGACGACGGCGGCTTCGTCCTGGGTGACAAGCTGAACTCGCTGCACGCGGCCGGCTCGGGCCGGACCCAGACACTGCTCAGCCGTGTGCGCCCGGCACTGGCCGCCCTGCGGGACGAGCTGTCCGCCGCCGCCTACCTCACGTTCTACGAGGAAGGCGAGATCAGGGTGGCCGAAATCGTGGACGGCCCCCGCACACCCCGGGTGGACCTCTGGGTGGGTTTCGAGGACGCCGGACACGCCACCGCCCTGGGCAAGTCCGTGCTGCGCGAGCTGGACGACGAGGCGCGCCAGGACTATCTGTCCAGGCACCATCTCGCCGCACTGACACCGCGCACGATCACCAGCGCTCCCGAACTGCTCCGCCGGATCGCGGCACCGCCCCTGGCACCGGCCGTCACGGACCTCGAGGAGTACACACTCGGCACCGTGTGCGTCGCCGTGCCCGTCCACCGTGGGAGCACGCTCGGTTCGCTCGGCGTCTCCCTGCCGGTGGAGCGGCAGGACCGGCTGGAGGAGATACGGGAACGGCTGCTCACCGTCGCGTCCCGGGTGACCAGGAGCCTCTCGCTCACTATCTGAAAAGCCACTCCTTGTGGCTGTGCTCACTCTGCCCCTTTGATGGTGGAAACGGACATTCCGGGTGAACACCCCGTACAGGCGAGGACTGCGGACCCATCATGAGCCAGGTCGGACACCACGACGGCGACCATGTACCAATGCGGCGCTTCAGGAACCGCGTCACCGGCGTCCGGCAATCGGTTCACCGGCGTACGGCCGGGCAGCCGGCCGCGGCACGGCACCTGCTGCCGGTCCTGGTCGTCGCCGTCGTGGCGCTCCTGGACGTCGCGTCCGGGGCGGCCATGCCCTGGTTGCCGCTGCTGGCGGCCGGACCCGCGCTGGCGGCCTCCACGAACGGGCCGCGTGGCGTGGCCTGCGTCGGCGCCCTCGCCGTGGCGATGGGCGTGACGCTGGCCATCGGGCACGCGGCCCCCGTGCGCGAGCCGGCGGGCGTGGTGACCGCCCTGCTGGCCGTCACCGTGGCGAGCGGTCTGGCCAGCGCGCTGCGCGTCCGCCGCGAGCGGGTCCTCGCCGCCGTGCGCTCGGTCGCCGAGGCCGCCCAGCACGCCCTGCTCCAGCCCGTCGCGGACACCGTCGGCCCGTTCCAGGTGGCCGTCCGCTACAGCGCCGCTGCGGCGGAGGCACGAATCGGCGGAGACCTCTACGCCCTGCTGCCCACGCCGCACGGGATCAGGCTGATCGTGGGCGACGTACGCGGCAAGGGGCTGCCCGCCGTGAGCACCGCCGCACTCGTGCTCGGTGTGTTCCGCGAGGCCGCCCACGACGAGCCCGACCTGCTCGGCGTCGTCGCGAGGATCGAGCGGAGCCTGGCGCGCAACCTCGGTGCCGACGACTTCGTCACCGCGGTGGTCGCCGGGTACCCCCCGTCGGGACACCTGGAGATCGTGAACTGCGGACATGCGCCGCCCCTGCTGATTTCCGCCTCCGGAGAGGTCGCGGCGGTGGAGCCCAGCCGTCCCGCTCCGCCCCTCGGACTGCGCGCCCTCTCGGGCCAGGCACCCCGCCTGCAGCGTCTTGCCTTCGCGGTCGGAGACCAGCTGCTGCTCTACACCGACGGGGTGACCGAGGCCCGCGACCACACGCGTGCGTTCTATCCGCTGGGCGAAGGGGTGGCCCGCCATGTGTGCGACGAGCCGGCGCACACCCTCACCGCGCTGCACGACGAGCTCCTGGAGCACGTGGGCGGGCGACTGCACGACGACGCCGCACTGCTGCTGCTCCGCAAGAGGACCGCGGACGAGCCGGCGTACGCGCCGTCGATGTGCGAGGCGGCGTTCTAGGGCGCGACGAGTTCGGCCCAGCGCGTCACCTCGCCGAGGTGGGTGCGTGTGCCGTGGCGAGTCGCCAGGGCGTGCACGATCGTCTCGCCCCTGCCGTGCTCGTCGGGGTCGATGCCGATGAGGGACCGGGGCACGGGGAAGGCGGGGCCCGCGTCGGTGACTTCGATGCGCAGGGCGCGCCCGCTGTCGCCCTGCACCCACGACAGCCGTAGCACGGCCGGGGGCCGGGCGTGCACGATCGCGTTCGTGACGAGCTCCGAGACCACGAGCAGTGCGTCCTCCTTGAGGTCCGGACTGACGCTCCAGTCGGCGAGGACCGCCGCCGCGCGACGCCGTACGGCAGAGACGGCACCGGCGACGGGCGGCACCGGACACACGTGTTCGTATGCCGCCTGGAGCAGCGTCTTGAGCTGTGCCGCCATAGTTCTCTCCCGGTGGTGTGTACGGCCGGGGTCCGGCGCCGTCGTCCGTCGGGCGCATTCCCGGGCTGTACTGCACGCTATGGAGACAAATCGGGCCGGTCAATGAACGACGGTCGGCATTACCGAACGCACGGGGCGTCCGTCCCACGGGCACGGGGTCCGTCCCGGTAATAGGCTCGCTTCATGGCCGGCCCGGTCCAGTCGATCGAACGGGCGGCGGCGATCCTGCGTCTGCTCGCAGGCGGGCCCCGCCGTCTCGGTCTGGGCGAGGTGGCGGCCTCGCTGGGGCTCGCGAAGGGCACCGCCCACGGGATTCTGCGCACGCTCCAGCACGTGGACTTCGTGGAGCAGGACGCCGCGACCGGAAAGTACCAGCTCGGGGCCGCCCTGCTGCACCTCGGCACCAGCTACCTCGACGTCAACGAGCTGCGCTCGCGCTCCCTCAACTGGGCCGACGCCCTGGCCGCCCGCAGCGGCGAGGCGGTGCGCCTCGGCACCCCCCTGGAGGGCAGCGTGCTCATCGTCCACCACGTGTTCCGGCCGGACGACACCTTCCAGACCCTGGACGTCGGCTCGCTGCTGCCGCTGCACGCCTCCTCGCTGGGCAAGGTGCTGCTGGCGTACGGGACAGCGAGTGTCGAGCCGTCCCGGGAGCGGGATCTGGAGGCGTACACCCGGCACACCCTGGTCGATCCCGAGCAGCTCGCCCGGGCGCTCGCGGAGGTCAGGGAGGTCGGATGGGCCGCCGAGACACAGGAGATGAGCATGGGCGAGGCCGGCATCGCCGCGCCGATCCGTGGGCACGGCGGCCTCGTCGTCGGCGCGATCGGGCTGTCCGGGCCGGTCGAGCGGATCTGCGACAGCCAGGGCCGCCCCCGCCCGACTCTGATCACGCTGATCCGGGAAGCCGCGCGGGCGATCTCCAGAGATCTGGGAGCCGCCCGCTGGTAGGCCAGGACAGCCGCCCCTCGATCCGTCGGAAGGCAGACCCGATCATGGCTGAACGGTACGTAATGTCCATCGATCAGGGCACCAACTCGACCCGATGCATACTGTTCGACCACCGTGGGCGGCTGGTCTCGGTCACGCAGAAGGAGCACCAGCAGCACTTCCCCAGGCCCGGCTGGGTCGAGCACGACGCCGTGGAGATATGGCAGAACCTGCGGCACATCGTGCCCGAGGCGCTCTCCGACGCCGGCGTCGACAGGGGGCAGGTCACCGCCATCGGCCTGGCCAACCAGCGCGAGACGACGGTGCTCTGGGACCGGCGGACCGGTGCCCCGCTGGGCCGGGCCATCGTCTGGCAGGACACCCGCACTGCGCCGCTCGTCGACGACCTCGTCCAGCGCCCCGGGGAGGCGTTCTTCCAGGAGCGGTGCGCCCTGCCGCCCTCGACCTACTTCTCCGCACTGCGGATCCGATGGCTCTTCGACCACGTCAAGGGCGTCGAGCAGCGCGCAGAGGACGGCGAGGTGCTGTTCGGGACGATGGAGAGCTGGCTGATCTGGAATCTCACCGGGGGCACCGAAAACGGCCTGCACATCACCGACGTGACCAACGCCAGCCGCACCATGCTGATGAACATCCGCACGCTCGCCTGGGACGACGAGCTGCTGGCCTTCTTCGGGGTGCCGCGCGCGATGCTGCCCGAGATCCGGCCGTCCGCGCAGCCGTACGGGGAGGCCCGCGCGCTGCTGCCCGGCGTCTCGATCACGGCCGCCCTCGGCGACCAGCAGGCCGCCCTCTTCGGCCAGACCTGCTTCGCCCCGGGCGAGGCCAAGTGCACGTACGGCACCGGCAGCTTCCTGCTGCTCAACACCGGCAGCGAACTGGTGCGCTCCCGCCACGGGCTGCTCACCACCGTCGCGTACAAGATCGGGGACCACGAGCCGGCCTACGCCCTGGAGGGGTCGATCGCCGTCACCGGCGCACTCGTCCAGTGGTTCCGGGACCGGCTGGGCCTGATCAGCAGTGCCCCGGAGATCGAGACGCTCGCGCGGACGGTGGAGGACAACGGCGGGTGCTACATCGTCCCCGCGTTCTCGGGTCTGTTCGCGCCCCGCTGGCGCAGCGACGCACGCGGGGTCATCGTCGGTCTCACCTCGTACATCACCAAGGGGCACCTGGCGCGTGCCGTGCTGGAAGCCACCGGATGGCAGACCCGGGAGGTCGTCGACGCCATGAACGCCGACTCCTCGGTCTCCCTGCAGCAGCTCAAGGTGGACGGCGGCATGACCGCCGACAACCTGCTCATGCAGTTCGTGGCCGACGTGCTCGACGTGCCGGTGGTGCGGCCCATGGTGGCCGAGACGGTCTCCCTCGGCGCCGCCTATGCGGCCGGGCTGGCCGCCGGCTACTGGCCCGATCTGGAAGTGCTGCGCCGCAACTGGCACCGGGCCGGCCAGTGGCTGCCCGGCATGGACCCCGGGCTGCGCGAGTCGGAGTACGACAACTGGCAGCGGGCCGTCGAACGGTCCCTGGGCTGGGTCAGACCGCCCCGATCCCCCTGACACCGCCCAGCCCGCCCCGCCCGCGGACCGGACCACGGGATGGCGCAGCCGGGTCGTCGCGCGGAGGGTCGGCGGGCGCCGGTGCGCACGAGGTGGGCGGCCGACCGGAGCCAGCCACAGGCCCCGATCGCGTCCGCGAGGCCGGCGGCGGCCTTTGACCAGGTGGCGCGCGGGGTCGGGGCGCCCTGGGCGAGGGCCCGTTCCCGCTCGGCACAGGTGTGCAGGATCAGCAGGCGGACCCTCTGGCCGCGTTCGGCGCGCACCTCGGTCGGCAGCTCCTGGAGGGCGCGGTTCAGCCCCTCGATCGTCTGCGGCAGCGCCGGCGAGGTCACGGACCGCGCGACCATGATCTCGTGCAGCGCCGGGTCGGTCATCACCTGGGCGCAGAACGGTGCGTACCAGTGGGGCTGCCGGCCCGGCCAGATGCTCGGCCACCGGGCACACCAGGCAGTCGACCCAGTCGCGTACGTCGGTGGAGCCGGCGGCCGTGGCGAGGGCCCGCTGCCTGAGCGCCTCGATGGGTTCCGCGTGCCGGCGGGCCACCGCGCGGACCAGGTCGGCCTTGGTGCCGAAGTGGTGGCCGACCGCCGCGTTGTTGCCCTGGCCGGCGGCCTCGCTCACCTGGCGGTTGGAGACGGCGTACACGCCGTGCTCGGCGGACAGCCGTTCCGCCGCGCTCAGGATCGCCTCCCGCGTCGCGCTCACCTGCTCGGCCCGCGCCGTCCTGCGCGCCATGCTCACCACCGCTCCGGGACTGTGCACCGCCCCGCGGCGGTCTTTCCCGCGCACCGCCCCGGGTCCTCGTCCGGGGCGGCGAGGTCCAGCCGAAGAAGCCTGCGACGCACGCCGGCCCCGCCACCCGGGCCCGCGGTCCTGACGCTCGCGCGGCAGGTCGAGAAGCCGGCGCCGAGGGGTGACGGAGCTGACGATCCGCCGCGCCGGCTCGCGCCACACCCCTGCTGAAGCCGTGCCGGTCCCCCGGACGACACCGGACACCGCCGGGTGCGGGCGGCGCTCGCCCGTCCGCGCACCGCGCCCGGGCGGCGCGGGGCCCGTTCAGGCGAACCGTCGGCCGAGGGTGCGTGAGGCTGCCGGGTGCGGTCGAGACCTTCAGCCGTGACCGCCGTGACCCTGCCGCTGATCGCGCCGATGCTCGCCACTCCCGGCACCCTGCCGCCCGCCGCGCAGGACGAGCGGTGGGCGTACGAGACCAAGCAGGACGGCCAGCGGGTGATGGTCTATCTGCCCGGCGACGGGAGTGTGCTGCTGCGCGCCCGCTCGGGCGAGGACATCACCGCCGCCTATCCCGAGCTGCGCCCGCTCGGCGGCGCGCTGGGCGGCACGCCCGCCGTCCTGGACGGCGAGGTGCTGGCCCTCGACGAACAGGGCCGGGCCGACTTCCAGTTGCTGCAGAGCCGGATGGGCCTCGCGCACGCCCCCGCCCGGGCGGCGCGCCGGGCCGCCCAGGTGCCGGTGCACCTGGTGCTGTTCGACGTGCCCCACCTCGAGGAGTCCCTGGTACGGCAGCCGTACGTACGGCGCCGGGCCCGGCTGGCGGAGCTGGGCCTGGCCGGGCCGTACTGGTCGACGCCGGGTGCGGTCACCGGGCATGGCCGACAGGCGCTCGCGGCGACCAGGGAGCACGGCCTGGAGGGCCTGGTGTGCAAGCGGCTGGACTCGGTGTACGAGCCCGGGGTCCGCTCCCGTGCCTGGATCAAGATCCGGAACATGCGGGCCGAGGACGTGATCATCGGTGGCTGGCTGCCCGGCAAGGGGCGGCTCGCCGGGCTGCCTGGCGCGGTCCTGGTCGGTCAGCGCGACGCGGGCGGCCGGCTGCGGTACGTCGGCGGGGTGGGCACCGGCTGGAGCGAGCCCGAACGGGTGGAGTTGGCGGCGCTGCTCCGGGACGCAGCGAGCGACCGGTGCCCCTTCCGGCCGGCGCCCCGGATCGGGGACGCCCGCTGGGTACTGCCCCGGCTGGTGGGCGAGGTCAGCTACAGCACCCGTACCCGGGCGGGAATGCTGCGTCAGCCGTCCTGGCTGCGGCTGCGTCCGGATCTCACGCCGGAGGAGTCGGCGGCGGATCTGCCCGGGGACGCCGGCTGAGGCGGTGGGGTCTATCGTGTGCCCATGCCGGTTCCCGAACTGATCCGTATCGTCTCCCGCGACTCACCCATGGCCCTGGCCCAAGTCGAGCGGGTCCGAGCCGAGTTGGCCGTGCTGCACCCGGGAGTGCGCACCGAGGTGGTTGCGGTGAAGACCACCGGCGACAAGTGGCTCGGCGATCTGTCCAGGGTCGAGGGCAAGGGGGCGTTCACCAAGGAGGTCGACGCGGCCCTGCTGGCCGGGGAGGCCGATCTCGCGGTCCACTGCGTCAAGGACGTGCCCGCCGACCGGCCGCTGCCCGCGGGGACCGTGTTCGCCGCGTTCCTGAAGCGGGACGACATCCGCGACGCGCTCGTTCACCCGGGCGGCCTCACCCTGGACGAGCTGCCGGCCGGAACCCGGATCGGCACCTCCTCGGTGCGCCGCGTGGCCCAACTGGCCGCCACCCGCCCGCACCTGGAGTGTGTGCCGTTCCGCGGCAACGACAACCGCCGGCTGGAGAAGCTGGCCGCCGGGGAGGCGGACGCGCTGCTGCTGGCGGTGGCCGGACTGGAGCGGATCGGCCGCACGGACGTGATCAGCGAGGTGCTGTCGACGGAGGAGATGATGCCGCCGATCGGCGCCGGCATCCTCGCCCTTCAGTGCCGGGAGGACGACGCCGATGTGATCGACGCCGTCAGCGGACTGGGCGACCCGGACACCCATCGGGAGGCGACGGCCGAGCGGATGTTCCTGCATGTGCTGCAGGGCCACTGCAACAGCCCCATCGCGGGGTACGCGCGCGTGGACCGCAGCGGGGAACTGTCGCTGCGGGCCTGTGTGTTCACTCCGGACGGCAAGACGCGGCTGAACGCCCACGAGTGGGCGGGCCGGCTGGACCCGGCCACGCTCGGCACCTCGGTCGCGGTGGCGCTGCTGCGGCAGGGCGCGCGGGAGATCATCGACGGCATCCCGCACTGACCGTACGTCCGGTACGGGTCGTACGACGGCTCCGTACCGGACCCGCGGCTGGTACGAGGGCTCCGGACACCGCAGTGGTACGACCGCTTCGTGCGGGCCCGTGAAGGGCCCGGCCGCCCGTGTCAGGCGGTGCCGGGCTCCGTCTGGTCCTTGAGGAAGGCGCTGACCTGGTGGGCCAGGCTGTGCTGCCCGGTGCCGGCGGGCGTGGCCGCAGCGGTCGCGTCCAGGACGCCGATGCCGCCCGTCCACAGCCGACGGTCCGCCCACTCTTCGTCCACCCGCAGCTGCACCTGTACGTCCACATGGGCCAGGGCGGCCTCGGGGGCGGCCGCGTAGAGCACGGCGGTGGCCCGGCGCAGCGGGTAGACGTCGAAGCCCTCGATGAACTGGGAGTTGCGCCAGTCGATGAAGGCGCCCTCGCCGTCGGGACCGACCCGGACGTCGATCTGACCGTCCTCCACGTGGATCCCCAAGGGCTGCGCGCCGCGGTTCTCGACCGTCACCCGGACGCTGAAGTACGTCAGCCCCACGGCGGCGTCGTCGCGTCCGCGCGGCGGCTCCGCCGCCTCCAGGCGGTGGACGCGGACCCGCAGACCGGCATGCTCGTCGTACTCGTGCCAGTCCCCGACCACGTTCGGCTCGTACACAGTGCCCCTCTCGACCTTCGAGAGCTGCTGTCTATCTGTGCGCCGAGTGCACTGTCAAATGAGCAGAATGCGCTGTGGCCAGGGGGTTCGCCCGCTTTGATCGGTGATCAAGCGCTGCCCAGGAAGAACTCCCTCGGGGCGCCGCCCGGCGCGGTCCGGGTGCGTGCCGCACATCACGTCCACGACAAGATCACCGGGCCAGGCGGCCGAGCAGCGACGAAGCCGCGGTGATGCCGAGCGCGGCGGCCACCGCGAGGACGGCGAAATCGGCACCGAGGTGCGCGGGGGTGCCGAGCAGCAGCCCGCGCAGGGCGTCGACTTGGTAGCTCAGCGGGTTGACCTTGCTGACGGCCTGGAGCCAGCCCGGCATCACCGAGACGGGGTACAGGGCGTTGGAGCCGAAGAACAGCGGCATGGTGATCGCCTGCCCGAAGCCCATCAGCCGGTCGCGGCTGAGGACGATGCCCGCGATGGTCATCGACAGACACGAGAAGAAGACGGAGGCGAGCACCACGGCGGCGGCGACGCCGAGCAGCTTCAGCGGGTTCCAGGTGAGGGCCACGCCGAGCACCGCGGCGATCACGATGACGACGATCGCCTGGACCAGCGACTTCACCCCGGCGGCGAACGCCTTGCCGGTGATCAGTGCCGAGCGGGGGGTCGGGGTGACGAGCAGCTTGTTCAGGATGCCGGCGTCGCGTTCCCAGATGATCTGGATGCCGTAGAAGATCGCGATGAACATCGCCGACTGGGCGATGATGCCGGGCGCCATGAAGTCGATGTACGGGACGCCGCCGGTGGGTATCGCCCGTATCCGGGTGAAGGTCTGGCCGAAGATCAGCAGCCACAGGGCGGGCTGGACCGCGCGGGTGTACAGCTCGGTCCGGTCGTGCCGCAGCTTCTGCAGCTCGACGGCGCACATGGCGACCACGCGGGCGGGCAGCAGCCGCCAGCCGGCCCGCGGGACGGGCGGGCTGAGCAGCAGGTCGGTGCCGCGGCCGGGGGTGCGGTCAGCCGACACGGCGCGCGGTGCGGCGGGTGCTGCGGACATCGCGGAAACCTCCTCCGGAGTTGTCGTCGAGGCTGCTGCCGGCGACGTCGCGGAAGACGTCCTCCAGCGTGGGCAGGGTGGCGGCGTCCCGGCGTTCGGCCAGGCCCCGGCGCAGCTCGGCCGGGGTGCCGAGGGCGCGGATGCGGCCGCGGTGCATCAGGCCGACCCGGTCGCAGTACTGGTCGGCCTCGTCCATGTAGTGGGTCGTGACGAGGACGGTCATCCCGGTGGCCGCGCGGACGGCGTTGATGTGCTCCCAGACGCCGGTGCGGGCGATCGGGTCCAGACCGATGGTGGGCTCGTCGAGGATCAGCAGCCGAGGCGCGCTGACCAGGGCCTGGGCCAGTTCCAGCCGGCGGACCATGCCGCCGGAGTACGTCCCCGCGAGCCGGTCGGCGGCATCGGCGAGACCGACGGCCGCCAGCGCCTGGGCGACCCGCGGGGCCCGCTCGCGGCGGGGTACGTCGAAGACGCGGGCGAACAGGGAGACGTTCTCGCGCCCGGTGAGTCCGCTGTCGGCGGACAGCTGCTGCGGGACGTAGCCGAGCAGGCGGCGCACCGCCATCCGGTCCTTGGCGGCGTCGTGTCCGAAGACCCGGACCATGCCCGCGGGCACCGGCAGGAGTGTGGTGACGCAGCGGATGGCCGTGGTCTTGCCGGCACCGTTGGGCCCGAGCAGCCCGAACACCTCGCCCTCCCGGACCGCGAGATCGAGCCCGTCGACGGCGGTGGTGTCACCGAAGGCGTAGGCCAGCTGAACGCAGCTGACGGCATCGGCGACCGGCGCGGGCGCGGCATCGGCGACCGGGGCGGGCGCGGCATCGGCGACCGGGGCGGGCGCGGCATCGGCGAGCGGCGCGGGGGCCCCGGCGGGCGCTCCGGCGGCAGTGGCGTCGCCGACTGCTGGGGCGGGCGCCAAGGAGGCCGTGGCGGCGCCGGCAACGTCCCCCTGGCGGCCGACCACACCCCCGGCATCATCAAGACACTCACCCGAACCCACGACCCCACCAGAGCCGCGGCCCGCGCCCCCAACACCGCCGGCCGCACCGCCCGCCGGCCGCACAGGCCCACAGGGGCCGTCGTCGGCCGCGTCCACGCCCTCGCCGGGCGCTCCGGCAACCGGCCGCACAGTGTCGCCCCCGCCGCCGACCACACGCCCGACGTCATCCGCGCTCTCGGCCCCGCCCACGGCCTCCTCGGGCGTTTTGGCCCTGCCCACGGTGTCGCCGGGCGTCTCGGGCGCGCTCACAGCGTCCTCGGGCGGGCCGGCGGTGTCTCTGGTCATGGTGGTGGACCTCCGTCATGCTTCCTCGGCCTCCTCGTGCAGGCCGGCCGCCAGCTTGCGCAGTGCCGGCAGGGCCGCGCGCAGGGCTTCCCGGTCGGCGTCGTCGAGCCGGGACACGTGCCGGCCGACCAGTTCCGTCCGGCGCCGCTGCCAGTCACCGAGGCGTTTCTCGGCGGTTTCCGTGAGCAGCAGGCGTGCCGCGCGCCGGTCGGCGGGGTCGGTCTCGCGGAGCAGGTATCCGCCCCGGACGAGCTGATTGACCAGGGTCGACACGGAGTTGCCGGCCAGGTGCAGTGCCCTCGCCGCGTCGGAGACACCGATGCCGGGCCGGGACTCGACCAGCCGCAGCAGTTCGACCTCGGCGCCCCGCATCCGGGGCACGCTCAGCCCGTCGCGCAGTCGTCGCCGGATCAGTCGCTGAACGCGCACGAGCGCGTCCGCGAGTTCCCCGGGGAAGGCCTCGGACTGCGTTGCCGCGCGCTGCGCCGTCTCGGATCCCATGCCGGAAGATTACCTCTGCTACAGAGGCAATGCCCTGCCAAGCGGAGGTCAAGCGACCATCCGATCGCATCCCGTTTGTACTTATTTGTTTCGGGATGCCCTAGAACGGGAAAAGGAATCCACGTGCTTCGGACCGGAGGCACATCCGTGGGACCCCGCCTCGCGGGCCGCCCCGGTGTCCTGTTCACGGTCCGCCCGCGCCTCCCACGGTGTCTGTACATCAAGCACCTGCTGAGAGAGGTGCGCACCATGCGTGTCACCGGCAGCACGACATCACATCCCCACGACGATGCGCCCGACACGACGCACTCCTTCGAACGGCTGGCCACGCTGCCCGACGGCCCCGAGCGGCGGGCGCTGCGTGACGAGCTGGTCCAGCTGTGGCTGCCCATGGCGGAGCGGATCGCCGTGCGGTTCCGCGGCCGCGGGGAGTCCCTGGAGGACCTGTACCAGGTGGCCGCTCTCGGTCTGGTGAAGGCCGTCGACCACTACGACCCGGCACGCGGCCGCGCCTTCGAGGCCTACGCCGTACCAACCATCACCGGTGAGATCAAGCGCCACTTCCGCGACCACATGTGGACCCTTCACGTGCCGCGCCGCGTCCAGGACCTGCGCAACCGGGTCCGTTCCGCCACGAAGGAACTGGCCCAGACCACCTCGGGGCGGGCGCCCACCGTGGCGGAGATCGCGGCGTACACACGTCTCAGCGAGGACGAGGTACGTACGGGCATGGAGGCGCTGGAGTGCTTCTCCGCCCTGTCTCTGGACGCCGAGGTGGCCGGCACCGACGGCTACGCCCTCGGGGACTCGCTCGGCGGACCCGACCCCGGGTACGACCTCGTGATCGACCGGACCGCCGTCAAGCCGTGTCTCGAGGCGCTGCCGGAACGCGAGCGCATCATCCTCTACCTGCGGTTCTTCCGGGGCATGACGCAGAGCCGGATCGCCGAGCAGCTCGGCATCTCGCAGATGCACGTGTCCCGGCTGCTCAGCGGCTGCTTCGACCGGCTGCGCGAGGAACTGCTCGCCGAGGCCCGGTGACCGCTGCCGGGTCATCGCCGGGCCGGACCACCGCCGGGCCCGCACGGACCGACCAGCGGCCTTCCGGCGGACTCATTTCCCGCCCGGACTCATTCTCCTGCCCGGACTCATTCCTGCCCGGGAACCTCGGTGGGCCCATAGCGGTCCAGGGCGTCCTCGAGCTCGGCGCGGACATCGGGCGGGATCTCGCCACGGCGGCCCCAGACGAGGATCATCTCCGCGACGGAACGCAGCTTGATGTTGGTGTGCTGGGAGACCTCCCGCAGCACCTCCCAGCCCTGGTCAGGTGCCACCCGCCCCCAGGCCACCATCATCCCGATCGCCTGGTCGACGACCGCGTGCGAGGTCACGGCCTCCTTCAACTGGTCGACTTCCGCCTCCAGCTCGGAGATGCGCTCGGGTTCACCCACTGCCATGCCCCCATCGTCGTCGATGGCCTGGACCGATGCCACCGGGGGTACTCGACAGGCATCCGACCCCCTTTCGGTCGGACACTGGTGACAGACCGGTGGCCGCCCGGCCCCGAGAGCAGGACGCGACTGCCATGAACGACAAAGCCCCCGTCAGTGGCGGACCGCGGAGGCGCGACGTCGTCTCCACGCACTCCGTCTTCGGCGCCCCGTGCTGGGTGAGCCTGACCAGCCGCGACCTCGAGGCCACCCAGGACTTCTACTCGGCCGTCCTGGGGTGGCGCTGGCGCGGCGCGAAGCTCGGCGAGCACTTCCGTATCGCGCTGGCGGACGGGGTGCCGGTGGCCGGGATCGCCGCGGTGGCCGCCATGTGGCAGATGGCGGTGGCCTGGACGCCGTACTTCGCCGTGCCGGACGCCGATGTGGCGGTGGCCCGGGCCCGCGAGCGCGGCGGTACGGCTGCCGTCGGGCCGCTGTCCTTTCCACCGGGCCGTGCCGCGCTGCTGGCCGACCGGGACGGGGCGACCTTCGGTATCTGGCAGGGGGAACTGGTCTCCAACTGGGAGGCCTGGCGGCGGGCGTCACCGACGTTCATCCGGCTGCACACCCGCGACGCCTTCGACTCCGCGATCTTCTACGGCGAGATCCTCGACTGGGCGTCCGGGCTGGCGGGCTGCTGCGAGGTGGACTACGAGGGCGGCGAGGTGGTGCTGCGCAGCCAGGGCGAACCCGTGGCCCGCATCGACTCGGGCGCGGTGGAGGCCGCCCCGGACCCCTCCGTCCGGCCGCACTGGCAGGTCCACTTCGCCGTCGCCGACGTCGCGGGCTGCGCCCGCGCGGCGGAGAAGCACGGGGGCAGTGTGCTGAGCGAGGACGAGGACGAGGCGATCCTGCGCGACCCGGACGGCGCGCAGTTCACCGTGACGTCGCACCGGGCACGCTGAGCGTCCCCGGGGGCCGCGGACCGCCGAACGATCCACCGCTGGCGGGGGGCGGCCAGGTGCTCAGCTCGCCACCCGCGAGGGACGCGACAGCAGGATCAGACTGCGTGCCTCCACGCGCAGCTTCGTGCCGGCCTTGCGCTCCCGTTCGTCGGGGATGCCGTCCGGGTCGGCGGTGTCGACGAGGGTCGTCCAGCGTTCGCCGAAGGTGTCGTCGGGCAGCCGGAAGTCGACGGGCTCCCAGTAGCCGTTGACGAGCAGCAGGAAGGAGTCGTCGACCATCCGGCGCCCGTGCGCGTCCCGTTCGGCGATGGCGTCGCCGTTGAGGAACACACCCACCGAGTGCGCGTCGTCGCGCTGCCAGTCCCGGCCGGTCATCTCGCGGGCGTCGGGTCTGAGCCACATCAGGTCGGGCAGCGGCTGTCTGGCGTTGGTCACGGTCTCGCCGCGGAAGAAGCGGCGCCGCCGCAGCACGGGGTGCGCGGCGCGCAGGGCGATGACATGCCGGGTGAACTCCGCGAGGCTGCGCTGCTCCGCGGTCAGCTCCCAGTCGATCCAGGAGATCTCGTTGTCCTGGCAGTAGGCGTTGTTGTTGCCCCGCTGTGTGCGGCCGAGTTCGTCGCCGTGGCAGAGCATCGGGATGCCCTGCGACAGCAGCAGCGTGGCCAGGAAGTTGCGCTGCTGGCGGGCGCGCAGTTCGAGGACGGCGGCATCGCGCGTCTCTCCCTCCACACCGCAGTTCCAGGACCGGTTGTGACTCTCGCCGTCCCGGTTGTCCTCGCCGTTGGCCTCGTTGTGCTTGTCGTTGTACGACACGAGGTCACGCAGTGTGAATCCGTCGTGCGCGGTGACGAAGTTGACGCTCGCCCGGGGCCGGCGCCGGCTGTGCTGGTACAGGTCGGAGGAGCCGGTCAGCCGGGACGCGAACTCGCCGAGCGAGCCGGGCTCGGCCCGCCAGAAGTCCCGTACGGCGTCGCGGTACTTGCCGTTCCACTCCGACCACAGCGGCGGGAAGTTGCCCACCTGGTAGCCGCCCTCCCCCAGGTCCCAGGGCTCGGCGATCAGCTTGACGCGGCTGATCACCGGGTCCTGCTGGATCAGGTCGAAGAACGCCGAGAGCCGGTCCACCTCGTGGAACTGCCGGGCCAGCGTGGCCGCGAGGTCGAATCGGAAGCCGTCGACGTGCATCTCGGTGACCCAGTACCGCAGCGAATCCATGATCAGCTGGAGGACGTACGGGTGCCGCATCAGCAGGCTGTTGCCGGTGCCGGTGGTGTCGTAGTAGTGCGCCCAGTCGCCGTCGACCAGCCGGTAGTAGGAGGCGTTGTCGAGGCCCCGGAAGGAGAGCGTGGGGCCCATCTCGTTGCCCTCGGCGGTGTGGTTGTAGACCACGTCGAGGATGACTTCGAGGCCGGCCGCGTGCAGCGCCTTCACCATCGCCTTGAACTCGTCGACCTGCTGGCCGCGCGTGCCGAAGGCGGCGTAGGCGTTGTGCGGGGCGAAGAAGCCGATGGTGTTGTAACCCCAGTAGTTGGACAGGCCGCGGTCCTGCAGGACGCCGTCCTGCACGAACTGGTGCACCGGCATCAGCTCGACCGCGGTCACGCCGAGCGTGGTCAGGTGCTCGGTGACGGCGGGGTGGGCGAGGCCGGCGTAGGTTCCGCGCAGCCGCTCGGGGACGTCGGGGTGGGTGCGGGTCAGGCCGCGCACGTGGGCCTCGTAGATGACCGAGTCCGAGTACGGCGTCTGCGGCGGGCGGTCGTCTCCCCAGTCGAAGTACGGGTCGGTGACGACGCCCAGCATGGAGTGCCCGGCGCTGTCGGCGGGTGCGGCGCCGTCCGGGGAGCGTTCGTACAGCGAGGCGTGGTTGTCGATCTGGCCGTCCACCGCGCGGGCGTACGGGTCGAGCAGCAGCTTCTTCGGGTTGCACCGGTGGCCGAGCGAGGGCTGCCAGGGTCCGTGCACCCGGTAGCCGTAGCGCCGGCCCGGTGCGATGCCGGGCAGATAGGCGTGCCAGACGAAGCCGTCGACCTCCTGCAGCCGGACGGGCGTCTCCTTGCCGGCGTCGTCGACGAGGATCAGCTCGACCCGCTCGGCCACCTCGCTGAACAGAGCGAAGTTGGTGCCCTCTCCGTCGAACGCGGCACCCAACGGGTAGGGCTGCCCGCTCCACACGGGCAGCCCTTTCCTGGTCCTGCGGGCGGTCACCGGCAGCCCTCCAGGGCGTCGTCCAGCGCGGCGGTCGGCGCGGGGAGGACGTCGTCCACGGCTCCGGCCGGCGCGGCCAGTACGGCCACCCGCTCCTCGCGCGGCACCTGCAGCCCCTGCCGCAGCGTCGGCGCGGGGGCGGTCGGCACCAGCGGGACGCGCTCACCGGCGCGGGCACGCTGCGAGAACCAAATGATCTTGCTTCCGGTGTCGGAGGCGCAGCAGCCCCAGCCGTCGCTCATGGCGGCGATGTCCGCCAGGCAGGACCGCAGGTCCTGGTCGGGGCGCAGATCCGGGTCGTCGTCACCGAAGGCGGTGATCAGGTGCTGGCCGTTCCACCACATCTCGATGGAGGTGCGCTTGTCGGAGGCGTGCTCGTCGATCGCCCGCAGCAGCAGTTCCGCGCCGCGGCAGACGGGGTCCGCGAGATTCTCGAGGTCCCAGTAGCGGAGGTGGGCGGCCAGGATGCGGCTGACCTGTCCCACCCGTTCCGGGCTGACTTCCACGTCGATGTGGTAGTAGCAGGGCACTGCGGTCTTCATCGTCGCTTGCTCCTCACCGGCGAAGCTCTCGCTCCCCTCGCCCGTCCGGGAGGGATCCCGGATGCCCGGTCCGGACAGTGGTCCGGACACCTAGCGTGAGCGCTGATCGCTTCTGAGTCACCCTCCACGGTGCGGGGGCTACGCCATTCGTGCAACACGAGACGACGACACCCACTTCTCGTTGAAGATCCAACAAGACGCTGCGTCGCCGTCCGTGCACCATAAGTGAAAGCCTCGATCGCCGTAACGGTGCCGTGCCCTTCCGCGCGCGGACACCACCCGACCGTCGGGAACGCGCCCAGTCGAGAGCGTGGAGGGTGAAGAGGGCAATGCTGCTACCCGCCAAGGCCGAAGTGGCCCGGGCGCTGCGGCGTTACCGGGCGTGGGAGCGCGTGATGCTCGCCTCGCCCCACGACCGCACGGTCCGGGTCACCTTCGAGGACTCGGGCTACACGCTGTGCGTACTGATGGGCAAACGCTGCGCCCGCGAGGCCGCGGACGCCGCCGAGCGCTATCTGCACACCAATCTGGTCACCTACCTGCGCGAGCAGGACGGACGGCCGCGGTCACGCCGGTCGGCCAGAAGAGCGCCGCCATCGGAGCGGCGTTCCACGGCGCCAAGCCCCTGACCTGGCACCGTACAAGGCATTCCCCAACGGGGCCGGCATGCGTCGGCCCTTCTCGGATCGCGAAGCCGGGCCGGGTGCCCGGCTTCGCGCACGGCGGAGGTGAGATACATGCGCAGGACCCCGGCCATCGGCCGCGTACCGGTACGTGACGTCCGGCCGGCCGTGGAGTGCGGCAGGCGCCCGGCGAAGGCGGTGGCCGGAGAGACCTTCCGGGTCACGGCCACCGTGTTCCGCGAAGGGCACGATGCCGTGGGCGCCGACGTGGTCCTGCGCGATCCCGAGGGCCGGCGCGGCCCGTGGACGCCGATGCGGGAGCTGTCCCCCGGCAGTGACGTGTGGGGTGCGGAGATCACTCCGGACGTGACCGGCCACTGGACCTTCCAGGTGGAGGCCTGGAGCCATCCGCTGGCGACCTGGCGGCACGCCGCCTCGGTCAAGCTGCCGGCCGGGACCGACACCGGGCTGGTGCTGGAGGAGGGCGCCGAGCTGTACGAGCGTGCGGCCGCCGGAGTGCCGAAGGGACCTGAGCGAAACGTTGTCCTTGCCGCCGCGCGGGCCCTCGGCGACGACTCGCTGCCGGTCGACGAGCGCCTGTCGGCAGCCCTGTCTCCCGAGGTGGACGCGGTGTTGACGCGCCATCCGTTGCGGGAGCTGGTCACCGCCTCCGATCCGATGCCGCTGCTGGTGGAGCGTGAACGCGCCCTGTTCGGCTCCTGGTACGAGTTCTT
>NZ_JBEYYJ010000050.1:0-38317 GCF_040645475.1 Streptomyces sp. NPDC046759 | reverse complement strand
ATGGCCCTGATGAGCTCCTCGATCGGCGTCGGCGGCGGCCTCGCGCTGCCCGCCGCGGCCCTGGTCGCCCAGCACACGAACTGGCGGGCTTGACCGTGGTCCGCAGCGGTGTCACCAGGGCCTGGCGCAGAATCGTCGGGGCACCGTCGGCGTTCGGCTCGCGGAGATGCAGCACGAGGGTCCGGCTGGACTGCCGGGGCAGCTCCAGGTCGAGGGTGTACGCCGGGTGGCCGCGTTCGACGCCGCGGATCAGGGTGACCGGACGGCCGTCCAGAGTGGCGCGCGTGAGCCTGGCTCCCATGCCGGCGTAGTAGGTCAGGAGGAGCCGGTTGTCTCCCGGCCGGGTCCGGTAGGGCGGGGCGTCCACCCGTTGGGTGACGTACTCGGGCAGACCCGAGCCCGGCGCCCGGTTGGTGAGGGTCACGGTCGCGGTGACGGACCGGCCGGTGTCCAGGCAGGCGCCCGGGGCCCAGACGAGGCTGCGGTCCAGGTAGTAGTCGAGCTTGGTGCCGGCCGCGTTGTTCACGACGAGCCCGGCGAACGGCCCCGGCGTGTCGGGGAGCACGCCTGCGAACGGACGCGTCTGAAGCAGTCGCTGCTCGCCCCGGTGCGCGCTCCATACCTGGAGCCGGCCCTCCCGCTCGACGTCGTGCACGGCACTCAGCAGCGCGGGGATCAGACGGGGGTCGCCGGTCGCTTTCATCAGCCGGCCTGCGGCCGCACGGGCGGCCTCCACGAAGTACGCCTTGCGCCGGGCGACATCGTCGTACTTTGCGTAGGCGGCCCGTTCGGTGGTGTCCACGGCGTTGTCGGCGCTGAGTTGGGTGCCGTCGGGCAGCCGGGCGGGCCCGGTGGCGCGGAGGAGAAGGCCGAGCGCGGAGGGGTCGATGGCGATCGCACCGTCGAGGCGCTCACCGCTGTGACTCCGCCAGTCCGCGGTCCAGATGCGGGCCGCGTACGGGAAGTGCGGGCTCATGTTGGAGTTGGCCCAGAGAGTCTGGGGTCCGTTGTCCCCGTACTGCGCTGTGAACTCGGCGCCGAGGTCGATGTCCGCGTGGCTGCCGTCCATCTCGGTGTTGTTGCCGAAGTGCTCGAAGGACAGGCGGCCCCGGTCGGCCCGCAGCACGGCGAAGGCACCCGGGAGGCCTCCGGTGCCGCGCGCTTCGGCCGTGTTCTGGAAAGCGAGGAGGTACCGCCGTTCTCCGTGCGCCCCGAGCATGGAGGGCGCCACACGTGCCGCGACGGCGACGTCGCGGGTCTGCGGGACGAGGCGGTCCATCTGGTCCGACAGCTGCGCTCGGGCGCGGTCGGCCGCCGACAGCCAGGTGGAGCCGGGCAGGTGATGGGCGTCGTCCTGTACCTCGGCCGCGACACGCGCGGCGCGGGCGAACGCGGACGCCTGGCTCTCCAACTCGGTGAGGACATGCGGGATACCGCCCTCGTGTGCGCCCGCCGAGAATCGGGGGACGGCGCGGACAAGCGGCGGCAGCACGGCTCCGGCCAGTCTGTCCGAGGCCTGTGCGATGCCTCGTACGGTCTCGAAAGGCCCACCGACCAGGGGCAGTCGGGCCACGGTGTACCAGGCCGGTCCGGTGGTCAGGTCGTGTGCGGAAGCCGCGTGTCCAGCCGCGGAACGCAGCAGTCGTTCCTGCTCGGACTCGCCCGGGGCGCCCGCTGCGACAGCGGGGGCCGGGTGGGACGCCGCCGACGCAGCAACCGACTTCCGCAGTGCGTTCAGGTCGTTCTGGGCGGCGAGCAGCTCGTGGCGGGCGAGCACGCCGGTGAGTCCGATCCAGGCGACCGCCGCCGCCGGAACGGCGGCGGCGGCCAGCAGCGCGTTCCTGACCAGATGGCCAGGAACGCGCCGGCGTGCCCGGGGCGCGTCCGGCGTGCGACCGGAACGCCCCGAAGGGAAGGACAGACGTGTTTCGGACAGCGTCATGAGTTGCTGCGACGGCGCACGATCAGCATGGTGCCTGCACCTGTTGCGATCAGAGCGGCGGCCGTGCCACCCAGGACCGCTTCCTTCGTGTGGTCGGCACCGGTGTGCGCGAGGTGCGGCTTGTGCGGTTGCTTGTCGTCACAGCCGTGCTCGCCCTTGCCGTGCCCGTCGTCGCCGTGCTCGTCATCGCCGTGCTCGTCGTCGCCGTGCTCGCCCTTGCCGTGCCCGTCGTCGCCGTGCTCGTCGTCGCCGTGCTCGCCCTTGCCGTGCCCGTCGTCGCCGTGCTCGTCGTCGCCGTGCTCGCCCTTGCCGTGCTCGTCATTGCCGTGCTCGTCGCAGCCCTGCTCGTCGCAACCGTGCTCGTCATTGCCGTGCTCGTCATCGCCGTGCTCGTCGTCGCCGTGCTCGTCGCCGTGCTCGTCGCCGTGCTCGTCGCAGCCGTGGTGCGGCGGCTTCGGCGGGTAGGGGGTGTGCGTCGGATGTGGGGGGTAGGGGGTGCCGGCGGCGTAGGCGGTCGCCGCACCTGCCAGCGGTGCGGCGAAGAGCGCAGCGGCCGCGGCTGCCGACGCCACAACAGATCGCCATCTAGGCGATGTCGTCATCTTTTCCACTCTCCTCGACTTGGGAGCCCGAATTCGGTGGGGCAGCTCCAGCACCTGGATAATGGAATAAGTAGGAATTTGACAGCACAAATCACATGATGGCGCCCATAAGCCGCCGGATGGTGTAACGCAAGGAGAACCCCGACGTTCCCCGCGCCGCCGAATGTCCCGGCGCGCCTCTTGGCTCCGCGCCCGCCATGCCCAACACTGTGCCGATGACGCAGCGCGCTGAGCTCGCGACCGTGATGGACCGGCTGGCCGTGGACGGGGTGGTCACCGAGTACGCGATGGCCGTCGACGACGGTGACTGGACGGCGTACCGCGCGCTGTTCACCGCGGACGGGCGGGCCGACTACCGTTCGGCCGGCGGCATCGAAGGGGACACCCGGCAGGTGGCGGCGTGGCTCGCGGAGAGCCTGGCGGTGTTCGCCATGCGCCAGCATCTGATCGTCAATCGCCAGGTGCGGTTCGGCGCCCTGGAGCACGACACCGGCGACACCGCCTCGGTACGGGCCGACTACCTCAACCCGATGCGGTTCGCATCCGACGCCGGCCCCGCGGAACCGGACCTCGTCTGCGGCGGCCGCTACACCTTCGCGCTGCTGCGCACGGCGGAGGGCTGGCGGCTGCGCGAGGTGGTCGTACACGAGAAGTGGCGCCGTCTCACACCGACGCCCTAGGGGCACCGAGGCACCGCGTGCCCGGCCGCGAACAGCGACGCAGACGTGCCCGGCAACCGCCCGGCCCGAGCTCTGCGGCGCACCAGCGCACTGTCGGAGATCGCTTCCGGCGCGCACACTGGGACCAGAGCTGGGTACGGAGGGTCCGTATGAGGACGATCGACCAACTGCTGACCTCTCCCTGGCGCCGTTCCTGCGCCGCCGCCCTCGCGGGTGCCCTGCCCGTGCTCGCGTTCCCGGCGCCGGCGCTGTGGTGGTTCGCGTACGTCGCCCTGGTGCCCTGGATCCTGCTGGCCCGCTCTGCGCCGACCGGGCGGCGGGCGGCGTACGACGGCTGGAGCGGCGGCTTCGGCTTCCTGGTGGCCGTGCACCACTGGCTGCTGCCGAGCCTGCACGTTTTCATCTTCCTGATCGCCGCGCTGCTGGGCGCGCTCTGGGCGCCCTGGGCCTGGCTGGTGCGGCGCTTCCTGGGTGAGCGGCCGGCACCGGGCCGGGGTGCCGCCGCGCTGCTGGTGCTGCCGTCCGCCTGGCTGATGGTGGAGCTGGTGCGCTCCTGGCAGGGGCTGGGCGGGCCGTGGGGCATGCTGGGCGCCAGCCAGTGGCAGGTGTCACCGGCGCTGCGGCTGGCCTCCGTCGGCGGAGTGTGGCTGCTCAGCTTTGTGGTGGTGGCCGTCAACGTGGCGGCGGCCGTGCTGATATCCGTGCGCGAGTCCCGGATGCCGGCCGTGGCCTCCCTGGTCGCCACGGCCGCCGCGACGACGGCCGCGTGGGCGTGGGCGCCCCGCCCGCAGATCGACGGGCGGATGCGGATCGCCGTCGTACAGCCGGGAGTCGTGGACGGGCAGGACAGCGGCGGGAAGCGTTTCGCGCGGGAGGAGCAGCTGACCCGGCGGCTCGCCGGGCAGGACGTCGACCTGGTCGTGTGGGGCGAGTCCAGCGTCGGCTTCGATCTGGGCGACCGGCCCGACCTGGCCCGGCGGGTCGCCGCGCTGTCCCGCGAGACGGGCGCGGACGTGCTGGTGAACGTGGACGCCCGCCGCTCCGACCGCCCCGGCATCTACAAGAGTTCGGTGCTGGTCGGCCCGGACGGCCCGACGGGCGACCGGTACGACAAGATGCGGCTCGTGCCGTTCGGCGAGTACATACCGGCCCGCTCCGTCCTCGGCTGGGCCACCTCGGTCGGCAAGGCGGCCGGCGAGGACCGCAGGCGGGGCACCGAGCAGGTCGTGATGAGCGTCGGGCACGGCCTGCGGATCGGCCCCCTGATCTGTTTCGAGACCGCGTTCCCCGACATGAGCCGGCATCTGGCGCAGGACGGCGCCGACGTGCTGCTCGGCCAGTCCTCCACCTCCTCCTTCCAGGACAGCTGGGCCCCGCAGCAGCATGCCTCGCTGGCCGCGCTCAGGGCGGCGGAGACCGGTCGCCCGATGGTGCACGCGACCCTGACCGGCGTCTCGGCCGTGTACGGTCCCGGCGGACAGCGGCTCGGCCCCTGGCTCGGCACCGGCGCGAGCGCGGCACGTGTGTACGACGTACCGCTCGCACACGGCATCACGCCGTACGTCCGCTACGGCGACTGGCCCGTGGGCGGGGCGCTGCTGGTGCTGACGGCGCTGTGCGCGACCGAGGGAGTGCGGGCGCTCAGGCTGCGGCGGAGCGGTCCCGCACCGCTCGTACCACCCGCTCGCACAGCTCATGAGTCGCCAGCGCGTCCCGGGCGCTGAGCACCTTGCCGGCGCGCACGGCGTCGAGGAAGGCGAGCGCCGCCTGCTCGATGCCGCGCTGCCGGGCCACCGGTACCCAGTCGCCGCGCCGGCGCACGGTCGGCTGCCCCTTGTGGTCGATCACCTCGGCGAGGTTGAGCACCTGACGCTTGGTGTCCTGCCCGGAGACCTCCAGGACCTCCTCGGTGGAGCCGCTGAGCCGGTTCATCACGCCGAGCGCGGTGAAACCGTCCCCGCCGAGCTGGAGCACGACGTGCTGCAGCAGCCCGTCCTCGACGCGCGCACGGACCGTGACGTCGTCGACCGGGCCCGGCACCAGGAACCGCAGGGTGTCGACGACGTGGATGAAGTCGTCCAGGATCATCGCGCGCGGTTCCTCGGGCAGCCCGATCCGGTTCTTCTGCATGAGGATCAGCTCGCGCGGATGGTCCCGGCACTGCACGTACCCGGGGGCGTACCGGCGGTTGAAGCCGACGGACAGGGAGATGCCGCGCTCCTCGGCGAGGGCCACCAGCCGTTCGGAGTCGGCGAGTTCGTAGGCGAGCGGCTTGTCCACGTACGTCGGGACGCCCGCCTGGAGCAGCCGGGTGACGATCTCGGGGTGGACGGCGGTCGGGGCGTGCACGAAGGCCGCGTCGAGGCCTTCGGCGAGCAGGGAGTCGAGCGTGGTGTGCCGCCGGCCGGCCGGCAGGTGCAGGCTGTCGGCGACCCGGTCGAGGGTGGCGGGCGTCCGGGTCTGCAGGTGCAGGTCGACTCCCGGCTGCACGCCCAGCACCGGCAGGTACGCCTTCTGCGCGATGTCCCCGAGTCCGATGCAGCCGACCTTCACGTGCTCTCCCCTGCCGCCGTCCTGCGTGTGTGTCCTCGGCAGCATACGGCGGCCGCGAGTCGGCTTTGCCGTCGAAGCCGCGCAGGAGGAGCGCGGGGCCGGCCTTCCGACAGGGCCGGAGCACGGCGTCGTGTACGGCGACGGTGACGGGTTGCCGGCCGGGTCCGGGCGGGCGACCTCGACGGCCTGGTGGCGACCTCGGCGGTATGAAATTGCCTGGTCGTGCACGCGGCCTTCGGTCAAGATACGGACATGACAATCGAACGCCGAGAGCCCGCCCTGAACGCCGGTGAACGCGCCATGCTGGAAGGCTGGCTGGACTATCACCGCCAGACGCTGGCGTGGAAGTGCGAGGGCCTGACCGACGCACAGCTGCGCACGCAGCCCCTCGAACCCTCCGAGCTGTCGCTGCTGGGCCTGGTCCGCCATCTGTCGGAAGTGGAGCGGTTCTGGTTCCACGAGGTGCTGCTGGGCGAGGACCCGGGGATCCTGTACTGCACGGAGGAGGATCCGGACGGCGACTTCCACTTCACCGAAGCGGCCACCTGGGACAAGACGTACGCCGTCTGGCAGGACGAGATCGAGAACGCCCGCCGCAACGCCGCCGGCCTCGGCCTCGACGACTTCTCCCGGGGCAGGAGCCGGTCCAGCGGGGAAGCCTTCAACCTGCGCTGGATCTACACCCACATGATCGAGGAGTACGCCCGGCACAACGGTCACGCCGACCTGATCCGCGAGCGGATCGACGGCGCCACCGGCGACTGAACGTCACCTCCCGTACTCCGGAACCCTCCGTACGGGCCACGAGATCACCCGTGCGGGGGCATCAACCTCGGCTCTCTGCTGCCAAGCGGGGGGCCGACCCAGCAGAGTTGCCCGGGTGCATCGAACGACGACCACCGCAGCGCTCCTGGCCACCGTGGCCGTCTCGGCCCTCTCCGGCTGTGTGACGGTACAGCGTCCGGCGACACCGCCCGCGCCGACCCGGGGCACGGCGCCCCCGCTGCCGACGGCGCCGCGAGCGGACGGCAGTGCGGAGCCCCGGGTGGTGCAGGCACCGGCCCAGGAGGCACTGGAGATGACCGGCCCCTCCCGGCGTCCGAAGCGTGCGGCGCCCACCGTCCCACGTCGCCGGGCCGAGGAGCCCCCGGTCGTACACCGTCCACCGGCACCTCCAGCGGCTCCGCCGCGCGCCCGCGAGCACCCCCGGCAGTCGCACACCGCCCTCCCGGACCTGCCGCAGCCGGTCCCGAGGACGCCCTCGGACGTCTGCGCCCTGGGCAGAAAGTACGGCGGCTGGCGCACGGACAGCCCGGAGTCGGTGATCTGCGACCAGGCGTACGGCCGCTGAAGCGCCTCCAAGGGGCGGGGCTGTGCCGATGTGCGGCTTCGCCGTGGGCGTGACGAGACGCGACAGAGCCGCAGCTGTACCACGCCGCGGTCCGGCCGGCTCTCAGGCGCCCTCGCCGAGCCGCAACCCCAGCCGCTCGATGGCCGCCCGCACCCCGTTGCCGTACCCGTCGTCGGCCAGGGCGTCCGCGGCCTCGCGCGCCCGGCGCACATGGCTGCGGGCGGCCTCGTCCCGGCCCAGCTTCACGTAGTCGGCGGCAAGATTGAGATGGAGCGAGGGAAACAGCCCTCGCACGCTCGGCGGAGCGTCCCGCTCCGCCGCCGCCGACAACGCCCGGAGATCCCAGGCGAGTTCGGCCTCCGGGTCGTCCTGTGTGTCCGCGAGATAGTGGGCCAGGGTGCAGCGGTGCAGCGGGGCGCCGTCCTCGCCGATCTCCGCCCACAGGTCCAGAAAACGCGTGCGGGCCTCCTCGCGGTCGCCGCCGTGGTGCAGCATCACGACCTGCCCGATCCGCGTCAGCACGGCGTCCGGCGCCGCCTGCTCCTGTTGCTCCGCCACGGTTGCCCTCCGGGCTGTCGGCCGTTGTGTGGTGCTGACGCTAAACGGCGCCGCGCGGATTCCTCGGCAGGCGGCGCCGTTGTGCGGTGGGCGCTCCCCCCGGCCCTGCGATCTCAGACCAGATTCGGGAGCCGCCAGTCGACCGGCTCATGCCCCTGCAGGGCGATCGCCTCGTTGATCTGGGTGAACGGGCGGGAGCCGAAGAACTTCTTCGCGGACAGCGGCGAGGGGTGCGCGCCCTTGACCACCACGTGCCGGGTCTCGTCGATCAGCGGCAGCTTCTTCTGCGCGTAGTTGCCCCAGAGGACGAAGACCGCCGGGTCGGGGCGGGAGGCCACCGCGCGGATCACCGCGTCGGTGAACTTCTCCCAGCCTTTGCCCTTGTGCGAGTTGGCCTCACCGGCGCGGACCGTGAGCACCGCGTTGAGCAGCAGCACGCCCTGCCGGGCCCACGGCATCAGATAGCCGTTGTCCGGGACCGGCAGGCCCAGCTCCTCCTTCATCTCCTTGTAGATGTTCCTCAGGGAGGGCGGGGTCTTCACGCCGGGGCGGACCGAGAAGCACAGGCCGTGGCCCTGGCCCTCGCCGTGGTACGGGTCCTGGCCCAGGACGAGGACCTTGACCTGTTCGTACGGCGTCGCGTCCAGCGCCGCGAAGACCTCCTCGCGCGGCGGGTAGACGGGACCCTTCGCCCGCTCCTCCTCGACGAACTCGGTCAGCTCCTTGAAGTAGGGCTGCTGCAGCTCGTCGCCCAGAACCCCGCGCCAGGACTCGGGCAGCATGGCGATGTCGGTCACGTCAACGTCCTCACGATGTCAATCAACTACTGCGTGCGGTCACTTCCAGGCTTCAGAACCTACAGGCGACCACTGACAACGGGCACGCCAACGCCAGTGCACCGGCCTCACCAGCTGGTCTTGCGGTGCAGCTCCCACATCATCATGATCGTCGACGGGTCGAGCGCCTGCTCGCCGCCGGAGATGTCCTCGCTGGCGGCGATGAACTGCCGGCCCTGCCACAGCGGGATCAGCCGGGCGTCGTTCACCATGATGTGCTGGGCCTGCTCCATGTCCTTGACCGTCTGGGCGCGATCGCTCTCCGCGCGCGAGTGGGGCAGCAGCTGGCCGGTGATCTCCTTGGACGAGTAGGGCGTGCCGAGCGCGTTGTGCTCACCTACGAACGGGGCGATGAAGTTGTCCGCGTCGGGGAAGTCCGGGAACCAGCCGCGGCCGAACACGGGGTACTCGCCCTTCTGGTAGCCGACCACATAGGTCTTCCAGGGGCGGCTCTTCAGCGTGATCGTGAACAGCCCGGAGGCCTCCAGCTGCCGCTTCAGCTCCTGGAACATCAGCGCTGTCTCGGAGCCGTACCGGTCGGTGGTGTACCAGAGGGTGAGCGGGACGCGCTGGTGGATGCCCGCGGCGGAGAGCACCTTGCGGGCCTTGGGCACGCTCGGGTCGCCGTAGTCGTCGAAGAAGCCGGTGGTGTGTCCGGTCAGTCCCTTGGGGACCATCGAGTACAGCGGGTCCACCGTGTCCTTGTAGACCTTGTGCGCGATGGCGCCCCGGTCGACGATCTGGGCGACGGCCCGGCGCACGGCCGGCTGCCTGGCCCAGGAGTCCTTGGGGTTGAAGACGAGGTAGCTGATGTCGATGCCGGTGCCGTCGACCAGCTGCAGGTTGCTGTTGCCGTGCTGCTGGAGGGCGAGGATGTCGTCGGCGGCCAGGCCGCGGTAGGTGACGTCGATCTGCTTGTCCCGCAGCGCCTTGACCATTCCGGCGGAGTCCTGGAAGTAGCGGATGGTCACGGCGTCGTTCTGCCGCTCGGCGAAGCCCTGGTAGTTCCCGTTGGCGACGAGGACGGCCTGCTTGTCCTCCTCGTACGACTGGACCTTGTACGGTCCGGAGCCGTAGACCTTGTCGTCCTTGCGCAGGGAGCGCGCCGGGTAGTCGTCCGGGTCCACGATCGACATGGCGGGGGTGGCCAGCACGAACGGGAACGTGGCGTCGGACTGGTTGAGGTGGAAGACGATCTCGCGGTCGCCGATCGCCTGCACCCGGTCCAGGCTGCCGAGCAGGGGGGCGGGTCCGCCGGGGGCGTCGATGGTGCGGATGCGGTCGATGGAGTGCTTGACGGCCTGGGCGTTCAGCGCGTCACCGTCGGCGAACTTCATGCCCGGACGCAGCCTGCAGCGATAGGTGCGGCTGGAGGAGTCGGTGAAGGCGCAGTGCTCGGCGGCGTCGGGCTGGGGGGTGGTGGCACCGTTGGGGTAGGCGAGCAGCGTCTGGAAGATGTTCCGGTACAGCTCCCAGGAGCCGTCGTAGGCGCCGGCCGGGTCCAGCGTGCTCGGGGCGCTGGTGGTGCCCACGACGATGGGGCCCTTCCCGTCACCGCCGCCGTCGGACAGCAGGCCGCAGCCGGCCACCAGGGATATGGACGCGATCGCCGCGACTCTCCGCAGGAATCGGTTCCGGTTGAACACGCGCACACTCCTCGATCTGCCATACCAAGGGTCGGCAGACCATACCGCAGCGTTCGGCGCCGTGAACCGTCCCTGAAACGGGACTTCTTGATCGATTCGGCGATGACCACGTTGTCATTTCGCTATGCGGATTCTGGACCGCATCCGGGCGCCGATCCGTCCGAAAATCGGCGCCCGGAAGGTTGCTCAGCCGACTCCGGCGTTGAGGAAGAGGCCGCCGTCCACGACGAGCGTCTGGCCGGTGATCCATTCGGACTGCCCGGAGGTGAGGAACGCGGCGGCCCCGCCGATGTCCGAGGGCACGCCGAGCCGGGCGAGCGGGTAGGCGGCGGCCGCCTCCTCCTCCCGGTTCTCGTACAGGGCCTGCGCGAACTTGGTCTTGACGACGGCCGGGGCGATCGCGTTGACGCGCACCTTCGGAGCGAACTCGTGCGCGAGCTGCTGGGTCAGGTTGATCATCGCGGCCTTGCTGACGCCGTAGGCACCGATGAACGGCGAGGGCGCGAGACCCGCGATCGAGGCGATGTTGACGATCGCGCCGCCGTTGTCCTTCTGCCAGGCGTGCCAGGTCTTCTGGGCGAAGCCGAGCGCGGAGATCACGTTGGTCTCGAAGACCTTGCGGGCGACCTCCAGGTCGAGGTCGGCGATCGGGCCGAAGACCGGGTTGGTGCCGGCGTTGTTGACCAGGAAGTCGAGGCGGCCGAAGGCCTCCATGGTGCGCTCGACGGCCTCGGCCTGATGGGCCAGGTCGTGCGCCTTGCCGGCGACGCCGAGGACCCGGTCCGAGCCGAGCTTCTCGACGGCCTCCTTCAGGGCGTCCTCGTTGCGGCCGGTGATGCACACGCGGTCGCCACGGGCGACGAGCGCCTCGGCGACGCCGTAGCCGATGCCGCGGCTGGCGCCCGTGACGAGGGCGACTCTGCCCGAGAGTTCGGGGAGTTCAGCGGAAGTCATGTACCTGTATCCCTTAGTTCAGCGGTCCGCCGGCGACGTACAGCACCTGGCCGGAGACGAAGCCGGCCGCCTCGCCGGTGAAGAAGGCGATGGCGTTGGCGATGTCCTCCGGCTCGCCGACGCGCTGCACCGGGATCTGGGTGGCGGCGGCCTTCTTGAAATCGTCGAAGCCCATGCCGACCCGGTCGGCGGTGGCCTTGGTCATCTCGGTGGCGATGAAACCGGGGGCGACGGCGTTGGCGGTGATGCCGAACTTGCCCAGTTCGATGGCGAGGGTCTTGGTGAAGCCCTGCAGACCGGCCTTGGCGGCGGAGTAGTTGGCCTGGCCGCGGTTGCCGAGCGCCGAGGAGGAGGACAGGTTGACGACACGGCCCCAGCCGGCGTCGACCATGTGCTTCTGGACGGCCTTGGTCATCAGGAACGAGCCGCGCAGGTGCACGTTCAGGACGGTGTCCCAGTCGGAGACACTCATCTTGAACAGCAGGTTGTCCCGCAACACGCCGGCGTTGTTGACCAGGATGGTCGGCGCGCCCAGTTCCTCGACGACCCGGGCGACGGCCGCCTCGACCTGTGCCTCGTCGGACACGTCGGCGCCGACCGCGATCGCCCTGCCGCCGGCGGCGGTGATCTTCTCGACGGTGTCCTTGCAGGCGGCCTCGTCCAGGTCGATCACGGCGACCGCGCGACCCTCGGCGGCCAGTCGTACGGCGGTGGCGGCGCCGATGCCGCGTGCCGCGCCGGTGACTACCGCGACCCGCTGTTCAGTGGTGGACATTGCTGCTTCTCCTCGCCCTTGAGAGAACCTTTCGGGGCCCTTGGCAGTGAACCCCCGGTGCGGTGAGCGACCGCTTAGTACCTTCAGTACAGGTGACGCTAGAAGCCCTGGCACCCGGTGTCAACGGCACACCGGGTGCGTGTGATCCATTACCTCACCAGCAGGTCCAGCAACCGTTCCGTCTCGGCCGCCGGGTCGGTGGTCAGACCGGTGTGCACGGGGCCCGGCTGCACGACCGTGGAGCGGGACGCGATCAGCCAGCGGAAACGGCGCCCGGCGTCGTCCGCGGCAGCCTGCCCGGCCTCCTCGCCGCCCGCGCAGTGCCGCTCGACCGCACCGAGAGCGGCCCGGATCCCGGCCACGTCCGCCTGCGGGTCCAGGGCGAGCAGCCGGGACTCGTCCAGGTGGGTGCGGGCGCCCACGTAGGCCCGGGCGCGGCTGTAGACGACCACGCCGGCGTTGATGCACTCGCCGCGCTCGACGCGCGGCACGACCCGCAGCAGCGCGTACTCGAACACGTCCCGGTCGCCGCCCTGGCCCGCCCGGGTGATGTGCCGCTCGGTGACGTGGCCGGCCATGTGGATGTGCGTCTCGCTCACTTGGTCCCCTCGATGCCGGTGATGCGCCCGGCGATGACGGCCGCCCGCGCGAGCAGCGGCCTGGCGTAGGCCCGGCGCAGGTCGTCCGGGGTGTCGAAGCCCGGCTCGTCGACGAGCCAGGCGTCGGGGATCTCGGCGGTGACCTCGGCGAGCAGGTCCTCGGTGACCCGGGGTGCCAGCTCGGCCGCGGCGGCGGTGACGTCCGGGGCGAAGCGGGCGAGAGCGTGGTCGCAGGCGGCGTAGGGACGGGCCGCCGAGGAGTCGGCGGACGGCCAGTTGTGGTGCCAGATCATCGTGGCACCGTGATCGATGAGCCACAGCCCGCCGCGGTGTACGAGGAGGTTGGGGTTGCGCCAGGACCGGTCCACGTTGTTGATCAGCGCGTCGAACCAGACGATCCGGCCGGCCTCCTCGGGGCTCACCGGGAAGGCGAGCGGGTCGTAGCCGAGGGCGCCGGAGAGGAAGTCCATGCCGAGGTTGGTGCCGCCGCTGGACCTGAGCAGGTCCTGCACCTGCTGCTCGGGCTCGCCGAGCCCGAGGACCGGGTCCAGCTCGACGGTGACCAGGCGGGGCATCCGGAAGCCGAGGCGGCGGGCGAGTTCGCCGCACACCACCTCGGCGACCAGTGTCTTGCGGCCCTGTCCGGCGCCGGTGAACTTCAGGACGTAGGTCCCGAAGTCGTCGGCCTCGACGAGCCCCGGCAGCGAGCCGCCCTCACGCAGGGGCGTGACGTAACGGGTCGCGGTGACTTCCTTGAGCATCGCCCCAGGTTACTGGGGGCGGCCGACAGCGGGCGCACAGCTGCGGCTTACGGCCGTCTCATGCCCGGACGGCAAGGATCTGGGTGCCCGTCTGAACGGGTGGCGCCCGGGCGCCGTACCCCTGGACGGATCACGAGAAGCTCCGCGGAAGGGAACCCCACATGAGCAGCGCATCGCCCCAGCCCACTGCGGGACCGGCCCGCCGTACCGTCGTGGCGGCGGCCGGAGCGGCGGGGCTCGCCGCCGCGCTGACCGCCTGCGGTTCGGGCGACAACTCGTCCGGCACGGCCGACACCGGTTCCGGGTCCGGGTCCTCCGGGACCGGTGGCTCCACCGGTTCCACCGGCACCACGCAGGCCGGCGGCGGCGCCGCCCTCGCCAAGACGTCCGACATCCCCGAGGGCGGCGGAAAGGTGTTCAAGGACCAGGGCGTCGTGGTCACCCAGCCGGCGGCGGGCCAGTACAAGGCGTTCTCGTCCAAGTGCACCCATCAGGGGTGTGCGGTGGGCAGCGTGGCGAACGGCGTGATCGTGTGCCCGTGTCACAACAGCCACTTCTCCGCCGAGGACGGCAGCGTGAAGCAGGGTCCCGCGACCCAGCCGCTGCCCGCGGCGAAGATCACCGTCTCCGGCGACGAGATCAAGCTGGCCTGAGCCGCTTCACGCTCGCCGGTGCGCCCGCTCCAGGCAGCCGAGCACCTCGTCGGTGGTCGAGACCGTGGCGACCAGCGCGAGGGTGTGCCGGATCATCGCGGGGGTGTAGTCGGCCGGCACTCCCGCGATGGCGTCGGCCGGGACGACGGCGGCGTAGCCGAGGTTGACCGCGTCGAACACGGCGTTGGGGACCGCGACGTTGGCGGAGACACCGGCGACGATCAGCGTGCGGCAGCCGAGGTTGCGCAGCAGGGCGTCGACGTCGGTGCCGTGGAGCGGGGACAGCCCGTGCAGTCGGCGCACGACCAGATCCTCCTCGGCGACCTCGATCTCCGGCGCGACCCGCACCGCCGTGCTGCCGCTCAGCTGCTGCACGGGAAGCCGCTCGGCGGCCCGGAACAGCCGCGCGTTGCGACTCGCTCCGCGGCCGTCCGGGCGGCGCTCGGCGATCGCGTGGACGACCTGCACACCGGTTCCGTGCGCGGCGGCGACCAGCCGCGCCACGTTGCGCAGCGCACCGGAGGAGCGGGCCTCGCGGGCGAGTTCGGGCAAGGCGCTGTCCGGTCCGACGACCCCCTGCTGGCACTCCACGGTGAGCAGGACCGTGCTCACCGGGTCGAGGCGTTCGCTGAGCTGTGCGTGCGACGGCATGGCGTGCCCCTTCGAAGCTGTGTGGAGCCGACCCGTTTCCTTTTCTGACGTGATGTCAGAGGATCACCAGCACACGATAGTTCTCTGGCACGACGTGGGAGAAGAGGGGGCCGCATGACCGTCACACAGCAGCGCCGGGGCCGGAAGATCATGATGACGCCCGGTGAGCTCGACGAGTTCCTCACCACTCAGCGCACCTGCCGGGTCGCGACCGTCTCGGCGGACGGCACCCCGCATGTCAGCGCACTCTGGTTCGCCTGGGACGGCACCTCGCTGTGGCTGTACTCGGTGGTGCGCAGCAGGCGCTGGGCGCAGCTGCAGCGCGATCCCCGGGTGGCCGTCGTGGTCGACTCGGGCGAGGAGTACGACCAGTTGCGCGGGGTCGAGCTGTCCGGCCGGGTGGAGTTCGTGGGCGAGGTGCCGCGCACCGGGGAGCTGTGCGCCGAGCTCGACACGGCCGAGACGCTGTTCGCGCGGAAGAACTTCGGCCTGGACGAGATGCCGCACGACGGCCGGCACGCCTGGGCCCGGCTGGCCCCTGAGAAGATCGTGTCCTGGGACTTCCGCAAGCTGGGCGGCGCCTAGTGCCGCGACCGGCTCAGCCGAGCCTTCCAGCCGCGGCGCGCAGCGCCTCGACCGCCGCACGGATGGAGGGGCGCCGGTCGCCGTCCGCGCGCCAGACGACGTACACGTGCCGGCGCACCCGCTGCTTGAGCGGCACGAGGACCACGCCCTCCGGGACCGGGTGCCGGCCCAGTAGCGGCGCGATGCACACGCCCAGTCCGGAGGCGACCAGTGCGAGTTGGGTGTGGGTCTCGCCGGCGCGGTGGCCGACGATCGGCTCCACCCCCTTGGACCGGAGCGTGAACATCAGCCACTCGTGGCAGAACTCGCCTTCGCCCCAGGTGATCCACTCGTCCTCGGCGAACTCGGCGAGGTCCACCTCGTCCCGGTCGGCGAGCCGGTGCCCGGCGGGCATGGCGACATCGGCCGGGTCGTCCAGCAGGGGCGCCTTGACCAGGCCGTCAGGGACCGGCATCGGCTTGTTGTACCAGTCCAGGACCACGGCGAGGTCGAGGTCGCCGCGGACGACGCCGGCGATGCCCTGCTCCGGCTCCAGCTCGCTGGAGCGCACGCGCAGCCCGGGGTGCTCGGCCCGCAGCGCACCGAGCGCGACGGGGAAGAGCCCGCGGGCCGCGGTCGGGAACGCGGACAGCCCGAGTTCGCCGACGACCTGCCCGCGATGCGCCTCCAGGTCCGACTCGGCGAGTTCGACCTGCGAGAGGATGCGCTTCGCGTGCTCCGTCAGCAGCCTGCCGGCGTCCGTGAGCCGCACCCCCCGGCCGTTCTTGGCGAGCAGCTGCTGGCCGATCTCCCGCTCCAGCTTGCCGAGCTGCTGGGAGACGGCGGACGTGGTCACGTGCAGCGCGTCCGCGGCCGCGCTGACCGAGCCGTGCCGGGCGAGGGCATCCAGGGTGCGCAGGCGCTCCAGATTCAACATGTAAGCGATTCTAAGAGGTATCGGGTGGGATATCTCGATTGTGCTACGAGGTTGCATCCAGCATCGTGGAGACCATGAGCACGGTCACCACGCCCCGAACCCAGTCCCCCGCCCCTGCTCGCCCCCGCGCCCGCCTCGACTGGCGGCTGCGCTTCGGCGCCCTTTCCCTGATCTGGGGCTTCAGCTTCCTGCTGATCAAGGTCGGCACCGGGGGCTATGCACCCTTCCAGGTCACTCTCGGGCGTCTGGTGTTCGGTACGGCGGTACTGGTGGCGGCGATGGCGGTCAAGCGGGAGAGGCTGCCGCGCGGGGCCCGGCTGTGGGGCCACATGGCGGTCGCCGCGTTCTTCCTGAACGCCCTGCCGTTCTCCCTCTTCGCCTACTCCGAGCTCACGATCCCGTCCACACTGGCCGGTATCTGCAACGCCACGTCACCCCTGTGGGGCATGGCCCTGTCGCTGGTCGCCCTGTCCGAGGACCGGCCGACCCGGGTGCGCGTCGCCGGCCTCGGCCTCGGCTTCCTCGGGGTGCTGACGGTCCTCGGCGCGTGGCAGGGCTTCCACGGCCTGGACGCCACGGGTACGGCGATGGCACTGCTGGCCTCGCTGAGCTACCCGGTGGGCTGGATCTACGTCCGCCGGACGCTCACGGGCACGGGCCACTCCCACCTGTCGATGACGGGCGCGCAACTGCTCCTCGCGACCCTTCAACTGGCCGTCGTCACACCGTTGTTCGCCGGGCTGCCGACCCACGTGTCGCTGGTGCCGCTGCTGGCGATCGCCGCGCTGGGCGCACTGGGCACGGGGCTGGCGGTGCTGATCCAGTACGGCCTGGTCGCCGAGGTCGGCCCGACGACCGCACAGATGGTCACCTACTTCATTCCGGTCATCGCCACGGCGGCCGGCGTGGCGATCCTCGGGGAGTCGCTGCGGTGGACCACACCCGTGGGTGCGGTGGTCGTCCTCGCGGGGGCCGCGCTCACGCAGGTGCGCCAAAGGAGTGCCTGGGGATGGCGGCGCGCCAGGGGGTAGAGGTCGCCCTCAGCCATAAGCACGCGCCGGGGACGGCCGTACCGCTGCTGCCACCGCGTCGGCCAGGGGGGTGATGTCCCCCTCCGTGAGCGTGGAGATCGTGATGCGGATCGCCGGGCCGCTGTTCAGGCGGAACCGGGCGCCCGGCGCCACCGCCCAGCCCGTCTGCAGCAGCCGGGCCACCGCGCCCGTCTCGTCGGGCACCGGAACCCACACGTTCATGCCGCTGCGGCCGTGGGCGGCCACGCCCCGTTCCGCCAGCGCGTCCACCAGGGCGTTCCGCCGGGCCCCGTACGCCCGCGCCACCGCCGCCCGGTCCACCGCGCCCTGCGACCACAGCCGGACCACCGCCCGCTGCAGCACCAGGCTCACCCAGCCGGGGCCCAGGCGCTGACGGCCCCGCACCCGGTCGACGGTGACCGGGTCGCCGGCGAGGACGGCGACGCGCAGGTCGGGGCCGTAGGCCTTGGATGCGGAGCGGACGACGGCCCAGTGGCGGGTGACGCCGGCGAGCGGGTGCAGCGGGAGGTCGACGATGCCGTGGCCGTGGTCGTCCTCGATCAGCAGGGTCTGCGGATGGTCGCGCAGGACCGCGCGCAGGGCACGCGCGCGCGTGGCCGTCACCGAGGCGCCGGTCGGGTTCTGCGCCCGGTCGGTGACGATCAGGGCGCGGGCCCCGGACTCCAGGGCCCGCCGCAGGTCCTCGGCGCGCGGCCCGTCGTCGTCCACACCCACGGGAACCGTGCGCAGCCCCAGCGCCGGGACCAGGTCGAGCACACTGCCCCAGCCCGGGTCCTCGACGGCGACCTCGTCCCCCGGTTTGAGGTGAGCGCCGAGGACGCGCTCGATGGCGTCGAGGGAACCGGAGGTCACGGTCAGCGGGCCCTCGGGAACGCCGTCGGCGTCGAGTTCGTCGCGGGCGGTGCGGACGAGGTCCTGGTCGACCGGGTCGTCGCCGTAGAGGACGGCCCGCCGGTCCCCCTCCTCCGCCGCCGCGGCGAGCGCCGGGGCGAGGCGGGGCAGCAGGGCCGGATCGGGGTTGCCGGTGGCCAGGTCGCGGCCGCCGGCGGGAACCTGCACACGCAGTTCCTCACGGCCGGTGGTGGCCGGCTTGGGCCGGACACGGCTGCCCCGGCGGCCGGCCGTCTCGATCACCCCGCGCTCGCGCAGGGTGCGGTAGGCGGCCGCCACGGTGTTCGGGTTCACCCCGAGCCGGTTCGCCAACTCCCGCATGGGCGGCAGGGATTGACCGGGCCGCAGCTCACCGGCTCCGACCGCGCGCTCGACGCTGGCCGCGATGTCCGCTGCGCCGCGCCCTTCGATGGGATACTCTCCTAGCACAAAATACATTATGCACTAGTGCAATAGGCTCACCGTCAGATCGCCGTTGCTCGCCATGGAGGAACCGTCATGCAGGGGACGACCGAGGAAACCCAGGCCGCCGCCTACACCCCGACCGACCGCACCGTGCCCACGCGCTCCGCGGAGCGGGCGTCGTACGACAGGGAACTGGTGCACGCGATACTCGACGAGGGGTACGTCTGTCACCTCGGCTTCGTCCGCGACGGTGCCCCGGTCGTGCTGCCCACGCTCTACGGCCGGGTCGGCGAGCGGCTGTACGTCCACGGGTCCACCGGTTCCCGCCCGCTGCGGATGACCGGCGCGGCCGACCCGGGCCTGCCCGTGTGCCTGACGGTCACCCACGTGGACGGGCTGGTGCTGGCCCGCTCCGCCTTCCACCACTCCCTCAACTACCGCTCCGTGGTGGTGCACGGCGTCGCGCGCCAGGTCACCGACCCCGAGGAGCGGCGCCTGGCCCTGGACGCGCTGGTGAACCACGTCGTGCCGGGCCGCGCGGCCGACTCCCGGCCGGCCGACAAGAAGGAGCTGGCCGCCACCGCGGTGATCCGCCTGGATCTGGACGAGGTCTCGGCCAAGCTCCGCACCGGCGGCGCGAACGACGACCCGGAGGACCTCGCCCTGCCGTACTGGGCCGGCGTCGTCCCGCTCCGGAAGGGTTACGACACGCCGGTCCCCAGCGCCGACCTGGCGCCCGGCATCGAGCTGCCGGACTACCTGAAGTCCCTCTAGCTAGCCTAGTGCTGTGACCGGAAAGGTTTGCCGGAAAGCTCGCGGCGTCCGGTGCTGGCGGCACCTCGCACGCCTTCAGGCAGCGGGGGAGCATCGCAAGGCGGAGCGTCGCCCGCGTACGGGATGTACCCGGGTGAGGCGACAACGCGGCGAGGTGCCGTGCCGGGCGTCGCGAGCCGGTGAACCCTTCCGGCCGCAGCGCTAGACGGCTCCGAGACCCTTCCGGCCCGCCTGCCCCGGGTCCCTCCCCCCGACGGCCTGAGGCCCTTCCGGCCGGGCGTGCGTGCGTGACGCCCTCCGGAGGGCGGCCGTACCGCGCCGGGGCACAGCGGTCACACCGGGACCGGCTCCCGGCGACCGGCTCCACGGGCCTCGCTCACGGCCAGGCCCGCGACCGCGCCGAGCAGGAGCAGGGTGCCGGCCGCGGTGGACGCGGTGAGCCGCTCGCCGAGCAGGGCGACGGCGAGCACCGCCGCGGTCACCGGCTCCAGCAGCATGATCACGGACACCGTGGCGGACCGCACGACGGCCGCCCCGGCGAAGTACAGGGCGTACGCGAGAGCCGTGGGCACGGCGGCGATGTAGAGCAAGAGGCACAGCAGCCGGGCCGGGTGGGGGGTGTGCGGGAACAGTCCCTCGTGCACCGCGAACGGGAGCAGACACAGGGCGGTCACCAGGAAGGCCCCGACGGTGGTGTCCGAGGCGTCGGCACCGCCGCCCCTCCCCCACCAGCGGGTCAGCAGGGTCATGGCGCCGTAGCCCGCGGCCGAGCCGAGCGCCAGGAGCACACCCGCCGGCCGCACGGTCGCCGCCGAGCCGCCGAAGGTCAGCACGGCCAGCCCGGCGAGCGCCCCGGCGACGGCCAGCACCCCGCCGGCACCGAGCCGTTCGCCGAGCAGCAGCCGGGCACCGAGCGCGATGACGACGGGGCCCGCGCCGAGGGTGACGACGGTGGCCACGGCCAGTCCGGTCGACTCCACGGCCGCGAAGTAGGCGGTTTGGAACACCGCCAGCCCGAGGCCGGTGGCGAGGACCCGGCCGGCCCTGCGGACCAGGGGCTCGGTGCCGGCCGGGCGGACTCGCGGGCGCAGTCCCCGGCCGGCGAGCAGCAGGACGAGGCCCAGCGCGCAACGCCAGAAGGACAGCCCGAAGGCCCCCATGTCACTGGTCCGGTAGACCAGGGAGGCGGCGGCCCCGGCGGTGCCCCAGGCGGCACCGGTGATGATCAGATAGAGCAGGCCACGCCCGACGGGCAGGCCAGAGGCAGTGTTCGACAAGGAGATCTCTCCGCAGAAACGCACCTGTGAGGTGCGGAAGTTCGGGGCGGCCCGCTTCAGCGGGCCGCACGGACTTCGTCTGCGGGCAGCACCGTCCGGCCCGGCGCACCTGCGCCGGGCGGTGTTCCGGAGGCCCGCCTCAGGCGGCCGGCGGCGGAAGGACGAGCGTGGACGGCATGGCCGGCACCTTAGGCGGACGTACGGTGTTCGGACAACTCCCGTTCGGTCCCGCCTGCGACCACCGGCTCGGCCGAGCCCTCGGCGGGGGCCGAGGACTGCGCGATGAACGCGCCGACCAGGACGACCGCGCCGCCGGCGAGCTGCGGCACGGACAGGTGCTCGCCGAGCAGCACCCAGGCGAGCACGGTCGCGATGACCGCCTCCAGGCAGGCGACGACACCGGCGACCTGCGGCGACAGCCGCCGTACGGACAGCACGCCGGTGACGTACGCGACGACCGTGGCGATCAGCACGATCCAGCACAGCAGGGCGAGGGCCGGTACGGCGGTGCCGTTCATGTCGGCGGAACCGGTCAGCACCGACCAGCGCATGTTCCACGGGCGGGCGACCACGGTCAGGACGAGGGCGCCGGCGAGCAGTCCGTAGGCGATGACGCCGAGCGGGTCCGGCGCCTCGTCACCCGCGTCGCCGCCGTGGTCGGCGAGCACGAAGTAACCGACCTGGCAGCAGGCGGCGCCGAGCGCGAGCAGCAGGCCCAGCGCGTCGAAGCTCAGCCCCGACCAGACCTCCACCACACAGGCGAGGCCGCCGGCGGCGAGGACCACACCGAGCGCGGCCGCCCGGGTCACGGGCCGCCGCTGCACGAACCGCACCCAGCCCAGCACCAGCGCGGGGGCCAGGTACTCGATGAGGAGGGCCACACCCACGGGGATGCGGGACAGCGCGGCGAAGTAGCAGGCCTGCACTCCGGCGACGGCAAGCAGCCCGAACCCGGCGAGCAGCGCGGGACGGCGGCGCAGCAGCGCCCGGTGCCGTACGGCGACGGGCAGCATCACGACAGCGGCACCGGCCACGCGCAGCCAGACCACGTGGAGCGGGGCGAGCCCCGCCTCGATCAGCGGCTTGGCGGCCACGCCCGATCCCCCGAAGGCCAGCGCCGAGGCGAGTGCGAGGCCGAGTCCGACGCCCTTGCCGTGGTTGCCCTGACTGCTCTCTGACGTATGCACCGGCACATGATGACAGGCCCGGTCAGGAGCGTCATCCCCGGTGACACCTGTCTCAGGGGCTGGACGTGCGGCGGTGTCAACGGGCCGGTCCGCCGTCGCCGGTGCACTCGGCGGCACCGGGCCCGGTCCGGGTGTCCAGCTCGCGGATGCCGGCGCGTACGAGGACCTCGACGGCCCGGGATTCCGGGTCCGCGATGAGCGCGGCCAGGAGGTCGGTGCCGGTGACCCGAGGCCCTCCGCGCAGCCGGGCGCGCTCGCGGGCGCCGGCCAGGGCGGCGGCCGCGGCGGGCGACCAGCCGCCGGTGTTGCTGAGCTCGCGTGCACCGGGGGCGACGGCGAGCGCCCCGGAGTCCTCCACGCTGCCCTGCCAGCGCAGACCGTAGCCGATGCTGCGTTGCACGAGATAGCCGAACAACCGGGCGAGCTGCGGCGGGCCGCCGACGGCTGCGCGGACCTCGGGGTCGTACTCCAGGAGGGAGTGCAGCAGATGGGCGGTGTCGACGTGCCGGTCCCCGTCCCGGACCGCCCTGCGGCGGGCACCGGCGACCACCGCTGCCAGCTCGGCGCCGAGCCCGGCATCGTCGTCCATGGAGGCAGCCGCCTCGTCAGGTGCGGTCAGGCGGGCTGTACGGGGTTGCACGACGACTACCTCATCAGCCTCGACGAGCCACGTCATCCACGAGGGGAACCATCCTCGCGTCCCACAGAGAGTGGACGTCGCCGTTCGGAATCTCATCCTTACGGAGGAGATCCGGCCGATCCGGCCCCGGGCGGCGAGTGCGGGCTCGTGGCGCTGCCGGGGGCCGGCGCCGGGAGACTCGCGCTCCAGCCGCTCCCGACCCTGCCGCCCATGCGCAGGTTTCTGACGGCCCATCAGTATTGAATATTCGCGCCCCCCGGGCTACGTTCCGCGGCACCGTAGCCCGCTACGCCCGATCCGAAGGGGTGGTCGCATGGCCGAAGTCAGCGCGGAGGCACACATCCAGGCACCGGCCGAGAAGGTGTGGGACCAGCTCACCGACTGGTCGTCGTACGGGGAGTGGAACGCCACCCACACCAGCTTTCCCAACGGAGGCCCCGAGACCCTGGCCGTGGGCGGGACGTTCCAGGAGAACATGAAACTGATGGGTTTCCCGGCCGAGGTCGGCTGGACCGTCGAGGAACTGGAGCCGGTGCGGGTGCTCGCGATCCGCGGCAAGGGGCCGATGGCGGTGACGGTCGCCACCCGTTACACCCTCACGCCGGACGGCGGCGCCACGACGGTGCGCATCGACGGTGAGTTCACCGGCGCCGCGGTGTCGCTGATGGCGGGCAGGCTGAAGGACTCGGCGACGGCCGCGCTGAACGAGTCGCTGCGCAAGCTGGCCGGTCTGGTCGCCTGAGCGCCGGCGGACCGGGCACGCGGAGGCGCCCCGCGTGCCTCACCGCACGGGGCGCCTTGTGGCCCGCGAGCCTCAGTGCTCGTCGGCGAGGATCAGGTACAGCTTCTTGCGCGCGTCGTTGATGACGGCCAGGGCCTTCTCGCGCTGCTCCTTGCTGCCCGTCTTCCAGACCTGGCCGAAGGCCTCCATCAGACCGAAACCGGCCTGGCGGATCTCACTGAGAGCCTCCCAGTCGACCCCGCGCGAGGCCTCCTCCCAGGGGGCGTCCGGACCCTCGTCGGCGGCAGCGCGTCCGTCATCGGTGAGCGCGAACAGCTTCTTGCCACCCTCGCTCTCGCTGGCGATCAGGCCCTCGTCCTCCAGCAGTTGGAGCGTGGGGTAGACCGAGCCGGGGCTGGGCTTCCACGCGCCGCCGCTGCGTTCGGCGATCTCCTGGATCATCTCGTAGCCGTGCATGGGGCGGTCCTTGAGCAGAGCCAGGATCGAGGCCCGTACGTCACCGCGCCGCGCCCGGCCCCTGGGCCCTCCGCGCCCACGGGGCCCCCAGGGGCCGGGGCCGAAACCGGGTCCGCCCGGGCCGAAACCCGCGCCACCCGGACCGAAGGGCCCGAAGGCGGCACGCCGCGCATCGAACCCGCCCATGCCCCGTCGGCCGGGGCCCTCGTGCCGATGTCCACGCTCGAATCCGTGGGTACGCATGGCGATCACTCCATTCCATCGATGATCTATTACGTCTGCATCGCGTATCGTTCGCGATGGCTCAACGATATATCGGAACCGATCGCCTGACAAGCCTCTATCCGATGGCCGGGTTGACCGGCCGCGCCCTCCGGTACCCCGGCAGCCGAAGAGCGTCGGCAGCGCAATGGAAGACCAACTCGTCGCGCGCGCCGGCGGAGCCGGAGGAGGCTTCGCCGGTCACCGCACCGGCACCTTGAGCTCCGGCACCGGCGGCGCCGCCGGGCAAGCCGGCCGGGTCGGGCACCCCGGATGACCGGTGGCCACGAGTGGAGGCATTAGCGCGCGGGAACGTGCCATGGCTCGTGGATTGGCCTTGGGCCGGCACCCGCCGCAGCCGCTAGCGTCGCGTCATGCGCATTCGAATCGTGGACGCCTTCACCGACCGCCCCTTCGCCGGCAATCCGGCCGGAGTCCTGCTGCTGGACGACGGCTTCCCCGACGACGACTGGCTCCAGAACGTCGCCATGGAGGTCAACCACGCCGAGACGGCGTTCGCCCACCGGCTGCCCGCGGGCGGCGAGGCGGACTGGGCGCTGCGCTGGTTCACCCCCGTCGCCGAGGTCGCCATGTGCGGGCACGCCACACTCGCCACCGCCCACGTCCTGCACACCACCGGTGCCCATGGGGGCCCGGTGCGGTTCGCCACCCGCAGTGGCGTGCTCATCGCCACGCCCGCCGCGGACGGCTCGATCACCCTCGACTTCCCCACCGCGCCCCTCACCCCCGCCGAGATCCCGGCCGGTGTCGCCGAAGCCCTCGGCGCGGCACCGGTCGCCGCCTTCGACACCGGACCGAACATCGGCGACCTGCTGCTGGAGCTGGCCGACGAGAAGACGGTTCTGGGCCTCGCGCCGGACCACAAGTCGCTCGGCGGCTACTCGGCGCGCGGCATCATCGCCACGGCACGCGCCGACGACCCCGCCCGCGGCTACGACTTCGTCTCCCGCTGCTTCTTCCCCAACGTCGGCATCGACGAGGACCCCGTCACCGGCAGCGCGCACACAGCGCTCGCCCCGCACTGGTCCGCCCGCCTGGGCCGCGACGACCTCACCGGGCTGCAGGCCTCCCGCCGCACCGGTCTGGTCCGCACCGGGCTGCGCGGCGAACGCACCCTGCTCACGGGCCGCGCGGTCACGGTCGTCGAGGGGGAACTGCACGCCTGACCCGACGGCCCGCCGGTGGTCAGGCCGTCGGCAGCCAGCCCACCTTGCCGGCGAGGAGGGCATAACCGACGAACGCTCCGATGTCGAGCAGGGAATGGGCTACGACCAGCGGACCGACCCGTCCCCAGCGGCGGTACAGGTACACGAAGACCACGCCCATGACCATGTTGCCGATGAAACCGCCGACGCCCTGGTACAGGTGGTACGAGCCGCGCAGGACCGCGCTGGCGACCAGTGCCGTCCCCGGGGTCCAGCCCAACTGGCCCAGTCTGCGCAGCAGATAACCGACGACGATGACCTCTTCGAGGATCGCGTTCTGCAGGGCGGACAGGATCAGCACCGGGAACTTCCACCACACGCCCGGCAGCGCCTCGGGAACGACCGTGAGGTTGAAGCCGAGGCCGCGGGCGGCCAGGTAGAAGGCGATCCCGGTGCTGCCGATCACGGCCGCGACGCCGGCCCCCCGGGCCAGGTCGGGCCAGGGCCTGGTGCGGTCGAAGCCCAGCGTGCGCAGGCTGCGGCCCTCCCGCATCAGCAGGTGGGCGACCAGCGCGACGGGGATCAGAGCGGTGGCGATGCCGAACAGCTGCCAGGCCAGGTCGAGCCAGGGCCGGCCCGGCGCGGCCGAGGCGTTCAGGGTGGCCGCCTGCGCCTTCAGGCCGCCCGGCTTGGTGACCGCGCCGATGAAGCTGATCAGCGCGGAGACCCCGCTCGCCCCCAGCGAGAGCCCGAGGACGAGCAGCGTCTCGTCCCGCAGGATCCGCCGCCGACCGTCCTCCCGCACCCCGGAATCGGCCACCGAGTCAGCCTCCACCTGCATCCCTGCCTCCAGCCGGCTCATGGGCCCATGGCCCACCTCTGCGTGGCAAGGATCGCAGAAGGAGATGTGGGGGCAGCGGACACCCGCTTCTCCAGCCGGAACCACGCTGGACCGACCGGGGTCCCGCATCCCACGCAGCCCGTCGACCCGGCGGAGCACAGCGAACGGCGGCCTGCATGACACAGCCCTCTGGGGCCCGGAGTCGGCGGAGCGAACGGCAGCCTCCGGCTACGGCACCAGCCCGGACCGACCGAACGCACAGCAACCCACACCCACCCAGCCCCCACCGGACTCGCCCCGCGGAGCGAACAGCAGCCCCTACCCACGCCCCGCCCGGAGCCGAACCCGAACCCGGACCCGCACCCGGACCGCGGAGCGCACCGTTCTGCCGTGGCCGTCAGCCCAGAGGGACGGGCTCGGGCAGCCCGACCGGCCAGGTGTGCACCGGCTCCCCCACGTGCATCAGCTCGGCATAGCGCCGCGTCGTGGCGGCCAGCGCAGCATCGCGGGACAGTCCCTGCTCCAGGGCCCGATGGAACGTTGCCGCCTGCCAGGACGCCCCGTTCACCCGGCGCCGACAGCGCTCCTCGATGACGCCCAGGTAGAGGTCACGGTCGGCCGCCTCCACGCCCCACGCGTCCAGCCCGGCCGAGGCCAGCGGCAGCAGCTCGTCGCGGACCAGGGTGACCGCGTCGACCTCGCCCGTGCCGCCGTAGCGCCCCCGCCGCGGCCACACGAACCGCGCGTCGATGCCGTACCGGCACGCGGCGTCGAAGTTGGCCTCGGCCGCGGCGAAGGGCATCCGCGTCCACACCGGCCTGGACTCCTCGGCGAGGGCACGGACCAGGCCGTAGTAGAAGGCGGCGTTGGCGATCACGTCGGTGATGGTCGGTCCGGCGGGCAGCACCCGGTTCTCCACCCGGAGGTGCGGGACGCCGTCGGCGATGCCGTACACCGGCCGGTTCCAGCGGTAGATCGTGCCGTTGTGCAGGACCAGCTCGGCGAGCCGGGGTGTGCCACCCGCCTCGACGACCTCCAGTGGCTCCTCGTCGTCGCAGATGGGCAGCAGCGCGGGGAAATAGCGCAGGTTCTCCTCGAACAGGTCGTACGCCGAAGCGACCCACCGCTCACCGAACCAGGTGCGTGGCCGCACGCCCTGCGCCTGGAGCTCGGGCGGTCGGGTGTCGGTGGACTGCAGGAACAGCGGCGGGCGGGACTCGCGCCACAGCTCGTGGCCGAACAGGAACGGCGAGTTGGCGCCCACGGCGATCTGCGCGGCCGATGCCGCCTGCGCCGCGTTCCACACGTCCGCGAACCGCGCCGGGGTGACCTGCAGGTGCAGCTGTACGGAGGTGCACGCGGCCTCCGGGACGATCGACTTCGAGGTGCAGACGAGGTGTTCCACGCCCTCGATGTCGAGCCGGAAGTCCTCACCGCGCGCGGCCACGATCTGGTCGTTGAGCAGGGTGTAGCGGTCGACCTCGGAGAGGTTGGAGGAGACCAGGTCGTCGCGGTCGAGTGTGGGCAGGATGCCGATCATGACGATGCCGGCGTCCACCTCGCCGGCCTTGCGGTCGGCGTAGGCGAGCGAGGTGCGCAGTTCCTCGGCGAGCCGGTCGAATACCCGGCCGCCCAGTCGGTGCGGGGCGATGTTGACTTCCAGGTTGAACATGGCGAGCTCTGTTTGGAAATCGCGGCTCGCGATGCGCTCCAGTACCTGCCCGTTCAACATTTTGGGCATGCCGTCGGGCCCGGCGAGATTCAATTCGATCTCGACTCCCATGAGGTTCTTGGGGCGATCGAACCGCTTGTCCCGCAGCAGTCGCTCAAGTCCCGCGAGGCACTTCTGGAGCTTTTCGCGGTAGCGCTGGCGATCGGACAGGTCGAACTGCCCCGCCACGACCTTCTCCCCCATCGAAGTGTCCCTCCTCGGATGGGCGGGCCGACGATCCGGCCGCCGGGCTCCCGGTCAGGGTGGATAATGCCCAGCGAAAGCGATCGATAACGTCCCGCGCGGGCCCGGCACCCGCTAGGCTGTCGCAAGGTTCCCCGCGGCACATTCACGGGGCATGCCGCGGCGTGCATCCCCGGGTGCCCGGAACACCTCGTGAAAAACGCCGACGACATTCGGCCGACCGCTACCGGCGCGTGTTGCGAGGTCAGCAGGGGTGGACGGGGACGGAAATCGGGAGGATTCCCGCAAATCGGCGACGCATTACCGACTTGCGTGAGTTCCCGGAATGGGATAGACGAAACAACGGCTGAACACGCGTCGTATAAACTTCGCCCACAAGGCGGAAGGGTGACGCCCTCGGTCCTGGTTCCTGCCGTGTTCAGGCCGTCCCGGTGACGGGCGGCAGCCGAGCCGCACCCATGTTCACCGACCCGGGCCCCGATCCTTCCGGCCTTGCGTGAGCAGACAGCGCCGTCCGCCCCACCCCTCCTCGCGCCGCCGCGCCTGTCGAACGAGAGGCGACCCACATGCCGCTGCACGTGCCCCCTGCCCCTGCGCCCGCTCTGCGCTCCGTCCTCACCGCCCTCGGTTCCCCTACCGCGGTCCGTGAGGCGCGCACCCCTTCCCTGCGCGCGGCGCAGGGGCCGACGACACCCGAACTCCCGCTGCCCGTGCACGTACTGGACCGGATCACCGACCAGGGTCTGTCCGCGACCCGGCTGGCCGGGTGGCGCTTCCTGATCCGCTGCGGCGACCGTTCGGTGGCCGCGGCCGACACCATGCTCACCCCCGACGGCTGGGCCTTCTCGCACTTCTTCGAGGGCCCGTACGTCACCTCCACCGAGCGGGCCCTGCAGCAGGCCGAGGCGCTGCAACAGCCGTACCAGCCACGGCTGCTGTCCCTGCCCGGCCTGTACATGCTCACTCTGTGGCTGCACGGCGACACCACCGCCGACGGAGCCGAGGGTCATCCGGCCGGCACCGATCTGCTCGTTCCGCTGGCTCCGGCCCCGCCCGGCATACCGGCGCACCGCCCGTTCGGGGTCAGCGAGTTGCTCCCGGTGCTGACCCATCGCGCGACTCCGCTTCCGGTGCTCGGACCGCCCGTGCTCGACTCGCCCGCCGCCTGAGCGACACCCGCGCACCCGCGTACCCCGCTTACCCGCAAGGGAAGCGGGGTACGACCATGTCAGGGGTCTGGCCTGCAGGGACTAGCCCGATCCGACCACTGCGAACCACCCGAAGTGACAGTGCACTTGGACTGAACCGTCCGCCCGGGTGACGCGTCATGAACCTGTGAGAAGCGGTGCCGCGAAATCCCTGCGGAATGACGCCCGGAGGGCAACACTGGGTTCCGACCGACTTATCACCACGGGGGACGGCCATGACCACGACAGAGCGAAAGATCCCACCCATGTGCCAGCACCAGCCGCCGTGTCCGCCAGCCGAGTCCGCCGACCGGGAGTCCGCCCGTCTTGTGGCGCACCACCCGGAGCAGGGGTGGAGCCTGCTGTGCAACGGCGTTCTGCTCTTCGAGGACACCGGTGAGCTGCTGCCCGACGGCCGGATCATCGACCCGCACCGCCCACTGGGTGCGGCCCAGGTGATGACCGCCGCCTGAGCGGAGCGCGAGCGAGCAGGGGCCGGCCGCACCCATCCGGTGCGCACCGGCCCCGACGTGTGTCCGGGCCCGGACACGAGGGGTAGCCGGGCGCTGGCGCAACGCCACCCGCAGCGCCCGGCCTCCCGGTTCGGGGTTCGGCGGTTCGTCCCCGGGCACGGCGGCACCCTCGCCCGGAACGACGGCCGGGAACCAGGAGTTCCGGTCCGCCTGCCCGTCCGGCTGGTCGAACGGCCGGTACGGGAGTGGGATGGAAACAAGCAAGAGCCTTGCAAAGCGGGCACATCCGCACGCGAGACACCCGGCGTCGCCCGTGAGGAACGGTGGAGTGATGTCCGGTTACGCAGCCTCGGGGATCGCCCGGGTGGTGGTCGGCGTGAGCGGCTCCCTGGGCAGCGTCACGGCCCTGCGCCGGGCCACCGCACTGGCCCGGAGCCTGGGAGCCGAACTGTGGCCGGTGCTGGCCTGGGAGCCGCCGGGCGGTGATCCCGCCGCGCGTCGCACGCCCGTCGCCGATGTGCTGGTCGAGGACTGGCAGCGGCTGGCCAGACAGCGGCTTGCCTCGGTGCTCGAGGAGATCTTCGGCGGGGACGCCCCCGGTGTGCCGATGCACGCCGTCGTCGTCCGCGGGGCCCCGGGCCCGGCACTGGTGGCGACCGCGGACCGGGAGGACGACCTCCTCGTCGTGGGCGCCGGCCGGCGCGGTCTGCAGCGCGCCTTCTCGGGGCGGGTCCCCCGGCACTGCCTGGCACACGCGGTCTGCCCGGTGCTCGCGGTCCCGCCGTCCCCCCTGGAGTCGCAGCTGCTGTCCGTCCACCGGCGCAACATCTGGCATCTGCGCATGGACATGCGCGGCCTGTGAATGCGGCGAATGCGGCTTCGGAGACGGGCGCGCCGGAGCTTTCCGGAGCGCGGGGTACCCGCCACCAGGCACGCCGGAACTTTCCGGAACGCTGGGTTCCAGCCACCAGGCACGCCGGGCCGCCGGCATCGCGTCAAGGACGGCCCGCCGGACGCCAGGGCGCCGTCGAGGTGCGCTGCCACCGGGCTCCGGCAGGACCGGAACTGTCCGCCTTCCCAGGCATGAGACACCGCGGCGACACCCCCACCCGGCTCACGGGCTCGCACCCGACCGGCGCGGCCGGCGCGGCGTACGACCGTGACCGGGAAGCGAACGTACGCACGGCGGTCTGCTGCGCCGCGATGCTGTTCGGGCTGCTGCTGTCCTTCGATGCTGTCCTTCGACTGGGCCGCCGGCTCGCTCACCTGGTGGCGCGCTGCCCTGTGGTGGGGCATCGCCCTGATGTTGCTGCTCGTCCTGCTCCCGGTGCGGGTGTCGGCCGGTGCGGACTGACTGGCCACGCGCCGCCTGCTGGGCACCCGCCGGGCCCGCACCGATCTGCTGGCCGCCGTACGTCCGCTGGACGGTGTCGCGCAGCGCCTGATCCTGCGCGACGCCCTCGGCAACCGGATCGAGGCCGACCCCGAGGTCCTCGTCCGCAATCCGGGCCTGTGGCACCGGCTCGACGAAGGTGTCCGGGCGTCCGAGGCCGCCGGCACACTGCTGTGCGGCACGACCGCTCCGCACGGTGCCGTCCGCCACCTCGACCGTGAGACCGCTCTGGCCGTGTTCCGGGCCTCGGGCATGGAATGAGCTGAGGCATCAGAGGCCCAGCGGACACACCTCCCCGGCTCCCCGGCGACCTCAGGAGGTGGCCATCGAGGGCACTTCCGGCTCCCCAACAGCCCTCAGGGCAATACGCTCGGTGGCCGTTTGCGGCCTCACAGGACGAGCCGTCGGCCGAGTGGCCGCGTCGCCGGTTCACCGTCGCGGCCTCGCCTTCTTGATGCGGCCCTTCCGGCCGTACGGCATTCTTAACGCAAGATTGACGCCTCCCAAGCCCGGATTCATGGGCCCAGGCGTAACGCTCTGCTTACGCTGGTGCCGCCGTCCGCGTGATGGCCGGAAAAGAGCTGAGCCGCATACAGGAGCCCATAGATGGCCACGACCGAGCATCCCCCTCCCAGTCGCTTGCGCAACTGGATGTTGGAGGGGCTGTCCGACATGGGCAAGCACGGTGGCCACACCGGGCCCCACGCTGCTCCCGAACCCCCGCACAAGGGCCAACGTTGGTACCGCGTCATGTGCCTGACCGGTGTCGACTACTTCTCGACCCTCGGCTACCAGCCGGGCATCGCGGCCCTGGCGGCCGGTCTGCTGTCCCCGATCGCGACAATCGTGCTGGTCATCGTGACTCTGGCCGGCGCCCTGCCGGTGTACCGCCGGGTGGCCGAGGAGAGCCCGCACGGCGAGGGCTCCATCGCGATGCTGGAGCGGCTGCTGTCGTTCTGGCAGGGCAAACTGTTCGTACTCACCCTGCTCGGCTTCGCCGCCACCGACTTCCTCATCACCATCACCCTGTCGGCCGCCGACGCCTCCACCCACCTCGTGGAGAACCCGCATCTGACCAGCACCCTGCACGACCACCAGATGGTGATCACGCTGGTGCTGGTGGCGCTGCTCGGCGCGGTCTTCCTGAAGGGCTTCCTGGAGGCGATCGGTGTCGCCTTCGCCCTCGTCGGCGTCTACCTCGTGCTGAACCTGGTCGTCGTGATCGTCGGCCTGTGGCACGTCGTCACCGCCGGTCATGTCGTCACCGACTGGACCAGCGCGCTGACGGCGGAGCACGGGAACATCTTCGTGATGGTCGGCGTGGCACTGATCGTGTTCCCGAAGCTCGCCCTCGGCCTGTCCGGCTTCGAGACCGGTGTCGCGGTCATGCCGCACGTCCAGGGCGATGCCGGGGACACCGAGGAGAGGCCGACCGGCCGGATCCGGGACACCAAGAAGCTGCTGACCACCGCCGCCCTCATCATGAGCGCCTTCCTGATCACCTCCAGCTTCATCACCACGCTGCTGATCCCCGAGAACGAGTTCAAGCCGGGCGGTCAGGCCAACGGCCGTGCGCTCGCCTACCTCGCGCACCAGTACCTGGGTGGTGCCTTCGGCACGATCTACGACATCTCGACCATCGCCATCCTGTGGTTCGCCGGTGCCTCCGCGATGGCGGGCCTGCTCAACCTGATGCCGCGCTACCTGCCCCGCTACGGCATGGCCCCGCACTGGGCGCGTGCGGTGCGCCCGATGGTCATCGTCTTCACACTGATCGCGTTCCTGGTGACGTGGATCTTCGACGCCAACGTCGACAAGCAGGGCGGCGCCTACGCCACCGGTGTACTCGTGCTGATCAGCTCGGCGGCGATCGCGGTGACCATCGCCGCGCGCAAGGCCGGGCAGCGCAACTGGACCATCGGGTTCGGCGTGATCTCGGCCGTGTTCCTCTACACGACAGTCGTGAACGTCATCGAGCGCCCGGACGGTGTGAAGATCGGCGCCTGCTTCATCGCCGGGATCATCCTGGTCTCGCTGCTGTCCCGGCTGGCCCGCGCCTTCGAGCTGCGCGTGACCAGCGTGACGCTCGACCCGCTGGCGGAACGGTTCATCCGGGACATGGCCAGCCGCAAGATGCGGTTCATCGCCAACGAGCCCGGCCACCGCGACAAGGCCGAGTACCGCGACAAGATCGAGCAGATCCGCGCCGACAACGACATGCCCGAGCAGGAGGACTTCGTCTTCGTCGAGGTCACGGTGACCGACCCCTCCGAATTCGAGGCGAGCCTGACCGTGCGCGGCGAGGTCCTGCACGGCCGCTACCGGGTGCTGACGCTGGAGTCCGCCTCCATCCCGAACGCCCTGGCGGCGCTGTTGCTGCACGTCCGGGACGTCACGGGCTGCACGCCGCACATCTATTTCGAGTGGACCGAGGGCAACCCGTTCGCCAACTTCCTGCGCTTCTTCCTCTTCGGCCAGGGCGAGGTCGCCCCGGTCACCCGTGAGGTGCTGCGCGAGGCGGAACCGGACCGGGTACACCGGCCGCGCGTGCACACCGGCTGACACGGGGCTGTTCACTGGCACGGGCCAATTCAGGGGGCGGCGGGCGCCGGAACCACCTCGCGAGGGGTCCGGCCCGGCTTCCGCCACCCCTTCACCGAGGTGGCCGGTGCCCGAGGCCTCTTCCCCGCGGCAGCCCTGCCCGGCGGCGCCTCGGCCGGCGCCGCGCGCGCTCATGCGGCGTATCGCGTTGTAACCGACGGCCAACCCCACGTCCCCGGTTCCCGGGCAGTGGCCCTATCGTGACCGGCATGCAGTCCTACACGATCGGCCAGGCGGCACGGCTGCTCGGCGTGAGCCCGGACACCGCCCGCCGCTGGGCCGACGCGGGCCGGGTGGTGACCCATCGCGACGCGTCCGGGCGGCGGCTCATCGACGGCAGGGATCTCGCCGCGTTCTCGGTCGAACTGGCCAAGGCGGGCGGTGGCGAGGAGGACGCCTCCTACACCTCCGTCCGCAACGCCTTCCCCGGCATCGTCACGGCGATCAAGCTCGGGGACGTCGCCGCCCAGGTGGAGATCCAGGCGGGTCCGCATCGGCTGGTGTCACTGCTGACCCGGGAAGCCGTCGAGGAACTGGGCCTGGAGGTCGGCATGGAGGCCACCGCGCGCGTGAAGTCCACCAACGTGCACATCGACCGCGTCTGACTCCGGTCCGCCCCCCACCCTCGGCACGACAGCACCCTGGTCCTGCGCACCGCCGAGTTCGGCGACGGCACGACCACCGTGCACAAGCACGCCGCGGCCGGCGAGCTCGCCACGACGGTCGACCGGATCGGCGTCCGCCCGTGCGAGACGAACGTCGTACGGTACGACACCGGCGCCTTCGCCTCCACCGGCACCGTGGTCGCCCGCAAGGCCACCCTGCGTGCCGCCCGCACCTTCGCAGACGAGCCGCTGGACCTCGCCGTGGCGCACGTCGCCGTCCCGCGCGGCCCGCTGGGCGCCGAGTCGATGAGCGGGAGCGCGTTCAGCCCGGTCGCCCCGGCCCTCGCCGACGCCCTGCGGGACACCACCGGTCTGCGCGTTCTCCGCCGTTCACGAAGCTGCCGCCGGCGCGCGCCCGGGTGTGGCCCGCGCTGGTCCTCCGCATGGACAGCCGCCGTCCACCCGGATCGCCGTGATCCCACTGATGTGCCGGGCCCCGCACCGGTCCTGCGGAAGGACCAGCTGGGGCCCCGCCGAATCCAGCGGGGTGTCGTCGATGCGGACCCCCAGCAGGACCGGCGCGTGCGCGAAGTCAGGGTCGATCTCGGCCCAGGACAGCAGCGCGTGGTGACCGTCGGTGCCGGTGACGGCGATGAGGAAGCGCAGCCGGTCCTTGCGTCGCGCCGGGTCGAATCCGGGCCCCGCGTCGGCGAGTACGTCGTACAGGAGCGGGCCGGCGAACCGGTGGTGCCGGATGCCGGTGGTCGCGCACTCGAAGCTGACGTCCACCCGGTGCTGCGGCCAGCACAGCAGGTCGGGCACGGTCAGCAGGGCGGGCCGGGCCAGATCGCCGGTCAGGGCGAGTTCCGTGAGCGTCACCTGCGACCACCTCCCGCAGCACCGTACCCGCAGGGGAGCACCGTGCAAACGCACATGCAAGCTACAAGTCACAAGTTCGCAGCTCATGCGATACGACAGGAGACTTACACCTGGCAGATGCGGCAGTATCATCGCCGCACGGCCGGTTCTCGCCGGCCGTGTCAGGGCGCGACAGTCGTTCCACAGAAGCGAGGAGTAGATCCGTGATGACCCGTTCCGTGCGCCGGACCCGGCGAATGCTGCAGCTGGCCGGTGCAGGAGCCGCCGCCCTGATGGCTCTCAGCGCCTGCTCCTCCTCGTCCTCGGATTCGTCGAACACGAAGTCGGACAAGACGGGTGCCGCCCCGAAGCTGTCCGGCACCGTGACCGTCTTCGCCGCGGCCTCCCTCAAGGAGAGCTTCACGACGCTGGGCAAGGAGTTCGAGCAGCAGCACCCGGGCACCAAGGTGAGCTTCAACTTCGGCGGCAGCGACACCCTCGCCGCGAGCATCACCGGAGGCGCCCCCGCGGATGTCTTCGCCGCCGCCAGCCCCAAGACCATGGCGATCGTGACGGACAAGAAGGACGCGGCCACCACGCCGGCCACCTTCGTGCGCAACCAGCTGGAGATCGCCACCCTGCCGGGCAACCCCGACAAGGTGTCCTCCCTGAAGGACCTGACCAAGTCCGGTCTGAAGGTCGTGCTGTGCGACAGGACCGTGCCGTGCGGCGCCGCCGCCCAGAAGGCCCTGGACGCCGGAAAGGTCAAGCTCACCCCGGTCTCCTACGAGCAGGACGTCAAGAGCGCCCTCAACAAGGTGGAGCTGAAGGAGGCCGACGCAGCCGTCGTCTACAGGACCGATGTGAAGTCCGCGGTTGGCAAGGTGGAGGGCGTGGAGTTCCCCGAGTCGGCCCAGGCGATCAACGACTACCCGATCGCCCTGCTGAAGAACGCGCCGAACGCTCAGGCCGCCAAGGCGTTCATCGCCCTCGTCCAGTCCGCCGAGGGCCAGAAGGTGCTGAGCGAGGCAGGGTTCCTCAAGCCGTGACCCCGCTCGACGAACTCGGCGCCGCGGCCGGCTCCCGCACGGGCCGACCGCGGCGTCGCCGCGTCGGCACGGGGGGCCGGCGCGGGGTGCCGTTGCCGCTGCTGCTGCCGGGCCTGCTGGCGCTGGCGTTCCTGCTGCTGCCGCTGGTCGCGCTGATCATCCGCGCGCCCTGGCGCATCCTGCCCGACCAGCTGTCCAGCACCGAGGTGTGGCAGGCGCTCCAGCTGTCGCTGGTCAGTGCCACAGCGGCAACGGCCGTCAGCGTCGTGCTGGGCGTACCGCTGGCCTGGCTGCTGGCCCGTGCGGAGTTCCCCGGCCGGCGGTTCGTGCGTGCCCTGGTGACGCTGCCCCTGGTACTGCCGCCGGTGGTCGGCGGTGTGGCGCTGCTGCTGGCGCTGGGCCGCAACGGGGTGATCGGCACGTGGCTGGACGCCTGGTTCGGGATCACGCTGCCGTTCACCACCACCGGGGTCGTGATCGCGGAGGCGTTCGTCGCGATGCCGTTCCTGGTCATCAGCGTCGAGGGCACCCTGCGGGCGGCCGACCCGCGCTTCGAGGAGGCGGCGACCACGCTCGGCGCGTCCCGCTTCACGGCGTTCCGCAGGGTCACCCTGCCGCTGATCGCGCCCGGCGTCGCCGCGGGCGCGGTCCTCGCCTGGGCGCGCGCGCTCGGCGAGTTCGGCGCGACGATCACGTTTGCGGGCAACTTCCCCGGCCGTACGCAGACCATGCCCCTGGCGGTCTACCTGGCCCTGCAGAACGACCCCGACGCCGCGATCTCTCTGAGCCTGGTTCTGCTGGCGGTGTCGATCGCGGTACTGGCAGGACTCAGGGACCGCTGGCTGACGGGAGCGTGATCATGGCAGCCGACCCGGGACGTGTGCGAACGTACAGATCCATGACCGACACCGACGCCCGCGAAGCCGACCGCCCGACTGCGGGCGACGAGGGCCTCGACGCCCGCCTCGTCGTCGACCGCGGCTCCTTCCGGCTCGACGTCGCCCTGAGCGCCGCCCCCGGCGACGTGGTCGCGCTGCTGGGCCCCAACGGCGCCGGCAAGACCACCGCCCTGCGCGCGCTGGCCGGTCTCGTCCCGCTCACCCACGGCCATCTGCGCCTGGACGGCACCGCCCTGGAGCGCACCGCCCCGGAGGCCCGCCCGGTCGGTGTGGTCTTCCAGGACTATCTGCTCTTCCCGCATCTGTCCGCGCTGGACAACGTGGCCTTCGGGCCGCGCTGCCGGGGCGTGCCCAAGGCCGAGGCTCGTACCCAGGCCGCCGCGTGGCTGGACCGGATGGGCCTGGCCGCCCACGCGGGCGCCAAGCCGCGCCGCCTGTCCGGCGGGCAGGCCCAGCGCGTGGCCCTCGCCCGCGCTCTGGCCACCCGTCCCCGGCTGCTGCTCCTGGACGAGCCGCTGGCCGCTCTGGACGCCCGCACCCGCCTGGAGGTACGAGCCCGACTGCGCCGCCACCTGGCCGAGTTCGAGGCCGTCGCCGTCCTCGTCACGCACGACCCGCTGGACGCCATGGTGCTCGCGGACCGGCTGGTCGTCATAGAGCACGGGCGGGTCGTCCAGGAGGGCAGCCCCGCCGACATCGCCCGTCATCCACGCACCGACTACATCGCCCGGCTCGTCGGCCTGAACCTCTACCGCGGCCAGGCGCACGGCCACACGGTACGGCTCGGCACGGGGCCCTGCGTCACGACCACCGAGGAGCTGTCGGGTCCGGCCTTCGTGGCGTTCCCGCCGTCCGCCGTCACCCTGTTCCGGGACCGGCCCACCGGCTCCAGCGCCCGTAACCTGTGGCGCTGCGAGGTGGCCGGTCTGGAGACGCACGGCGACCAGATCCGCGCCGACCTCACCGGTGAACTCCCGCTCGCGGTCGACCTCACCACGGTCGCCGCCGCCGAACTCGACCTGCACCCGGGCGCCGCTGTCTGGGCGACGGTCAAAGCCACACAGACGCACGCATACCCGGCCTGATCGGGCGGGCGCCCTACCGTGGTTGCCCATGACACTGAGCATCCGCAACCAGCTCCCCGGCACAGTGACCGAGGTCCAGCAGGGCGAGGCCATGGCCACGGTCAGGCTCCGCCTCGACGGCGGTCAGACCCTCATGGCGGCCATCACCAAGGAGTCCGCACAGGACCTGGCCCTCGCCCCCGGCTCGGCCGTCCGCGCTCTGGTGAAGTCGACCGAGGTCTCCCTGGCCACCCAACGGGTCCACGGCCTGTCGATCCGCAACCAGCTTCCCGGCGCGGTCACGGGCCTGACGACGGGCGCAGTCATGGCCACCGTCAGGATCTCCGTCGACGGCGGTGAACTGACGGCGGCGATCACCAAGGACGCGGTCGCCGACCTCGGTCTGTTCGTGGGCTCCGATGTGATCGCCCTCATCAAGGCGACGGAGGTGTCCCTGGCGACGGCCTAGTGCCGCCGGCCGGGACGGGGGGCGAGGCGCCGGGCGGCAGTCGGGCCAGA
>NZ_JBEYYJ010000049.1:0-45072 GCF_040645475.1 Streptomyces sp. NPDC046759 | reverse complement strand
AACCAGCTGCGGGCTTCCCGGCGGCTGCCCAGGTCGTGTAAGACGATCGCGGTCATCCCGGCCATCTGCCCGGCCGTGCGGCACAGTCGCGCCCGCACTGGGGCGGGTTGCGTGACGAGGAGCAGCGGGCGCAGGGTCGTAAAGTCGGCGACCAGGTCGGCGAGGACGCGGGTGGGCTGCTGGCCGTGGTAGCCGTACCCGTAGCTCTCGGCTGCGGCCTCCAGGCCGGCAAGGTCCTGGGGGATGTCGCAGGAGAGGGGCTGGTCGACGTCGGTCCGGGCGGCGAGTGCCGGAGCGGTGAGGCCGGCAGGGTCGGCCAGCAGGCGGCGCGGAAGCTGGGCAGGCGACGGCGGTAGGTCGTCCTCAAGTCCCCCTGAACCTCGCGGAATGACGAAGTGTCAGACACGCGACCATACCCAACTTGGGGCCCCCATGACGGGGTTATCGCGAGCCGCCCGGGTGGCTGTACTGGCGGGTGTCCGCGGCCGTGCCGTCCAGGGTGCGGCCGACCGATCCGGGGGAGGGTCCCATGCCCAGTCCAGTCCAGCCCCCGCCCGCCGCGTCCGCGCCGCAGGCCGGTGGTCTGGTCCGCTCCCGGCAGCGGATCGTCGCCGCCCGGGGCCGCAACGCTATCCCCTCGGACGGCGGCGGCACCGGCCGCAGCGACGGCGATGACTGACGGGCCGGGAGCCCTGACGCGATGACGGATCTGTCCATCGCGGCATGCCTGGGCGAGGACTTCCTCGCCCAGGCACTGCATACCGCCACGTACCCGGCGCGCTTGACGTGGCTGGACTGATGACCTGGGACGACCCCAACCAGACCCTGGCCGGCCACCGGTTTCAGCCGCCGCGCATGCGGCTGTCCCGCGACGGCGAGACGCTGCACACTTCTGCGCATTCTGCGACACCTCGCCGCGCAGACCTCCCGCCGGCCACGCTCCGCCGCAGTCACCGCACTCATGAAGTTCCTGCCCACCGCTGTCGCCGTCGGATACTCAGCGAACCCGACACGGAGCTGCCCCTGCCCGGCCCCGACTTCGCCCGCAAGATCCGCACACTGCTGACAACCGCCGCTGGCCGGGCCAGCGACCCCATCGAGCGACCCACCCGCCTCGAGACGCGCCCGCGCAAGCGAGGCGGTACCGCTCGTACCATGCCGTGGATTCCCGAGCAGCTGGGGGAGACCGCCAAACGATGAGCCTCTCGAGAATGAGGGTCCCGAACCGTCACGGGGTGACCACGGCCCTGACTATGAGCCCGACCATGGGTCTGGCTGGCTTCGTACATTCCTCATGGCAGCGTTTGTTCGTCCGTTCGGGCGGCAGTTGGTGATCTTGAGGATCATGGTTGTTCACGAGACGTAACAGCAGCATGGCGAGCCTGCGCTCGTGAGGTTGGTGAGCGTAGCGCTGACATGTGGAGATCACTCGGTCTTGTCAGCGAGTTGGGGGGATGAGCGCTGTGCGGTCGAACGGACCACCGTGTGAGGCGGCATAGGTGACGGCGTCGTTGACGGCGTTGAGGCCGAACGACCGGACCCGCTCGGGGGCCAGGTCCAGGGTGCCCGAGGTGATCAGCCGGATGATGCCGACGTTCGCTGTACGCGGGTACATCCACTGGCCGCGCACGGTGATCGAGTTGCGCATGATCCATGGGTACGGCAGTGCGAGGTCGTCACCACCGAGCATGCCGACGCCGCCCATGAGGACGACGCGGCCGTACTCGCGCACGGTCATGGCAGCCGTGCGCGCCGCCGAACTGGGTGCGCTCGGCGGTAGCAGGTCGATCACCATGTCGATCGGGCCGTCGGCCGCCGCGGACATCGCCGCGCGGTCGTCGGCCTCGTCCCCGGTGAGCGGGACCGGGCGCACACGTGGACCGAACCGGTCGGCGAGGAGGTCGAGCGCGGCCAGGTTGCGGCCTGGGGCGACCACGCGGCCCGCTCCCATGGCGAGCGCGACCGCGACCGCGCTGCTGCCGAGGTTGCCGGTGGCCCCGCTGACGAGCAGCGTCTCGCCGGCTGCGAGCCCGCCGGCCAGCAGCCCGCCGTAAGGGATGAGGTGAACGCTGAGCGCGGCCCAGCGGGCCGGGTCGTCCCCCGCGGCTGCGGGCAGCGGGAAGACGTTCTCCGTCGGGACCCGCATGAGCTCGGCGAACGATCCGTCGTGTAGGTACCGGGCGAGCCGCGCGCCGCCCCCACCGCGGGAGCTCCAGCCCTGGAGCGTGATGTCGGGCGTCAGGGCGTCGTCCCGCGAGCGCACCGTGGAGTCGCACCACACCAGGTCGCCAGCGCGCAGCCGGGTGGCGTCCGGGCCCACGTGAACGACCCGTCCCACGCCGCCGGTCCCGGGCACGACGGGAGGGACCAGGGGGTAGTTCCGCTCACCGCTGAAGACCTCGGCCGCGTACGGGGCCACACAGGTGGCGAGCACTTCGACCAGCACCTCGCCGCCGCCGGCCTCGGGCTCGGGCACCTCCCGTACCGTGAGCGGGGCACCGAACTGCGTCAGAATTGCTGCTTGCACGTGATGACCTCCGTGTCCGGCCGTGTTCGTCGTGATCGACACTAGGAGCCCCGGGGGCATGCGGGAAGCGACGATCAAGCATGCGTGGTATGCGTATGCCGCATGGACATCTCCAGCACAGGCCTGCGGGTCCTGCGGCAGATCGCCGAGTCCGGCAGCTTCACCGCGGCAGCCACCCGGCTCGGCTACACCCAGTCGGCGGTCTCACGCCAGGCCGCCTCCCTCGAACGAAGTGCCGGCATCGCCCTCTTCGAACGCCGCCCCGACGGAGTGCGGCTCACCCCCGCGGGTCTGACCCTGCTGCGCCACGCTCGCACCATCCTGGACTGCCTGACGGCGGCCGAGTACGACCTCACCGGCACCGTCCGGCGGACCGAACTGATGCGGCTCGGACTGTTCCTGAGCGCGGGCGCGGCCATCCTGCCTCCCTCTCTCGCCCGCCTCGCGGCAACCGACCCGGAGATCACGGTCACGACTACCGAGGGCACCACACCCACCCTGATCCGGGCACTGCGCGCGGGTTCGATCGACCTCGCCGTGCTGACGTCCCGCCCGCCCCACCGGCCTTTGGACGGCGAGTCGCCGCGCCTGCACGTGGAGACCGTGATGGACACCGAACTGGTCGTGGCGGCGCCTTCGACCGGGGAGTTCGCCGGCCGCACCGCGGTGCACGTCGACGAACTGGTCGACGCTCCGTGGATCGCCACCCCGGCGTCGAACTCTGAGCCGGTGCTCGGTGTCTGGCCCGGCCTGCCGGGACGACCGCACATCGTCCACCGCGCGCGTGACTGGCTGACGAAGCTCCAGCTGATCGCGGGCGGCTTCGGGGTGACAACGGTGCCCTCCCGGCTCGCGCCGGTGTTGCCGCCCGGGGTGAGCCTGCTGCACGTCGAAGGCGCACCTCCCGAGATCCGCCGGGTTCTCGTGGCGCGACTCCCCGGCCGCCCAACCCCGGCGATCACGGCCGTCACCCGGGCGATCACCTCGACCGCCTGATACGTGCTCCCAGGGCCGTCGGCGTCGGTGCCGCAGCCCGCTGCGGGCGCACACCACCCCCCGTGTACCTCAGCACTGGCCAGGGCCCTTTCAAGAGGAGCACCCCGCTGCTGCCCGAGCAAGTACCCCAGTGACGTCGAAACTCGGACTCTGGTCCACTTCCTGTGATGCATGCACGGTGAGTGACCAATTTCCGGCTCAGCTTGTGTGGCGTGCTCTATGAGCGGTAGCTACTCGAGGTAGGGGTCTGGTCCAAGGAAGTCGGCAAGTGCACAGGCCAATGCCTCGGGCGCCTGTTCGGCGACGTGATGCCCGGAATCGATGCTGTGCCCACGAACGTCATCGGCCCACCGGCTCCAAATGGCACGGGGATCTCCGTAGAGATCCTCCATGTCGTCTTGCCGGGACCAGAGAATCAGCGTAGGGCAGGCGATGCGCGCACCGGCGGCGCGATCGGCTTCCTCGTGTTGCCGGTCGATGGTGAGGCCGGCGCGGTAGTCCTCCAGCATCGCTCGTACCACCTCGGGATTGCGTGTGGCCTGCCGCCACTCGTCGTAGTTCTCCTCTCCCATGGTCTCGGGGTCGCCGCGGTACCAGCTGTCAGGATCGGCGGAGATGACGCGCTCGGGGATGCCCGGCTGCGCGAAGAAGAACCAGTGCCACCACTGAGTGGCGAACTCGACGGTGATCCGCGACAGATGTTCCGTCAGCGGCAGGCAGTCCGCGAACACCACCCGGGAGACGATGTCGGGGTGGTCGAGCGCGAGGCGTAGAGCCACGGCGCCTCCGCGGTCATGTCCGACGAGTGAGAATCGGCGATGTCCGAGCCTGCGCATCACGGACACCACATCCCCGGCAACCGCACGCTTGGAATAGCCGGCGTGATCGGCCGTGAAACGTGGTCCCCTGGAACGCCCGTATCCCCTCAGGTCCGGGCACACCACCGTGTGACCGGCTCGTATGAGCAACGGTGCGACCCGGTGCCACGTCGCCGATGTGCGGGGATGCCCGTGCAGCAGCACCACCGGCGGACCGTCCCCACCGAAGCGGACGAAGACGGAAGCCTCACCGACATCGATCTGCGCGGTCTCGAACCCTTCGAACACCCAGCCTCCTCAGGCGGCTCACGTGCCGCGTCTTAGTGCCTGCTGATCCGCACATGACATCACGGTCGTTGGCGTTTCGGTGTTTGCCCAGCTCAAAAACTCGAACGGCAGGGTTTGAGCGGTGAGATCGGATGGTCCACGGCTGACGGCCGGCCTCGCTGTTGCGGATTGCCCGATGGAGCCGTGGTGGTGGTGCGACATGAAGCCGGCTTAAGGGAGCCGTGACCTCTTGGTGGTGTGGGACCGGTCACTCCGTCACAGGCAAGCACTCGGCGAGCAGGTCGACAATGTCGCACCAGGCCCGCTGTGCGTGCCGTGGGTGGTAGCCGACGCCGGGCCGCACCGTGTGGTCGACCGGTGGGTGATGGAAGGCGTGCAACGCTCCGCCGTAGACCACGAGGCGCCAGTCGACGCCCGCGGCCTGCATCTCGGCGGTGAACGCGTCCCGTTGCGCGGGCGGCATGATCGGGTCTTGCGACCCGACCCCGGCCCACACCGGGCAGCGAATGCGCGCCGCCTCGCCCGGTCGGCCCGTGGTCAGTGCGTTGACTGTCCCGATCGCGCGTAGGTCGACGCCGTGGCGCCCGAGTTCCAGCACGATTGCGCCCCCGGTGCCGTAGCCGACGGCGGCGATCCGGTCGGGGTCGGCCCGCGGTTCGGCGCGCAACACGTCGAGCGCCGCGTGGCCGATGCCCCGCATCCGATCGGGGTCGGCGAGCAGTGGCATGCAACGGGCCAGCATCTCCTCGGGGTCGCCCAGATAGCGGCCGCCGTGGAGGTCGAAGGCCAGCGCCACGTACCCCAGCTCGGCGAGCGCATCGGCCCGGCGGCGCTCGACATCGCTGAGCCCCATCCCCTCGGGCCCGACCAGGACCGCGGGCCGGCAGTCGACACCGGCGGGGAGCGCGAGGTGCCCGATCATCGTGAGGCCGTCGGCCTGGTACTCGACCGTGCGCGTGGTAATCGTCACCATGAGAGTGGACTGTAGTGACCGTCGACTCCGGTCGGGCGGGCGTTCTGCCGCTGGCAGAACGGTTGCTGCGCCGCCTGCGGACGGTAGAGGCCGCCTGGTAAGCGCCGCCGTATGGGGGCGCCAACGCCACCCCCCGACTGTCACCGCGCGCTGCCGGTAGTGGCGGTGACGAATCGCCTACGACCAGGAGGAGCTGCTGGCGTTTCACGACTTCCTGGCCACCAGTGGAGCCTCCTGCGGACCACGAACGGATCCACCTGTGGACCATGAACCCCATCGAGTCCACGTTCTCCAAATCAGGCTCCGCACCAAGGTCACCCGCGGTGCCGGCAGCCCGGCCGCAGCCCTCGCGACGGTGTTCAAGCTCGTCGAGTCCGCCCACGCCCGCTGGCGAGCGGTCGCCGGAGCTCACCTGGTCCCGCTGCTCCGTGCGGGCGCGAGATTCGAGAATGGCCAGCACGTGGAACGAGAGGACCTCGTGGCCTGATGACCATCCCGGAACCGCCCACCGGCGAGGGAACTCAACCAACTCGGCGAACGCGCGCACGCAGCCACCCCGTGCCCTTGGTACGTCCGCAGCCGCTCACCCCGGATCCGGTGATCCCGTGGCGGACGCTCTGAGTGAGACGGCCCGGCTCCGTTCTCCGGCGCTGGGCGCTGCGAGGGCCAACGTGCGGTGTGTGCGCCGGAACATGGTGCGAGCCATGAAGGGATGTACGCGTTTGACGACACTCCAGTAGAGGCGCGCGCGCAGACCGTCGGCCTTCACGGCCGTGCTGAGGGTGACGTGACGCTCATCGATGAGGATCGAGGCGCGGGCCGTCAGACCCGCCGTGTTCACGTCCAGGAGCAGCTCACCGCCCGCTTGGGCGAGGACCGGGAACGTGCCGCGCAGGATGCCCGTCCAGGCCGCTGGGTCACGTGGCAGGCCCGGCAGGAGTTCCATCCGGTACGCGTCCTCGTAGTCGGTACGGTCGAGGGAGGTTCGGATCAGCTGGGCCGCCGCCGGTCTGGCGATGGCTTGGGGCCGGGCCCAGCCGAGACGGTGGAGCAGCCGCACCCACGGTGACCAGCGCATCGGGCGGGTGACGCCGTCGGCCGCCGCGCGCTCGATGTTGTCGAAGATCTCCTCGATCATTGTGTCGTGTACGTGCCGTATGACGCAGGCCCACTGGAGCCGGAGGAGGCCGCGCGCTTCGCACTCGAGGACATGGCGTACGCGGCAGCGTTCGGCGCCGAGCGGTGCGACCGTCAGCTCGTGGTATCCGTCGAGGCCGTCGCCCGGCGGGGTGTCGAAGCGGACGCGACGCCCGGGTTCGTACGCCGTGACGTGGTAGCGGATCCGGCCGTGCCCGCCGTCCGCACCCACGCAGAGCGGGCCGTCAAGGCGCATACGCGGCCAGGCCGGGGCCGGGAAGATCGGGTCGTCCGCGGCGGAGAGGCGGTCGAGCAGGGCGCCGACCGTCACCGCGGGGGCGTCGATCACACGCTCGTGGACATTGCGTACCGCAGTCATCGCTTACCTCCATACGCTACCGTATGGTTGACCATACGGTAGCGTATGGTCATGGCGCAACGGCAGCAACGACAGCAACGACAGGGCAGGAAACCCCGGTTGACCGCCCAGGACTGGGCGGACGCCGCGCTCACCGCGATCCGTGAGGGCGGTATCGCGGCCGTCGCCGTGGAACCCCTGGCAGCCCGGCTCGGCACCACCAAGGGCAGCTTCTACTGGCACTTCGCCAACCGTGACGCACTCATCGAGGCCGCTCTGGACCGCTGGGCACAGAACAACACCGAGAGCACCATCAGTGAGGTCGAGACGGAACCAGACCCCAGGAAGCGGATCCATCTGCTCTTCGCCGAAGCCATCACGTCGGCCACGGCCGATCCGCTCGAGGTCGCGCTGCTCGCCACCGCGACGCAACCCCAGATCGCTGCGGCCCTGCGCCGGGTGACCGAGCGCAGGCTGGCATACCTCGCCCAGCTCTTCGCCGACCTCGGCTTCCCCGAACCGGAGGCCCGCCGCCGCGGACTGCTCGCGTACACCGTCTATCTGGGTCACGCCCAACTCGGCCACGCGGTGCCCTCGATGCTGCCTCCGGAGGAGGGCGGGGAGTTCCGCGCATATCTCAACGAGGCACTCGAGGTGCTGGTGACCCGCTCCGGGGCATGACGGACACGGCCCCCTGAGGAACTGGGCCATCGCGAGATCGTGGGCCGCGACTCTGGTCCAGCGCCCTCGCTACGTCAACAGCGCTGACGAGTGCTGGGACGAGAACGTGCAGTTCGTCGCCGCCCGGAAAGCTGCCCTAGGCTCAACGCGGAGATCACCGATGTGTACTGGTCACCGGCGGCGTACTGGTGTGCGTCGGACGGTTGAGCTCGACGCGCCGGCTGTGCATCTGAGGGCGCCGAGTCGTTTCGAGGTGATGCGGGAGTCACCTTCTGACCGAGCCTGCGACGTCGGTTTGTTGTGAAGTCACCCAGGGGCTTGCGGTGGGAGGTGGAGGGTGCGTCTGCCGCAGGAGGCTCGACGGGGATGTCGCGCTCAGCCGCCCAGTTCGTGCAGGTGACGTACGTTCCGCAGCGGTGAGCAGAACACGACGAGCCAGCTGATCGCGATCAGGACGGCGCCGGCCCAGATCGCGGGGCGGACCCCGAAGCAGGTGCCGATCAGCCCGGCCAGCAGGGCGCCGACGGAGAGAGCCCCGGTGAGCAGAAACCGAAAGGTGGCGTTCATCCGGCCCAGCATCGCCGCAGGGGTCACCGTTTGGCGGGTGCTGACCGCGAGGACGTTGGCCAGGCCGGTCTGGACGATGGTGACCATCCAGCCGGCCGCGCCGACCCACAGCAGGGGCCCTGGGGCCATGAGAGCGGTGAGCAGGGCGAAGGGACCCGCTACCGCGCCGACGATCCACAAGGCCCGGCCGTGCCCGAGGCGCCGGCCGACGGCGGGCGCGACGATCGCGCCGAGGAAACCGCCGATGCCACCGGTCGACAGCACCAGCCCCAGCATTCCGGCCGACAGGTGCAGTTTCTCGGTGAACAGCACCACGAACGACACCTGGCACACCTGGATCGCGAGGTTGGTCACGGCCCCCTTGACGGCCAGTGCTCGCAGCATCGGATGGCCGAGCACGAAGCGCAGCCCGGCGGCCGTCTCCCGCCAGAGCGGGGGTCTGGTCGTGGCTGTACGTTGCGGGCTTGGCTCGGCGGCCCGGATCCGCGCGATGTACGACACAGACCAGAGAAAGCCGAGCGCGTCGGCGACGATCGCTGCCGCCGGTCCGACGAACTGCACCACCAGGCCACCGATGCCGCGTCCGGAGACATCCGCAGCCTGATTCAGCCCGGTGAGGGTGGAGTTGGCGGCAACGAGCCGGTCCGCGCCGACGAGGTGGGGGACATACGACAGATGTGCGATGTCGAAGAAGACTGTCGCCACCCCGGTCAGCAACACCACCACGTACATCTGGGGAAGAGCGAGTACTCCGCAGACCCAGGCCACGGGGATCGAGCCGGTCAGCGCGACCCTGCTCAGGTTGGCCGCGACGAGCACGGCCCGTTTGGGCATGCGGTCCACCCATGCCCCCGCGGGCAGGCCGATGAGCAAGAAGGCCATGGTGCCCAGCGCGGACAGCAGGCCGACCTGTCCCGGCCCTGCATGGAGCGCGGTCTGCGCGAGGACGGGGAGAGCCAGAAAGCTGACCTGTGCGCCGAGCCTGCCCGCGGCGTCGGCTGTGTACAGAAGGCGGAAGTCACGGTCGGCGAGCGCGCTGCGGTGCCGCCGGTCCACGGCGCCGGGTGCGGGTGTGACGAGTGCGCGAGTCATGACGCCCGAGGCTGGCGGACGTACCGCACGGCTCGCCATGAGTTCAGAAATAACTAAACTCAGTTGATGCTTGAGTTGGAGTTCACCATCGAGGACCTCGCGCTGACCCGCTTGGCGATCTCGCCGCTGTGGGAGGCGATCGCGAGCCTGCGTGTCCTGACACAGCCGGAGGGTCACGCACTGCACGGCCCGTGGCTCGCGGCCGTACGCCCTCGGTTGGCCCGGGCGCGGCTGGACCTGCGGCCGGTCACCGAACTCGTCACGCCGAGGGTGGCTGCGTTCGTCGCGCCGGCTCCGGTGATCGCGGCCCCGGACATCCGGCTCGAACTCGCAGCGATGCGTACGCACCCGGTGGAAGGCATCCAGGCCGACCTCCATGCCCTGGGGCTGCCCCGGTACGCGGATCCCCTCGCGGCGATCGAACGGGTGGTGACCACTATCGAGGCTTACTGGGAGCTGGCGGTGGCACCGTACTGGCCGCGCATCCGCGCGGTCCTCGAAGCCGACGTACGGCACCGCGCACATCTGCTGTCCACCGGCGGCAGCCGCCAGCTCTTCTCCGACTTGGACCCCAACCTCCGCTGGGAGGACGGCAGGCTCGGGGTCAGGCTGCTCAGCAACCGCTCCGGTACCGTCGAGTTGGACGGGCGCGGCCTGGTCCTCGCCCCATCCGCGTTCGCCTGGCCACGAGTCTCACTGCTCACCAAACCTCCCTGGCAGCCGCTCCTGCGCTATCCGGCGCGCGGAACTGCCACCATCTGGGAGTCACGCCCCGCCGCTCCCTCGCACGCACTCGCCCAGGTGATCGGCAGACCCAAGGCGCGCCTGCTCACCCTGCTCCACGAACCCGCGACCACCACCCAACTCGCCGCGCTCACCCGGCTCACGGTCGGCGGCGCCTCACAGCACCTCACCGCACTCAGGGACGCGGGCCTAGTGCGCCCCACCCGGATCGGCCGCAGCATTCTGTACGCCCGGACCGAAACGGCCGAGGCACTCATGGCCGAGGCATCCGAACACTGATCACGGCTCAGCCCCGCCCGGCTCCGCTGAGGACACCTAGTAGGACTCCGTTGGGTCTTCACGTCGAGCCTGTTGAGGAGCATGTTGGGTGCGTGGCCGCACTTCAAGTGAAGCGGTTCCGGGCGATGTTGGCGTTATTCGTAGCCGATGTATTTGCCTCGGTGCCGCGGAAGGATCAACGGGCCAAGGGTGACTGCTACCTGCGGGGGCTACTGAGTTCTTCGGGTTGTTGTCGGGGGTGGTGACGCGTGGTGATCCCTGCGGTAGGCCGGTGGTATGCGGTACGCGCAGGGTGGTGGACTGACCGCGGAGCGGCGGCACTTTCGCGAGCGGATCCGGTACGAGGCCGGTGAGCGGTTCACTCGCGGTGAGAGAACCGCAGTGATCGCGAAGGATCTGCGGGTCAGTGAGCGGTCGGTGGAACGCTGGCGCCGTGCCTGGCGGGAGGGCGGGATGGACGCGCTCGCCTCCGCGGGGCCGCCGAAACTGCCCAGGCTGTCCGACGGCCAGTTCGCCGAGTTGGAGCAAGAGTTGGCGGTGGGGCCGGCCGCGCACGGCTGGGAGGACCAGCGGTGGACCCTGGCCCGGATCAGGGTGCTGATCGCGCGGAAGTTCAGGTTGGACTGCTCGTCGGCGGCGGTGTGGCGGCTGCTGCACCGGCACGGCTGGTCCTGGCAGTGTCCCGCCCGCCGGGCCCTGGAACGCGACGAGCAGGCGGTGGGCCTGTGGAAGAAGGATGTGTGGCCGCAGGCGGAATGACTGCGGCGGCGCTGGGGGCGTATATCGTCTTCGAGGACGAGGCCGGGTTCTCGATGACGCCACCGCGCGCCCGCACCTGGGGCCGGCGTGGGCACACGCCGGTGGTGCGGGTGCGGGGCCGTTCCTGGCGCCGCTGGTCGATCGCGGCGATGTGCTGTTACAAGCCCGGCGAGACGTCCCGGCTGATCTACCGGCCGCGCCGCCACCGCAAGCATCGGGGCAAAGGACGCGACACCTTCGCGTGGAGCGATTACCGCGACCTGGTCGTGCGCGCCCACATCCAGCTCCAGGCTCCCATCGTGCTGATCTGGGATAACCTCAACACCCACCGGGCTGCCGGGATGCGTGAGTACGCCGCAGCACACGACTGGCTCACCATCGTTCAACTGCCCTCCTACGCACCGGATTTGAACCCGGTCGAGGGCATCTGGTCGTTGTTACGGCGCGGCCCGCTGGCCAACACCGCCTTCACCGACGACGAGCACCTCGAACGCACCCTCCGCCGAGGTCTGCGACACATCCAGCTCCGCCCCGACCTGATCGATGGCTGCCTTGCCGGCACCGGACTGAGACTCACCCACCAGCCGACAACAACCCGAAGAGATCAGTAATGCTGGACGGCCGCCGCAAGTCGATCCAGGCGATGGCTTCGCGGCTGCCGGACGGCAACGAGCAGAACCTGCAGCAGTTCGTGAACCAGTCGATGACGGCCCAGCAGGGATGGTCACCGGCGTCGAGATGACACACCCGGACAAGGACACCGAGATGTTCCTGTACGAGCTGGGTGTGGACGAGCCGTTCCGCGGGCGCGGTGTTGGCCGGGCCCTGGCGTCGGCGCTTGCAGACCTGGCGCGCGAACGGAACTGCTACGGCATGTGGGTGATCACGGACGAGGACAACGTGGCGGCACGGGCGACTTACTGTCGTGCCGGAGGCATTTCGGAAGGGAGGCAAGTGGTGCTCGTCTGGACCTTCGACCAGGCGTAGATCCACAGAGTGGAGCGACCCGCCGCATAAGGCAGTTGTGACGCGCGCTTCCCGGCTCCCGCGCCGGGCCCGCGCCACCGTGCCCCACCGGGGGCCGCCCCCGTCCTGGAGCCGACAGAGCAGTAACCGTGTGCAGTTCGGCGTCGAAGAATGGCTGGCCTCTCACGCGTCATCTGCGGTGGGGCGGCCCTGTTTCTCCAGGAATTGCTCGGCGCGTAGTCGCCGGCCCTCCGCCGCCGTACCGTGAGCGCTGGTACTGCCGCCGGTCTTCTCCTTCATTTGCCGGTCACCGCCACGCCCTCATCGGGCGGTTCGCTGCTGTCCAAGTAGACGACCAGCGTCTGTTCCGGCTGTTCGGCCAGGTGAAAGGCGGTGTAGGCATAATCGATCGCTCCCCGTTGGGGGTGCCGTAGCCGTTTTCGACCGCTGTGCCGGGCCTGCACCTCGTACCGGGGCCACCAGTCCTGCACTTCCGGGCTGCCCTCGTTCAGGTCCTCGATCAGTCGGGTGTACCGCGTGTCGCCGGAATGGCGTGCCGCTAGCGTCCGAAGTCGGCCGAGGAGGCCACGTGCTTCGGGTTCCCAGTCGACCAGAACGTCCCGGGCCACCGGTTCGAGGAACACCCAGCGGGCGAAGTTGGCGGGCCGGTCCGCCTCAGTGATGAGCCTCGGGAACAACTCGTGGGCTGCCTGGTTGTGACTGAGGACGTCATAGTTGCCGCCGATGATGTACGCCGGGTTCGGCTGGAGCAGCAGGGGGACGGCACCCGCCTCGGCTGTCAGTGGCTCGCTTTCTTCGGCTTCGGCCGCAGGCGCGTGACCGGCGAGTTGGAGAAGATGATTGCGCTCGTGCCGGTCGAGCCGCAGCGCCGCGGCGAGGGCGTTGAGCACCTGTTCGGAGACGCGGATCTTTCGCCCCTGCTCCAGGTACGTGTACCAGGTGGCGCTGATCCCGGCCAGCAGCGCCAGTTCCTCTCGGCGAAGTCCCGGCGTCCGACGGCGGCCGGTCTGGGGCAGGCCCACCTCGTCAGGGGTCAGGCGCTCTCTCCGGCTGCGCAGGAATTCACTCAGCTGACGGCGTCGGTCCGGCTGCGTGGGCATGACGGGATGGCACCTTCACTTCCAGAATAACTACGGTCTGGATACCAGGCTAAGCCCCTCGGAGACTGGTGTGCGAGCACGGGCCGCGGCATGACCGACGGCCCCACACGGTCACACCGGCACCCGGCTTGCCAGTGGCGCAACGGCTTGCGGACGCTCCCCCAGGACCTGCTACCACTCGGCACCCCGGCCCCGGTGCCCAAAATGGAGAGGGCAACTCATGTCCGGAATCAAGGGCAAAGTGGTGGCAATCACGGGAGCCAGCAGTGGCATCGGCGAGGCGACCGCGCTGCTGCTCGCCGAACGCGGCGCGCGACTCGTCCTCGGCGCACGCCGGTCCGAACGCCTGGCGGAACTGGTGGCCCGGATCGAGAAGGCAGGTGGCACGGCCGTGCAGATCCGCACCGACGTGACCCGTCGGGAGGACCTGCAGGCCCTGGTTGCGCTGGCCGGTGAGTGCTTCGGCCGACTCGACGTCCTCGTCAGCAACGCCGGAGTCGGCACCATCTCACCTCTCGACGATCTGCGCTTCGAGGAGTGGGACCACATGGTCGACGTCAACGTGAAGGGCGTGCTGCACGGGATCGGCGCCGCGCTGCCGGTCTTCCGAGCGCAGGGCACCGGCCACTTCGTCACCACCGCCTCCACTGCCGCGTTTCGCGTCGTGCCGACCATGGCCGTCTACGCCGGCACCAAGTTCGCGGTCCGGGCCATCTGCGAAGGACTACGCCAGGAAGCCGGCGACTCCCTGCGGGTGACCACCGTCTCACCTGGTGTGACTGCGACCGACTTCGCCGAGGCGTCGACCAACAGCCAGGTGAGAGCAGAGATCACGAAGAAGCGGGACGACCTCGCGATCCCGCCCGACGCGATCGCCCGGGCCATCGCTTTCGCGATCGACCAGCCTGCCGCGGTCGACGTGAACGAGATCGTCGTCCGGCCCACCGCCCAGAGCTGACCTCCCCCGCCCTTCCGGTGCGGACACCCGCACCCGCGAGACTGTTCCCATGCCCGAGTGGAAACGACGGACGCGACGCCAGATGATCAAGGTCGCTGAGACCGAAGATCGACCTGGAGCCGCGTCCGCGTGCGATCTTCCCTGGTCAGCGTCCTCACGCGCCACTTCGAGGATGCAGCCGCGCCATGTTCACCCACGGACCCCTACGAAACTGGCCATGCTGGCCGAGGTGTTCGACCGCCTCCCCGATCCACGCCGGGTACGAGGACGCCGCTACCGGCTCGGCTCGCTGCTGGGGCTGTGCCTGGTCGCGGTGCTCGGTGGCGCGCGGTCGCTGGCTCAGATCGCCCGCTTCGCGGCCGACCAGGCGCCTGAGGTGCTCTATGTGATCACTGACAAGCTGTCCTCGCACAACAGCACGTCCCCCCGGACCTGGCTCGAGGACCATCCGCGCATCAGGCACGTGTTCATCCCGGTCGGCGCCTGCTGGCTCAACCTCCAAGAGGGCTGGTGGCACGTCTTCCGAAAGACCGCCCTGGCTGGACGCTCCTTCGGCGACCGCGACCACATCACCCACGCCACCGAAGTGGCCACAGCCCAGCTCAATGCCTGCGCCCGACCCCGGATCTGGGGCAGGCCCGCACCACCCACCAGGCTCTTGCGCCACCGCTTTGTGTACATCCTTTGAGGAATCCAGCACTAGGCATCGCGTGAGGGGACACAGGCTGCGAGTTCGGCGGCGAAGTGCCGGCCCTGGGCGCCCCAGCCGTGGTCGGTCCTGCCGAAGTGCTGCAGGAGATCCAGCAGTTGCTGCGCCTCGGTGCGAGTGAGCAGCGTCAGGCGGGGCTTAGAGCTCCGGCATACCGAATGCGGATCGAGAAGTTCGTCCACGCAAGGCGCAACGGAGGCCAGTCACGCCGGTTACGCTCGTCAGCCAGCCTCTGAAGAGGGATTTACCTCTACGCGTCCCGCGCGCTGTGCTCCCTGCTTGTCTGGCCTCGTGAAGTGCCGGTGAAGGGGGCGTGGGGGAGTTGTCGCATCCGGGCAGTTCCTGATCGCCCTCCCTGCCCAGCCATGCCACCGACCGCTGACGATCGGCCAGCGATCATCCCCTCGCCCAGCATCAGAGCTCTTCGGGGATCCGTACCGACCGGATGCGGGTGATCCCCTCGGCGGAAAGCCGACCTGCCTCACTGAGGCGAAGGCCCGGACGAGGCGAGCGGCTCTTGCAGGTCGCGTACGAGGAGCAGCTCGTAGCGGTCGAGGGCGGCGAGGTTCTCGAAGATTCTTCGCGCAGTGACCTCCTGACGTTCCAGGTTCGAGTCGAAGTCCCGGACAGTGAACAGCGAGTCGTAGCGCTCGAACCACATGCCATGGTCTTCCTCGTACTCATGGGTGAACTCGACCTCGACCGCCGCATTGCCCACGTTCGCTGCATAAGCGACGAACTCGGAATCCACAGGTCTCATTTCGGCGCCGCAGGCTGCCGCAGCATCGCTGATGAGTCGATCCCGAGGAAATCCGGGACGAATGAAGATGTACTGATATTCACTCACAAAGACCCCTAAAGCCACCGAACATCGTAGCCATCGTCGATGTTCCGGACGGAATTCATTCGCCCAGGGGGATTGTTCCGCACTTCTCCAATCCCTCGCGCGTCCCACCGCCACCTCCGCGACAGCGGCCGGTGATGGGTCGGGCGGGCCTCGGCGTGCGGAAGCAGGCTGCCGGGAGGGTGCCCCCATGTCTTTCGTCAAGCGATGCGTGGGGTTCGGGGCTCGTAGTAGGTGGCGCCGCGGAGCGTCGCGAACAGCACAGGGACTCTGCGCGCGGGCCAGGCGTAGGCTGAGATCATGGCCACATGTGAGCAGGTGATCGTGTGCACACGGGGCGATTACACCTGGGTCACTATGAATCATCCAGAGCGCAGGAACGCTCTGAGCAGGGAGATGCTGCGAGAGCTGCAGAAATCCCTGACCGAGGTGGCCGGCTCCCGGGCCAGGGGGATCGTGCTGGCGGCCAGGGGACCGGTTTTCAGTTCCGGGCACGACTTCGCCGACGTGCTGGCCCTCGACGTTCAGGGCGCCCGCGAACTGCTGCAGCTGTGCACCGACGTGATGCGACTGGTCGAGTCCGTCCCCCAGGTGGTGGTGGCCCGGGTGCAGGGGCTGGCCACGGCCGCCGGGTGTCAGTTGGTGGCGTCCTGCGACCTTGCCGTGGCGGGTGACCGTGCCGGGTTCGCCCTTCCCGGCGGCAAGGGGGGCTGGTTCTGCCACACCCCTGCCGTGCCGGTGGCCCGCTCCATCGGACGCAAACGGCTCATGGAGATGGCCCTGACCGGTGACGTGATCGACGCTCGTACCGCCCTGGACTGGGGACTGATCAACCAAGTCGTACCCGATGGCGAGCTGGACACAGCGGTCGAGGAACTCCTCGCCCGCGCCACCCGCGGCAGCGCGGCCAGCAAGGCACTGGGCAAACGCACCCTGTATGAACAACTGGACCGCCCTGAAGCAGACGCCTACGACATCGCCTGCCAGGTCATGGCCGACTCCTCCCAAACCCCGGCGGCTCGTGAAGGCATCACCTCCTTCCTGGAAAAACGCCCACCCCACTGGCCCCAATAGCACCAATGGCGGCCGAGGCGATGCAGTTCGGCTGCCAGAAGAGGTGATCTGGGCGTGGGCAGGAAGGGACGCGGACACCGCAGATGCCCGCTCGCCGTACCCAGCCGATGCGTCGGCACGTGCCGGCTGCCCGTCCACGGAGAGGGGCGCGCCCGGCCGCGCCGGGCGAGGCCGGCGGGGCAATCGACCGGCGCGCGCCCGTGCGGGTCGGAAAGAGGGGGCGCGGCCGTGCCTGTCAGCGGCCGGTCGATTGGGTTTGGACCCCACCACCGGCGGCCACTTCTGCCCTGCGGCACGCTGCGTCGACCGATCTTGCCGCCGAAGCCGTGGCCGGTTGCGTGGGTGCCGGCGGCGGGGGCCCCGTGGGTGCGCTCGTGAGCGGGCCGCTCTGCTCGTCAGGCCCAGCGGGCCCGCAAGTGCCGCACGAGGATGGTCGCCGCGGCCGGTGCGGCTTTGACGAAACCCAGAAACGGGCCGAAGTCCTGGGTTGCTGCGAGTCCGGTGAGGTAGAGCCCGGGTACGGCGGTCTGGAAGTTCTCGTCCAGCACCGGGAACCCGTTGCGGGTGGCGATCTGCTGCACGAGACCGGCCAGGTAGGGGACACGTGCCAGGTCGGGTGCGTACCCGGTGGCGAACACCACCTGATCAGCTGTCAGGATTTCGGAATTGGACAGCGTGATCTGCACGGTGTCACCACTCGCGCCGCCGTCGACGTGGACGACATCGGTGTCCGGCCACAGGCGCACCACCGCCGGGTCCAGCCGGGCAGGCAGCCATGGTTCCAGAGTCGCCCGTCCGGCCCGCCAGCACCGCATGTCGATCGCCTCCCGTTCCGTGGCCGTCAGCCGACGCCACCACCTGGGGACCTGCAGGGTGCTGTCGACGTAGTCGTCGAAGAACGCCCAGCTCACCGGCTCAAAACGCGGAACGGGATGGCGGTGGACGACGTCGACGTGTTCGGCATCGTGCTCGGCAAGCAAGGCCGCCCACTCGTACGCGCTCTGCCGACCTCCCACGATCAGCACCCGCCGGCCCGCCAGGTCATCGAAACGGACCAGGTCACAGCTATGGGCCGCCCGACGGACCGGCACACCGGCCGCCCACGCAGGCAACTGCCGGAAATAGCCGACACCAGGAGCAGCGACCACGACCTCGGCACGCAGCCGCCCGCCATCGGCGAGTTCCGCTTCGAATCCCGTCTCCCGCCGTGCGATGTCCCGCACCAGTCCGGACCGGACCGGCACCTGTTTGACGCGGCAGAACCACTCCCCGTACTCACGAAACAGTCCCACGGGCACCGGGAGAACCTCGTCACCGGCCAGGCCCTGCTCTTCCAGAAAGGCCTGAAAGGTGTGCACTCCCGCGGCGTCCAGATGCCAGTCGACCCCCGAGCGCAGTAGCATTCCGTCGGGCATGTGCTCATGCCAAAAACCCATCGGCCGCCCGACCACCTGCGCGTCAATGCCGTGATCGCGAGCGAGGGCGGCCGCAGAGAGCCCGAAGGGTCCCGCACCGACGACGAGCACATCGGTGGAGAGGGTTTCGTCCATGTCAGGCTCCCTTCCGGCCTCCGGATCCGGGGACACCACCAGGTGCGTGCGAGACGGCCGAGCCAGGACACCTCAGCCTCGGGCCTGGCCTCTGCGTACCCGGCAGGGGCCGCCCGCCCCGGCCGTGCGATTTCTCATTCCGATGTCACCACTTCCTCTCATCTAGATGTTATGCATGCAGCTGGTCAGACCGCAGATGCGGTGACAACGATGCTCTGAACGATTGGCAACCCATCTCGTCACCGACCTATCAGACAGGTCCTAGCCGACGCGGCAACCCCGGAAGACCTCTTTCCGGGGTCAGTGGCAGAACCGCAGGACGAAGCTCGACGACTCCAAGCCGTACTTGCACGAGTGGTGGGCCGAGGGCTGCACGAACGCCTGGGCCCTCTGGCGGGAGATTCAGAGCCACGGATACGCCGGTGGATACGGTGCCGTCCGCGCATACCTTCGCCTTTTCCGGGACGCAGTGCCGGAAGGGCGGCCGCCGTCGCCCAGGGCCGTTGCCGAGTGGATCCTGACACACCCGGACGCCCTTCCGGAGAAGGAGCGACTCAAGATCAAGCCCGTTCTGGCTCACTGCCCCGAACCGGACACCCTCGCCGGGCGTGTCCGCTCCTTCGGGCAAATGCTCACGCAGCTCCAGGGAGAACGTCTCCCCGAATGGATGGAGGCGGTCAGAGCCGACGATCTACCCAGCCTGCATACCTTCATCAACGGCCTCGCCAGAACACCTGGTGGCCTGATGGCGATGACGCGTCTGGCGGCGGGTGCGGTGTAGCAATCAAGTCGCCCGCAGCGGTGTGCCGGTTTGCTTCTCCACTTCTGGGGCGGCTGGGCCGGGGTGGTGCCGCGGCCGGAGCACGAGCCGGCCGCAGCACCACCGTGCCGAGGAACGAGCGGCGCAGATCATCGGTGAACCGTGCACAGGCAGCCCGCTCGAGGGCCGTCGGCTGTTACTCACTTTCGGATGAACGCCGTCGTTCAGGTCGGGTAGCGGAAGCCGGGGTGGCGCTCTCTGAGGCCTGTATTTGCCTGGCCTGATGCCCTGATACCGCGTCAACATGGTGCATTTCGCGCATATATGGTGGTTACACGGGAGAGTCACGGAAATATGTTGAATGTGTGACGGCCTTCGTGTTTCCCTCACCCGGTGAGGGCGCGGGCCGCAGGGTGTGCGTGTGCGGCCGACCGGCTGCACACCAGCACAACGCACCAGGCCGGGCCTGTGGGTTCTTCCACGGGGTCGGCTGGGTGTGGCTCCTTGCGAAGGGGGACTCTCGTGTCCGTTTCTTCTTCCGTCCGCCGTCTGACCGTCCTCACCGCTGTGGCTGCTGCGGCGGTGGGCGCTGTCGCCCTGCCGGCTTCGGCCGCGACTGGCCACCAGGCCGTCTACCCGCACCACAGGGCGGTCTACATCAGCGAAGTGCGCTACGACGGTCCCGACCGCGACGACCGCTCCAACTGGGCGCTGAACAAGGAGTGGGTTGAGGTCACCAACGCCACCCGTCATGGAGTGAACCTGGACGGCTGGACCCTGTCCGACGACGACGGCCGCACCTACACCTTCCGCCACCTGTGGCTGCGCGGCCGGTCCACGGTCCGTGTCCACACCGGCTTCGGCCGCGACACCCGTACCGACGTGTACCAGGACCGTCGGCGTGAGGTGTGGGACGACCGCGGTGACACCGCGACCCTGCGCAACGACGACGGCCGCTTCGTCGACGCCGTCTCCTGGGGAGACGACCGCGACCACCGCGGCGGCGACTGGGATCACCGCGGCGGCGACTGGGATCACCGCGGCGACCACCGGGACCACCAGGGCGACCACCGGGACCACCAGGGCGACCACCGTGGCGGTGACTGGGACCACCGTGGTGGTGACCGCGACGACCGCGGCGAGAACCGTCACTGACCTGATGGTGGGTGGCGCCGGTTCATAGGCGCCTCGACAGCGCGCAGGTCGCCTTCTCCGGGTGCGGAGGAGGCGACCTGCGGTGCGGGGGATAGGGCTGCTTGAACCAGTAACGGACGCCGTGGTGGTGGGAGCAGGTGCCCTGCGAGTGCCGCGAGTCGTCCGCGGTGGCGTCCTGGCACTTCGCGGTCTCGTACTTGTCCTTGGCTTTTGGTGGTGCGTTCAGCCGCACACGCCGGTGGTGTGGTGGATGCAGTGATGTGCGGTGTTGGCCGACGGAAGCGTTGCCGCGGACGCGGCCGGTGCAGTGAAGAAGACGCCGGCCACGGCAACAGCCACCGCTGAGACGGCAAGACGAGCGCGTAAAGGAACCCCCTTTGAGTTAGAGAGCGATGACACTGGCTCCTCGACTGGAGCCGCTTCCCGCCTGGTGGGACGCCGGGAATAGAGCTTTGGGCGCTGTTCCCGTGTGGCGGGACGTAAGCCTCATCGGCCTTTCATCGCAGGTTAGGGCCGTGTGGCGTGTTCCGTCCGCAGCCGACCCTGACCCTGCTGTGGGCGCTGGGGGATGAGGGGACTCAGCAACGGAGGCGGTGACCCATAACGCACCCACACCCGCCGACCCCGCACCGGAAGGACGCAGCCTGTCTAGCCGCCCGCGGCGCTGGAGCCGGACGAACTGCAGCACCTGGTCCTCGCCGCCGTCGCCCCGTACGTCGACCGCCAAGGGCTCGCGCAGCAGATCGCCCACGGGGCGTGGCTGGTGACCCGTGCGGCGTCCGGTGCGGCCGTGAGGAGTGCGGCCAGCTGCTCGATGCGGTCCGGGGACAGGGAGGCGGGAAGTGTGCAGCTGCGGGCGGCAGGGCACAGGGCTGCCTGGTCGGTGGCCATGGTGACGGGGTTCCTCACTTCTCAACTCCGGCTCTGGAAGGACGTCGGCACCGGCATGTGCAGGGCGAGCTGACCTTCCGTCACGACGTCGAACTGAACGGTCCTGATCGGGCCGAGGGAGCGCAGATCGTCTGCCATACGGCCCTCACCGACCTCCAGGGCGACGCCCCGCGGCATACGTGCGGTGCCGGCCGACAGGACGTTGGTCTGGCTCAGGGTCGAGTGCCAGGCGCCATCGATCGGCATGTACGAGGTGAGCGACGTGACACGCTCGCCGCTCCGGTACACGGTCTGGGCGGGGGTGGCCGCCGTCAGGGACAGGTCGGTGCCGCCGTTGTCGTTGGCCACGCGCGCCGTGGTGCGGCTCGCGTCGATGCCGACGTCGAGGTCGGTGACCCACTTGGGGAAGCCGTAGCCGTCGTGGCCGCGGACCTGGGCGATCTCAGTGCTCACCGGCAGTGACAGCACGTAGGAGTCGAGGTGCGGCGGCTTGATGCCCGCAGGCTCGGCCGCCGACCGCGGCACGCAGTGGTGGGTGCCCATGATCAACGGCGGATCGGAGTGCTGCGCCTGCGCCCCGAGCGCGATGACGCCCGGGCCCGCCAGGACGCCGACCGGCTCGCCGCCCTGCCGCCCCTGATTATCGTGGCCAAACGTGAATCCAGCGACACCCTCGCCCGGCTGATGCGCACCGCGCCGCTGAACGTCGCCGCCGAGTGCAGTGGAACCTGATGCCGCCGCGCGCCTACGCCGACGCCCGGGTCGTGATCGGCGCATCCATGGAACCGGCCTACGAGATCAGCGACGACGCTTACGAGTACGTACGCGACGGGCCGAGGTTGTCCGGCTGTCACCGATCGATCAGGGGACCGGTCACCCGGCCCGCTGGGTTGTCTCCCCGGCCTGGGCGGGTACCGCGGGCAGGGGGACGGTGCAGGAGGCGCAGCGTCGGGCCTGGGCCGGGACCGGGCTGAGGCACTCGGGGCAGTCCCGCTTGGGGGCTTGGACGTCGTTGTGGGGAGCGAGGCGCTCGTGCAGCTTGTTGATCGGGAGTACGACGAGGAAGTACAGGGCGCTGGCGAGGAGGAGGAAGCTGATCGCCGCGTTGATGAAAGCTCCGTAGGGGAACTTGGTGGTGCCTACTGTGAAGGTCTTGCGGGTCATGTCGCCGGTGGCACCGGTGGCCAGCCCCACGAGCGGGGTCAAAAAGGCGCTGACGAAGCCGTTGACGACGGCGGTAAACGCCGCTCCGATGACGATGCCGACCGCCAGGTCGACCACATTGCCGCGCAGAATGAAGCTGCGGAAGCCCTTCACCTTTTCACCCCTTCAAGGCCCATGACATCGACGGGCGGTACCCCGGCCCCTCACCCCGGATGCCCTGCCACGTCTCACCCATACCTACTGGGCGGCGGCACCACGGCCCGCCGAGGCCATCCTCTGCAGCGGTGTCGTCCGTCTCACCCGGCTCGGACCAGTGGCCTCCCTCCTGGCCGGGCAGCGCACCCAGAGCCGGCGCGCCCTTGGCGCGGTGACTGCCGTAGACCATTCGCCTATTCTCCTCGCTGACCGGCCTGGAGTGCCGCCACAGTCTGCAATCGACCGCGCAAGTCAGGGCCGCAGGCGGGCCGATCCCCGGGCTCGTCGTGCCCGGTGGGCGGCCGTCCCGAACTGAAGAAGTGGGCTCACGGCCAGCACCTGTACGACGTCTTGGGTATCCCGAGCACGACCCAGTGCCCCCAGACCCACCCCCTTCCCGCTCACCGGGCTGAAACAGCAGGGCGGACAAATGGGACGTTGCCGTTCTGGGAGATCCCTCCGGACGACTCCGCGGAGTTCCCGTCAGGTCTTTGTGGTCAGTTCGCCACGCTGGCTACCTCTTTGTCTCGCTCAGGTCACTCCGGCGGGTCGACCCGTGACTGGAGTTGCTGCCAGCAGTGGCGGACGTGCTGCTCAGCCTCTCGTACGGCGGAGGAGGTGTCGTCGAAAAGCCCGGCTGGAGATGATGGGACCTTGTACTTGTCGTAGACCGCCCTGGGGAGCTGGACGTCGCCGTCTTCCCATGCCGCCACCAGGCGCGCGGTGCAGGCGACGGAGCTGGGCTTCCGACTCAGCACCACGACCCGCCCCGCCGAGCCGGCAGCCACGGCGAACCCAGAGGAGGAGCAGGTGAACCGCCGCGGGTTCATGGCCGACAGCGCAGGCGCGGCCCTGTCGCTCATCCCCGTCCTCTCCCCACGGGATAGGGCCCCGCCGGGCCGGATCGGCGCCGTCAACGTGCGCGCCCTGGACGCGGCCGTGGCGAGGATTTACGCCCACGACCACACCACGGATCAGCCGCCATGCGCCGCGACGCCTCCGATGCCCTGCACACCGCCTACTCGTGGCTGCAGGAAGGCACCTGCACGGCGAAGACCGGCAAGCGGCTGTGGTCGGTGACCGGCCATCTGTCCCTCGCCGCCGGGTGGCTCAGCTACGACTCCGGCCGTCCCGCCGACGCACGCAGCCTGTACAACGAGGCCCTCGCCGCCGCGCGGATCGCCGAGGACCCGGGCCTGGAGGCGCACGCCTTCGGCTGCCTGTCCCTGCTCGCCAAGGCATCCGGACGGCCGCGCGAGGCAATCTCGGCAGCGCAGGGCGCAGGCGCACAGAGCGTCGCCAACTCCTACGGCTCACCGAAGATGCTGTCGCTGTTCGAGATGCGCGAGGCGGGCGGCTGGGCCCTGCTGGGGGACACCAGCGCCACGGACCGGGCGATCATCCACGCCCACAAGCTGTACGCACACGGGCCACGCGAGGCCGATCCGGACTGGCTGGAGTTCTACCACCCGGGCGAGCCGGCAGCGCTAGAGGCGTTGGCCCGGGCCGACCTCGCCCAGCACGAACGGGCTGCAGCCGGGGCGGAACAGGCGGTGCTGCTGCACGGCGACCAGTTCGCCCGAAATCGCGCCCTGTACACAGCCGACGTCGCCATGCAGCATGCCGTCAAGGAACGTCCGGAGTCGGAGGCCGCGGTCGATGCCGCCGGACGCGTCCTCGCGTACCTCCCGGAGGTGCGCTCGGACCGGCTGCTGCAGCAGTGGCACAACGTCTCGAGCGCGCTGCAGCGGCACGCGTCCGTCCCGGCGAGCAGCGATCTTGCATACGTCTGCGGCGTCCAGGCTCGAGGCGCTCAGGTCATCCGCGATGGCGTGCAGGGAGGTGACCACGGCCGCACTCCAGGTGGGAAACCCCGGACCGGCGACCAGGCCGACCGTGAGCAGGGCGTTGTCAGCGTGGAAGCGATGACGTCCGGGTGACGACGACGTCCGCGTGACGCTCGGCTCGGAGGACAGGCCAGCGCGGGAGAGGTCCTGGATGAAGGCGGCCCGGCGGACCGCCTGCTCGTCGTACTCCCGATAGCCGTTGGCGAGTCGTTCGGCGGGCAGCAGGCCCTGCTCCTCGTAGTAGCGCAGCGAGCGGGTGCTGACCCCGGTGGCCTTGGCCAGCTCCCCGATCCGCATGCCGTTCCCTCCCCGCCCACCTGCCCCGGCCGCGGGCTTGACCTTGACGTCGATGCGAAAGTCTGGCGTGGCGGTCATGAGGGCGACTGAACCGAGCAGGCAGCGAACCACCGATCAGGTTCGGAACACCGCGCTGGTCACCGGGGCCGGCCCAGCGCTGAGGCGGGAGATGCCGTCCAGGTACCGTCGATGGGGGCCCTCCGCCGGGCGCGGACCGGATCGGCCGGTGTCAGCGGCGCGATCCGGTTCGCGACAAGGCGCGCGTCAGAGCCGTGTCAGGGTCAGCCGGATTCCGGTAGGCGCGGTGTCCTGGATGTAGGAGGCGAAGTCGGCGACGTCGTCGAAGGCGAAGCCGTAGGCCTTGCCGTCCTGGGTCGCCGCGTGGATGGCTTTCGCGTAGTGGTTGGTGAGGTCGGTCCGGTAGAAGGCCGAGGCGTCGGTGACGGGCTGGTCGGGGTTGCTGAGGAGGGTGGAGCGGTTGAAGCCGGCGCCCAGGACGGCGGCGACAGGACCGGTGGTGCCGTCGTTCGGTGCGGCGAGGTTGCCGTCGCAGAAGAGGACGTCGCGGGTGGACGGCTTGCCGAAGGTGACCGGGGCCGGACCGTCGAACGTGAACCTGTCGGCGCGCACCCGGCCCGTGAAGGTGCCGGCGTTGGTGGTGATCTTGAGGTCCTTGCCGGTGTAGGTGCTCCACACCTGGTCGATGTACGGGGCGAAGTAGTCCTTGGCGAACAGGCCCGCGTCCAGGCCGTGTCCGGGAGCGATGACGCGCAGGTCGTCGACGACCAGCGGGGCGAACTCCGCGACCTGCTTGACCGCGGCGAACACCGAAGCCCGGCCGCCGTCGCGCAGGGTGCCCGTGGTCTGGTCCTTGGCTCCGGTCAGCCGGATGCTCATCGGCACGCTGAACATGTCGACCATGGTCGTGTTGCAGAACATGCCCGCGGCGTTGTAGGTGAACTCGGCGCAGTCGTGCAGTACGCGGTAGTTGGGGTCGGAGGTCACCCAGCCGGCGGGGTACTGCAGTGCCGGGTTTCCGTTGCCGTCCTTGACGACCTTGAACTTCAGCTTCTGCCCGAGCGACACGTATATGCGGCCGGACATATAGGGGAGCTTGAGGGTGGCCTCTCCGCTCGCGGGCAGGGAGAGGGCGTAGTCGGTGAAGCCGTCCGCGCCGTTGTCGGACAGGGCTATCGGGGCCAGGGTGCCGTCAGGGGTGACCCGTACCTGCTTTCCGTCCTGGTTGCCGACGATGTAGACGTGCACCGAGGCGTTGTCGAACGAGCCGCTGTCGTTGACGATCGTCAGCGGCAGCGCGCCCGCCGCGGCGGCCTTCGTGCCGGTGTCTGGCGTACCGGCGAGGGCGTAGGGGCCGAGGGCCGCGACGGCGGGGGCGGCCACCGCCGCTCCGCCCAGGGCGAAGAACAGCTTGCGGCGGGTGAGACTGCGCTGGTGACGTGCTGCCATGTGCCGTGCCTTTCGTTGGTACATGTGCCTCTAGGAGGCGAGTGGGGGATGGGTGGGGGTTGGTGGGGTGGGTCGTCGGGTCAGCCCACGGTCCACTTCTGGTTGGCGGTGCCGCCGCAGGTCCAGATCTGCAGCCGAGTGCCGTCGGCGGCCGAACCGCCCGTGGCGTCCAGGCACTTGTCCGCCCTGACGTTGGTCAGGTCGTGGGCGGCGGTGTAGGTCCACTGCTGGGCCTTGCTGCCGTTGCAGGTGTAGAGCTGGACGGGGGTGCCGTCCCCGGCGGAACCGCCGCGCACGTCAAGGCACTTGCCCAGCGCGCGGACGGTGCCGTCACTGCCCAGCGTCCACTTCTGGGCGTCGGCACCGGTGCAGTCGTGCAGTTGGATCGGCGTCCCGTCCGCGGTGGAGGCGCCGGCGACGTCGACGCACATACCGCCGATGCCCTTGATGGCGCTGCTCTTGCCCGTCGACCCGGTCGAGCCGCCTGTGTCGGAGGTCGAGACGCGGACGTAGTCGATGGTCATCGTCTGCGGGAAGGAGGTGGCCGAGTCGGGGCTGCCGGGCCAGTCGCCGCCGACGGCGAGGTTCAGGATGAGGAAGAACGGGTGGTCGTAGACCCACTTCTTGCCGCCGAGGTCGGCCGGCGTGCGGGTCTCGTAGACGTGGCCGTCCACCGACCAGGTGATCGCCGTCGGGCTCCAGTCGACGGCGAAGACGTGGAAGTCGTCGGCGAACGCCTTGCCGTCGGGCAGGGTGTAGGCGGCGCCGAGGCCGCCGGAGCCGGAATAGCCGGGGCCGTGGATGGTGCCGTGGACCACGCCGGGCTCGTGACCGACGTTCTCCATGATGTCGATCTCGCCGCTGTTGGGCCAGCCCGCGCTCCCGAGGTCGTTGCCGAGCATCCAGAAGGCCGGCCAGACACCCCGGCCGCGCGGGATCTTGATGCGGGACTCGAAGTGGCCGTACGCCTGGCTGAAGGTGCGGGCCGTGTTGAGCCGGGCCGACGAGTACTGGCACGTCCCGTTCCAGCACTGCAGTCCGGAGTCGGTGTTCTTGCGCGCCGTGATCACCAGGTGGCCTTCACCGTCCAGGGCGGCGTTCCGGTTGCCCGGCGTGTAGTACTGCAGCTCGTGGTTCCCGTTGCCCGAACCACCGGTCTCGAGCGTCCACTTGGCGGGGTCGGGGGCGCTTCCGGCGCTGCCGTCGAAGTCGTCGGACCAGGTCACCGCGGTGGGTGCGGCGCTGGCCCGGTTCGCGCCGGAACCGGTCGTTGTGATGAGGACGGCGGTGACGAGAGCGGCGGCGACCAGTGAGACCAGTCCGCCGAGCGTCCACCGCCGAGCGCGATGAGCTGCCATGGCTGGGATGACACCTTGTCTTGTGGGGGATTCAGGTGGTTCCGCCCGTACGGCGGCCCGCGGACGAGGAGGTAGAGCGTTCCGCTTGAGAGCGCTCTCTCGACTGCGGTGAACCGCGGGTGAACTCCGATGGTACGCACGGCGGTTACCTCGGCCAACTTGTCCGCGGCGCGCTCAACACCTTCTGAACTGCGGTTACTTGCAAAGTGAGTCGAGACTCAAGGTCGCTTAAGGAGTGTTTAAGCCTCCCTTAAGCGAACTGGCTCCGCACTGGACGCCCATCGGAATGGCCAATTCCGACGATGTGGCCGCATTCGCACACAAGGGCCGCACTCGAACCGCCCATGACATCGCCCTTCGGATTCGGACAGAAGACACTGCACTCCACGTGACCTCGGCGGGATCGCCCCGTCCAGGACCAGAGTCCGGGACACCGCCGTCAGGCGCTGGACCGGGTGACGAGACGGGTGGGGAGGATCAGCGTGGCGGGGTGCTGTCCGTCGACGAGCGCGACGAGCATCCGCGTCATCTCCCGTCCGAGAGGGGTGATGGGCTGATGGACGGTGGTCAGCGGTGGATCGGCGATCCGGGCGACGGCCAGGTCGTCGAAGCCCACCACAGCGACGTCGGCGGGGACCAGCCGGCCGGCCTCCCACAAGGTGCGCAGCGCTCCCGCTCCCATGTTGTCGTTGGCGGCGAACACCCCGTCCAGGTCAGGGCGGTCCGCCAGGAGTGCGGCCGTGGCGGCCGCTCCGCTCGGCTCGGTGAAGTCCCCCTCCCGCGGCGGGAACGGATCGAGGTCGGCCGCGAGCATGGCGTCCCGGTACCCGCGGTACCGGGCACGCCCGGCCTCCGTATCCAGCCGCCCGCAGATCGCGGCCACCCGGGTCCGGCCGAGCGAGAGCAGGTACTCGCTCGCCTCCCGGGCCCCGCCGGTATTGTCGACGTCCACGTACCACCGGGGTTCCGGACCGACCGGGCGTCCGCCGAACACGACGGGCATCGCCGCCTCCTCGGCCATCCGGGCCAGCGGATCGCCCTCGTGCAAAGGTGGTTATCCGCTGCCCACACCAGCAGATCCACTTCGTCCCTCTCCCATGTCGCGCGGGCTTGGTTGGCCGCCAACCGTGTCCTGCCGACCCCGCCCATGCCGGCCAGTACCTGGCCCAGCACGACCGTGCCGCCCTCGGTCACGGCCTGCTCTGGCTGCGCGGCGGCACGGTCCTGGAAGCAGTCACCTGTCGAGGCAGCACTTCCACTTGGTGTCGGCCGCTAACCACCGGGCGCGGCGCGGCATACTACGCGGTCTGCACCACAGCGGCGGCCCAACAGCCGGGCGCCGTTCCGTGGTTGTCAGTGTGGTCAGCTGAACGTGTTGCAGCTGGCGACGCGGCCGGAGCGGTAGCCGGTGGAGAACCATTGCTGGCGCTGGCTCGCGGAGCCGTGGGTCCAGGTGTCGGGTGTGACCTTGCCCTGGTAGCGCTGCTGGATACGGTCGTCTCCGACGGCGGCGGCCGCGTCCAGCCCGCGGTCGATGTCGTCCTTCGTCAAGTCGGTGATCAGTGGCTTACCGCTCTTGGGGTCCGGGGTGGTGGTGGCGTGGTGGGCCCACACTCCGGCGTAGCAGTCCGCCTGCAACTCGAGTTTCACCGAGCCGCTGTTCTGGCCCTTTCCGCTGCCGCGGGAGATCGTTCCGCTGAGGTCCTGGAAGTGGTGGCCGTATTCGTGCGCGATGACGTAGGCCTCGGCGAACGGGCCGCCCTTGGCGCCGAACTTGCTGCTCAGGTCGTTGAAGAAGCCGAGGTCGAGATAGACCTTGTCATCGGCTGAGCAGTAGAAGGGGCCGACGTCGGAAGTCGCGTTCCCACAACCGGTGTTCACACTGCCGGTGAACAGGAACGTCGGGGCCTGCTGGTAGGGCTTGCCGGCGGCTGTCTCCGTCTGCTTCCAGAATGCCTGCACGCTGTCGACCACGGCGACGATCCGGCACTCCTCCTTGCGGTTGGCGTCGGCACCGGTCCGGCAGTCCGCCGCGAGGTCAGCGGTTGACTTGCCGGACGAGAACGTGTCGCTTCTGCCCGAGCCGAACATGCCGGGGTCGGCACCCAAGAGCACGGACGCGACCAGCACCACGAGCCCGACCAGTCCTCCGCCGATGGTCTTTCCGCCGCCCGGGATCCCGCCCAGCGCACCTCCCCGGCCGTCCTCGACCTCGGACGTGTCCAGAGCCGCATCGTCGTCGAATTGCATACGCTGACCCTCCCTCAAGCAGCGCGCCGGACCGCCCCGCGTCGTCCCGCTCGCCTACCCCGTACAAGGTCATCCCCATCCCGTCCTCTTCCTGCTCCGCCTCTCGGAGGAGCCGGTGGGCGACGCCGCGACGCCGCTTCGTGGGTGAACGGCGGACCGCAGTGCGCGGTGACGACCCCTCCATGCCGTCGACCGCGCAGCGGCACCCCGCCTGTCGCCGGTGCCGGGACCGTGCCCGCGAGGTTCAGAAACGACGGACGGCCGCCGCGGGTCGGTCGGGACGATTGCGTACTCGTCGAAGAGCCGTTCAAGGGCTTCGTGACCGTGCGTGCGGCGGTACTCCATATCGGCTGCCGTCACCGGCATCACCCAGAGAATGCGGCAGTGTCCGTCGGCCGGCGGGCATTTCTCCAGACCGGGGCCGTGTAAGTAGGGGGCTGACCAGCAGGTGGTCGCAGTGGGACCCGGGCAGAGCCACGGCTCCCCGATGGGCAGGCTGTGCTCGAGGTCGAGGCGGGTGATCGGGGTGGCAGGAGGCGGTCATGGCCAAGAGCTCGGCGAACCGCTCGTCGCGGACGGGCGCGGTGAGGACGATTCCGGGCCGTGGCCGTCGGTCTCGACCGTGGACCAGCAGCCGGACCCAGCTGTCGGCGCGCGGTCCTGGGGCGATGGTGTGGATCCGCAGAGCGGGAACCGTTTCACACCTCGCGGTGTGCGGGGTCGATCACTGGGGGGAGTACGCCCGGTCCCGGCGGCGCAGGCACAGCTGGGCAGTCACGGCCTGGCCGTCCAGGGTCAGTGGGGCCATGAACGCGACGTCGGCGCACTCCTCGAGGACCTGGCGCCAGGGCAGCTTGAGGTCCGCCGCGTTGACGGTGCGCAGCCGCGGGGCGGTGCGTTGTCGGTGCAGGGCCTGCAGCATGTCGAAGGCGGCGAGAAGTCCCATGTGGATCAATGACCGGAGCACCCAGCAGGGCCACTACGACGACTTCGTCCACGCCGATGGCACGTTCGCCGAGCTCCGCGCACTCTCTCAGGACCGCTGACGCAGCCGGGCCGACTCCCTCGACCAGCGAGGCGCCGCGGCGACGGCGAAGCGGCAACCGGGGCGCGGTCGCCGGCCACCTGCCGGGTCACGGTGAGCGGCGGGTGGCCGTGCCCGGGGTGAAGCTGGAGGTGACCGTCGGCCACCTGGAGAAGCCCGTGGCCAGCGCCCCTACCACGCCCCGGGCTCGGCGCCCCTCCTGCGAGCCGGGCCCGTCCCCTTCTCGCGCGCTCGGGGCCGCCCGGGACGCCTACGCGGTCGGGTGACTCGAAACCCGGGATCGGGGAACCGGAAGAGATGCCCTGCCCCATATGGGAGGGCCGGGTCTCTGGACGCCCGGCTCCCTGACTGGAAGAAGGACCATGATGGCGCACGAAGACGACGGTGGGCACGCCGTGCCGAACACCCGGGGCATGCGCTCCGACGGCGACGGCGTCACACGCCGCCGTCCGCTGCGCGAGCGGCACGTCGAGGAGACGGTCGAGGTCGCGGTGCCGGTCCGCACGGCCTACAACCAGTGGACGCAGTTCAAGACGTTCCCGCGCTTCTCGACCGTGGTGCGCGACGTCGAGCAGATCAGGCCTACCGTCACCGCGTGGACCATCGGCTACGGCCCCCTGCGTCACCGTTTCGCGGTCGAGATCGTGGAACAGGACCCTGATGCCTACCTGGCCTGGCGTGGCCTGGAGCAACATCCCACCCACCAGGGCGAGGTCGAGTTCAGGCCGACGGAGTCCGGTGGCACCGCGATCACGGTCCGGATGCTCCTCCAGCCGCAGGGGGCCGCGAAGGTCCTCACCCGCTCGTCCAGGGTCGTGGGGCTGACCGTGCGACTGGTGCGCGGGGAACTGGTGAGCTTCAAGCACTTCATCGAAGGGCTCGGTCAGGAGGGCGGTGCCTGGCGCGGCACCATCCGCAACGGCCGGGTTCAGCACGACACCCCGGAACCGCCCAGGAGCCGTGTCGCCCAGTGGCCCGTCGGCTGACCCGCGTACCGCACACGGCAAGAGAAAGGCCAAGCGATGCAGAACCCGCCCGGTGAGGAGCCGGAGTCCTCCCTTTCCGTGACACCGCCGAAGAAGTGGGCGGCCGGGGTTCCCGCCGTCGTGCACGCGCTGGAGTACTCCCTGGAGCAGACCTCCCCGCGCAAGACCGGGGTCGACCTGCTCACCATGAACCAGGTGGGCGGGGTCGACTGCCCCGGCTGCGCGTGGGCGGACCCCGCTCCGGGCCGGCGCCATCGCAATGAGTACTGCGAGAACGACGCCAAGCACATCAACGACGACGCCACGAAGCGCCGGATCACCGCCGACTTCTTCCGCGAGCACAGCGTGTCCGATCTGGCCGCCCGCTCCGACATGTGGCTCAACCAGCAGGGCCGGCTCACCGAGCCGATGATCAAACGGCCCGGGTCGGATTACTACGAGCCCATTGGCTGGAACGACGCCTTGGGCGTCCTGGCGCAGGAACTGAAGGGGCTGGACTCGCCCGACGAGGCGGTCTTCTACACCTCCGGCCGGGCCAGCAACGAGGCCGCCTTCGTCTTCCAGCTCTTCGCCCGCGCCTACGGCACCAATAACCTGCCCGACTGCAGCAACATGTGCCACGAGTCCAGCGGCTTCGCCCTGAACGAGACGCTGGGCGTCGGCAAGGGCACCGTGAGTCTCGACGATCTCCACCACGCGGACCTGATCTTCCTGGTGGGGCAGAACCCGGGCAGCAATCACCCGCGGCAGCTTTCGGCCCTGGAGGAGGCCAAGCGCAACGGCGGCCGCATCGTGGCGGTGAACCCGTTGCCGGAGGCGGGGCTGCGACGCTTCAAGAACCCGCAGAAGCCGCGTGGGGTCGTGGGGCGGGGCACCCAGATCGCCGACCGCTTCCTGCACATCAAGCCGGGCGGGGACCTAGCCCTGTTCCAGGCACTGAACCGGCTGTTGCTGGAGGCGGAGGACGCGCGTCCTGGCACCGTCCTGGACCACGACTTCATCAACGCCCACACCTCCGGTTTCGAGGAGTTCGCCCGGCATGCCCGCACCGTCGACTGGGACGACGTGCGCGCGGCGACGGGAGTAACCCGCGAGGAGATCGAGAAGGTCCGCGACGAGGTCCTGCGGAGCGAACGCGTCATCGTGTGCTGGGCGATGGGCATCACTCAGCACAAGCACGGTGTACCCACCATCCGGGAGATCGTCAACTTCCTGATGCTGCGCGGCAATCTGGGGCGCGCCGGCACGGGCGCCTGCCCGGTGCGCGGCCACAGTAATGTCCAGGGGGACCGCACCATGGGCATCTGGGAGCAGATGCCGGACACCTTCCTGGACGCCCTTCAGGAGGAGTTCGGCTTCGATCCGCCGCGCCGGCACGGCCTGGACTCGGTGAACTCGATCAAGGCGATGCTGGAGGGCCGCGTCAAGGTCTTCCTCGCCCTGGCCGGGAACTTCGTGCGCGCAGCGCCGGACAGTGAGGTCACCGAGAAGGCGATGCGTTCGTGCCGTCTGACCGCCCACATCTCCACCAAGCTCAACCGCTCGCACACCGTCTGCGGCGACACCGCCCTGATCCTGCCGACGCTGGGGCGCACCGAGCGTGATGTCCAGGCCGACGGCGAACAGTTCGTCACCGTCGAGAACTCCATGAGCGAGGTGCACACCTCCCAGGGACGACTCGAACCGGCCTCGCGCGTGCTGCTGAGCGAGGTCGCCATCCTGTGCCGACTCGCTCGGCTGAGCCTCGGCGGCGAGGGGGACATCCCTTGGGCCAAGTTCGAGGGCGACTACAACACCATCCGCGACAGCATCTCCCGGATCGTGCCGGGCTTCCACGACTTCAACGCCCGGGTGACCCGTCCGGGAGGCTTCCAGCTACCCAACCCGGTCAACGAGGGCGTGTTCAGGACCGAGACCGGCAAGGCTCGGTTCACCTGCAACGAGCGGGTGGTCCCCCGGGCCCCCGAGGGTCACCTGCTGCTGCAGACCTTGCGCTCGCACGACCAGTGGAACACCGTCCCGTACACCAACAACGACCGCTACCGCGGCATCCACGGCAGCCGCCACGTGATCCTCGTCAACCCGGCCGACCTGTCCGAACTCGGCCTCGCCCAGGGCGATCGCGTGGACCTGGTCAGCGTCTGGGAGGACGGCACCGAGCGCCGCGCCGAGAACTTCGAGGTCGTGTCCTACCCGGCGGCCAAGGGTTCGGCCGCCGCCTACTACCCGGAGACGAACGTCCTGGTGCCGCTCGACAGCGTCGCGGACGTGAGCAACCAGCCCACGTCGAAGGGCATCGTCGTCCGGCTCGAACCCACGGGCCACCGATCCCGGCCGGCACCCGTCTGACCGAAACCGATGATGCCGCACCCCGGCGGGCGCCGCTGACAGCAGCGGCGCCCCGCCGTCCGTCTAGTAGTGCGTGCTTCATCTACGTGTGGTTGAGGCTGGTGTCAGCCGACGTTCCAGTAGATGTGCGAGATGCCGGTGGGGTTCCAGGCCCGCACCCTCGGAGCAGCCGCCCCGTTGCCCCAGGGCGCCTTGCAGTAGCCGCCGCCTGACCCGCACTTGTACCAGTGCCGCTTCCCGTGGCTGTCGAAGCCCATCACCTGCAGGGCCGCCCGCTGGTTGCCGTAGACGTTCCATCGGACGCCCAGCTGGAAGCCGGGGTAGCCGAAGACGGAGCAGTTGCCCTTGGAGGTAGTCCACTTGTACGGGGTGGCCGGCAGATTGCCTCCGCATCGGGAGGCTGCTGCGGGACGAGTGTGGGATGCCTGACCGGGGTCGGTGGTGGCGCTGGCCACCGGTGAACTCAGAACGGCACTGACGATCGCGGTCGTGGCTGCGGCCACGGCCAGACGCTTGCTGGCATGCACGTGCGTACTCCTCTTTGTTGGCTTGCCTCTTGCAGGGCGTTGTCGGTGGCGTCGAGCACCACGCCCTGGGAAAGGTCACTTCGGTTGCCGTGCCCGGTCGGGCAGGGGGGCTCAGCTGTTGTAGGCCGACACCTGGAGGGCCGTTTGGCGGTGACGTCGATGCGGAAGCAGTAGGCCCAGCGACGACTCAGACCGCTCCAAGAGACCCAGTAAGTGCCGTTGCACTTCGTCCAGCCGGTTTGCCGCCCGGCACTGACCCTGGTCGCGGCCTTGCGGATGCCGACCTTGAAGCTGCCGCCTCCGGTGCAGCGCACGTACGCCCCGACGGCCGACCCGTGCGGGCCCAGCGTCACGTTGCCGGTCGACCAGTGCTTGGTCGGCGTGTGGCTGTCGTCCCACTGCCAGTGCCAGCTGCTGCGGGCAGCGGTGGATACGGACGTGGCGCCGGCCGTCTCCAGGCGGGCGGCCTGCGCGGGGGTTGCCCCCCGGCCGTCCGCCCTGGCCTTCTCCCACGACGGCAGCACTCTGGCGGTGGCGGGCCCTGCCGGTTCCGTGCAGTTCGGGGACGTCGCGTCCCAACGGCTCCTCGGCTTCGCCCTGCCGACCCCGGGCGACCTGGTGCTCGCCCTGTCGTTCGGCTCCGACGACGGCACGCTGTACGCGTCCGGCACGAACGTCCCCGTACAGAAGTACGACCTAACGCCCGCGCAGCTAACCGCCCAGGTCTGCAAACGCTCCGGCTCTGGCCTCTCGAAACGCGACTGGAAGACCTACCTCCCGAACGTGCCCTACCGCCACACCTGTTGAGCGGGAGCATCCATCCGACGATCGGCTTCCCACTCGTGGCCGCCCTGCGCTCCGAACTCCACCTCGCCACCCCAGCCGTCGGCACCCCGGGCGCCGCCTGGAGGGCACTGCCAGTCCAGAGGGTCGCGGCGCCGGCCGTGCCGATGGAGATCCGTTGGCGGACACGGGCATCAGGGGGTGACTCCTTCCCGTCGGAGCGTGCGGGTGATGCGCTGGACGTCGGTGAGACGGATCAGGACGGCTTCGCGGCTGGGTGGGGACAGGGCGGGGTTCTGGGCTCTGGCTGTGAGGTCGTCTTCTTCGGCGATCCAGATGGGAGCGTGTCGTCGGGTGATCACGGAGTTGCGGCAGCGGTCGGGTACGTCCCCGCGGACGGCGGATGATGGGTCAGCAATCTGGCGATCCTGCTGGGCCTGGGCATTCGACGCGGAGACCGCACGCCAGCGGGCGATCGCCGGCCGGAACCCGCCGGACGCGGAGCCGTACGTCGAACCGCGCGACACGCGCGCGTGGGACGAGGAGGACGTACGCCGGCTGGACGACGCGTGAGCGTACTGGGCCGGAACCCGGTACGGCGGCCCGCGCGCGGGGAACCTGTCCTCGCATGCACATCGATCTGACTGGACGCACCGCCCTCGTCACCGGTTCGACGCAGGGCATCGGTGCCGCTATCGCCGCCGGTCTCGCCCGTGCCGGCGCCCGGGTGGCGGTGAACGGACGCAGCGAGGAGAGCGTGTCGGCCGCGGTCGCCACGCTGGCCCGGGAGGTCCCCGGCGCCGAACTGGTGCCGGTGGCCGCGGACGTGGCGGGCGAGGAGGGCGCCGGCCGGGTGGCCCAGGTGCTGCCGCGGGTCGACATCCTCGTCAACAACCTCGGCATCTTCGGCTCCGCCGACCCGCTGGAGATCACCGACGCCGAGTGGCGGCGGTACTTCGAGGTCAACGTCCTGGCCGCCGTACGGCTGACCCGGACCTACCTGCCCGGGATGACCGAGCGCGGCTGGGGGCGGATCCAGTACGTCGCCAGCGACTCCGCCGTCGTCATCCCCGCCGAGATGATCCACTACGGGATGTCCAAGACCGCGCTGCTCGCGGTGAGCCGCGGATTCGCCAAGAAGGCGGCGGGCACCGGCGTGACGGTGAACTCCGTCATCGCCGGGCCCACCCACACCGGCGGGGTCGAGGACTTCGTGTACGAACTCGTCGACCGGTCCCTGCCCTGGGACGAGGCCCAGCGCGCCTTCATGCGCGAGCACCGCCCGCAGTCCCTGTTGCAACGCCTGATCGAGCCGAAGGAGATCGCCAGCATGGTCGTCTACCTCAGCTCCGAGCAGGCCTCGGCCACCACCGGGGGAGCGCTGCGCGTCGACGGCGGGTACGTCGACGCGATCCTGCCCTGACCGTTCCCTCGCCCTACCACAGGTCACCGGCAGGACGCGCGGCCCGCGGATGCGCCGATCCCCGAGCTGGCGTGGGCCCCGCTTACGGGCCGAGCGCACGTCCCGTGCGGCATCCGTACGCATGCCGCACGTGAAGCGTATGTGATCCTGCAGGACACCCAGGTCACGTCGCAGGGTCTACGCCCATTCCATGCCGAGTTCTCGCAGCGCGCCCTGTCCGGCGGCAGCTTTTCTGATCTGGTTGGTGGCTTGGCCTGCACTGATCAGTCTGGTGTGCGTTGGTGGGCAGGGGAGTGCAGTGTGCCGGTAGCTGCGGTGATTGAAGCGCTCCGGGTCTGGTGGAGCCTCCACCCGGAGCGCTTCAGTGGACCCAGACCGTCTATCAGACTCGATGCGGCGAGCCTTCGTCGATTCGGCGACGGCTGGGGTACAGCAGCGCAGTACAGCAACCACAGCGACCGACCATGACCGGCAGTGCCTCTGAGGGATCTCGCGGCGACCTCTATGACCGTCGTTGACCAATCTCTCTAGAGCTACGGCGCGGGGAACCACGGGGAACACCGGGCAGTCACGGTAGCCGGACATGGGAGCAGCACCGCCGCAACACCCAGGTCAGGGGCCGTTCTCACCGCTCGCAGAGCGGAGGCGGTGGGATCCGAACCCACGGTGACATCGCTGCCACGACGGTTGCCAAGACTTTTCGGCGGCCGGGACGCGCGCGCCTCCGCCGCAGGTCAGACATGTACCGGAACCTCGGCGGAGCTGTCCTCGGCACCGGCGTGCCCGCTACGTACCCCGTGCAGTGACCGGTCACCGGGTTGTCAGTAGTGCCACCGATTGGCTCCAGCCTCATAGTCGCAAGCGATCTCGCGCCCTGCCGCGTCCGTGGTCGTCGCCCCCACGTCGATGTTCCGGCAGAACTCGCCAGCGTGATAGCAGTTTCCGGCGTTGGATCGGATGCTGCACAACTCCGTTGTGGTGGAGCTGCCTGATGCGGGCGGGTCAGTAGTCGTCGACGTGCTTCCGCCCGAACTGGAGCCAGAACTGGCCTTCGAGGACGAGTCGTCATCGGAGCCGGGAAGTGGCGGCGAGTCGCACGCCTCATTCCTCTTCAGCACCGAGAACGTGACGTCTCCGGTGGCCCCGGCACCGGCATCGGGCCACTGCCAGCACACCTTCCAGTTACCGAGGTGAACCGGACTGCGGTTCAGGTCGCTCAGGTCTGTGTACGTCACCGATCTAACGTGAAGCTTGTGGGCGTCCGCGACAGCCTTCGCAAGGTTCCAGCCCTGATAGTTGCTCACTGGCTCCGCAGGAGTTGGCTTCTGTGAAGGCGACGCAGACAAGGAGGACGCAACCGAGGGAGAGGCAGTCACGACAGCCGACGCTGTGGGCTTGGCGGATGCGGCCTTTTCTTGGTCCCCGCCACCGACGCCCGCGCCGATGGCGAAGCAAGCCACAACCCCTGCCATCAGGCCCCCGTAGGCCAAGAGGCGCTTCTCCGCTCTGTTCTTCCTGCCCCGAGCAGCGTCGGGTTCGGCGGGCCTCCTGTCGCGGACATGCGCGACAAGTCGCTCCCGTTCCACCTTCGGGCGACGTGGTGGGGACAGCTTGGCGCGTTCGGGGATCTTGACCTTGATGGACTGCGCGTTGCCCTTGGGGATCACGTCCTGGGTGGACTGCGCGTTCCGTGACAACACATCGGAGAGGCGGGCATTCATCTCCGCACGACGTGCTTCCCAAGCCTCCCGCTTCGCCTGCTGGGGATCCAGCTTAGGGAACGGGAACCGGCGGGACCAGTCACTCTTGTGGCAACGCGCGCAGTTGGAGACGCCCTCGTCGTTGACGCGCATCAGCCGGCCTATGCCGTGTCCACAATGTGGGCACGTGTGCCTCACTGCGACCATACTCCCCCTCCTCTGACCTGCACATATTAATGCTCACTTCAACGTTCGTTCGAAGAGGCTTTGCGTTGGTGGTGCTGCCCGCCGGGGTCGGACAGGGCCACGGCGTGTCCGGCCGGGCAGGTCACGATGGCGGCGGTTGCGAAGTGGCGGCACCTCGACGGCTACGACGATGCCCTGTTCGTCACCCCCGATGGCCGATGTACCTATCGGGTTGATCGCTTTCGTGGTCCTGGGGGTACAGCGGGTGACGGGAGTGGTGTGGTCTATGCCGGGACGACATCACGCAGTTGGGAGCACACCCGCAGCTGGGTGCGGTGGGTACGCCGGGGCGGATCGCGTGGTGGTGGAGGGTTCCGAGGTGGCGGAGGGCGGTGAGCCAGCGGTGGCCGGGGACGGTATAAACGCGGACGCTGAGGATGCCGTCGGGAGTGATGATGACGGTCCCCGCGTGGGGCCTGATCGGCGTGGGGGCAGTTCTCGATGAAGCGGCTCTACTTTCTCTTCTCCTCGAAGGAGATTCTGTTCCGTGCCGCGGTCACCCAGGCCCTGGAGCGGGACCTCACAGCGGTCGAACACGTCCTGGCCGACCCCAGCCGACCCCTTCCAGAGCGCCTCGTCGAAGCGCTCGACCAGTGGACGGGCCGCCACATCGGCCCGCTGACGCGCGACGTCGCGGCGGTCATCGAGGACAACCCCGACCTCCTCGGCGAGATCGCCGAGACCACGCCGCGACGTTTCGAGGAACTGATCACAGAAGCGATCGCCGTCGAGTCAGGACAAGACGCGGCCCCCCTTGTCGCACAGACGATGATCAGCGCATCGATCGGCCTCAAGCATCAGGCCGCTCCACGGGAGTTCTACCTCGAACGACTGGAGGTCGCCATCGATCTCCTGGTGCGCTGAAGATACTTACTGTAAAAGACAAGCTGATGCCGGGGGCGGCGTGTCCCCTGCCAGTACGGTCACCCCCCCGACGCGGCACGCCAGCCGTGCCACCGGCGGACGGCGATCACGAGCGCCGGACCGGTCGGCGGTCGCTGCCGGTACGGCGCGTACTTCTCCCGCAACAGGGCGACTGCCGCCGGGTACTCGCCCTGGTTGCCGGGCGGCAGCACGCGGGCGTCACCGTCCGCGCGGACCCACCACAGCCGCTCCCAGTCCTCGTCGTACGCGTCGACGAGCAGGCAGACAGCCGGGTGGGCCGCGATGTTGTCCAACCGTTTCAGCCGCTGCGACCTCTTCGGCTTCCAGTCGACGGCGGTGACGATCTCCTCGCCGTGGGCCGCGAAGACGACCGGCACCAGATGCGGGCGCAGGCCCGCGTCCACCGTCGCCAGGCGCGCCACCCGCGCGGTCGTGAACCGGCGGCGCGCCTCGTCCTCGGCCATGTCCGGCACGGTCAGCTCCTCTTCAGCGGCAGCCGCGAGCTGTCACCGGTGGCCGGACGTGGCCTCGGCCAGTTCGTCCAGGGTTCGCAGCGTCTGGTTCTCCGGCAGGGTCGGCAGATACAACAGGACGCGTTCGACGCCGAGTTCGGCGTAGGTGTCGAGCGCCTTCCGGTCGTACCGGCCCGCGTACACCACGACGGACGGGCGGTCACCGGCCGTCCGCCGCATACGCGCGATGCGTTCACCCAGCTTCTCGAGCGGCGGCTCGCTCGGCATCCACGCCGTACCGTACGCGGCGACGCGTTCGAAAGCGCGCTCGCTGTCGCCCCCGACCCAGATGGGCGGATGCGGCTTCTGGACCGGCTTGGGCCAGGCGTAGACGGGATCGAAGTCGACGAAGTCGCCATGGAACTCGGCCTTCTCCTTGGTCCACAGCTCGATCATCGCGCGGATGCGTTCGTCCATGATCCGCCCGCGGACGGCCGGATCCGTCCCATGGTTGCGCATCTCCTCGCGGTTCCAGCCCGCGCCGACCCCGAAAACGGCCCGGCCGCCGGAGATCAGATCGAGGGAGGCGACCTCCTTCGCGGTGTGGATCGGATCGCGCTGGATCACCAGGGCGATGCCGGTGCCCAGGAGCAGGTCACGGGTCACCGAGGCGGCCGCGGCGAGCGCCACGAACGGGTCGAGCGTCCGGTAGTAGATCCGCGGCAGCTCACCGCCCCCTGGGTACGGGGACTCCCGCTTGACCGGAATATGCGAGTGCTCGGCCAGTAGCAGGGAGTCGAACCCACGCTCCTCCAGGGCGGGTCCCAACGCCTTGGGGCCAATGCCTTCATCGGTGACAAATGTCGATACTCCGAACTTCATCCGCGACCACCTCGTCTCGTCGGCACACCTGCTGTCAGTGTGACGGGGCCGGTCGCTCCTCGTCGGGCATGACCTCTCGCGGCGCGGCGCGGCGCGGCGTGGCGTGGCGTCCGGACCCCATGCCCACTGTCACTGCCCGACCCACGCGTCCGCCGGCCGCTGCAGGGCCCACCTCGCGCAGCGCCGCAGCGGTGAGCACGAGAACGCCGGCCGATCGCACGCGGGTCGTCACGGAGCTCGTAGACGATGTCGAGCATCCGTGCCCGGCCCTCGCGACCGTGTGGCGGCCAGCGCGTCAGCCGCGCGGAAGGAACGGCTGCCCGGCCGTCTCGTGCGGCTGAGCAGCCGGAATCATCCTGCGATGTCCTCGCCAAGATCCCCCTCGGGGGCATGCCCGTCCTCCGCCGGTGACGGTGCTGTAGCCCGGCCTTCTCTACCGTGCGCACGGCCCCGGTGACGGCCCTGGCGGTTCGGCTGTCTGGGGGGAGGGCGTCCGGGCAGCAACAGGGCAAGGCCAGGCGGCAGGGCCTGGCGCCGATGCGGTGTCGTTGCCGACGCTGGTGCGATCAGGAACCGTGTGGGTGTTCCGGCTCCCCGCCCTCAGCGTCGAACACCTTGGTGAAAGTGGCACCGCACCGGCAGCGGGAGTGCTCGACCAGTTCTCCGTCGTCCGATGCGCTCAGCCCCTGACTGAGTCGCACATGCACATGATCACCCATGATGAGCTGCTTTCCTTGACGCCGGTCAGTTCGCGTCATCGTGAGGCTTGCCCTTTCGGATGGCAATGTCGCAGCTCACAGTTCGCAACTGCGACATCGGTGCCCTGCGGCATGGGGGTGGGTTCTCCGTTCGGGGCGTGGACAGGCGGCCCGGGAGAACGCGTTGTGTGGTCGCCGCTCCCGCGGGCCGGTGCCCCGTGCCGTGGCGTAGTGGCGGGCAAGGCACGCAACCTCGCACCCCGGACGCGTGAGGGCCAGCCGTGCCGGGCGCGACGGATGGCATGACGCAGCCGGCCCCGCCTCCTCTGGTCGCAGAAGGCGGGGCCGGGATGAGGGTGCCCCGGTCGGCAATCGGTGTTTCGGGCCTGACCCTCCGCTCCCGCCGGTCAGGGGGCGGGTGCAGGATTCGCGCCGACCAGGTGGTGGACCGCAGTCAGCAGGTCGGTTGTCGGCATCGTTCCGTCGAGTACGAGATCGGCCCGGGAGGGGGCGACGTATTGCGCGTGGCGGTCTCGGCCGCTGAGCAGGTGGTTACGCAAGGAGACCAGCGGGTCCTGGCGCTGGACCTCGATCCTGCGCAGCAGCTTTCGGGCCAGGCGAACGCTGTCGGGGGCATCCACGTAGATCCGCCAGGTGGCATGGGCCGCGACCCTGGGCAGGGTGAGGGCGAACAGGCCCTCCACCACCACCATGCGGTGCTGTCCGCCGGTGGCCGCTGCCTCGAGCGCGGCAGCCGCGGCGTCCTCGTCGATGGAGCCGGGATGGTTCCGATCCAGCGTCTCGGCACCCGGGGCGCTCAGCGTGCGGACCCCGCGGTGCAGCTCGTGCGCGGGGACGTAGAAGTCGTCCAGGTGGATGAGCGCCACAGCCCCGGGCCGGTGCAGTGCCAGGGCCTTGGCGAGGGTCGACTTGCCTGAGGCAGTGCCGCCTGCGATCGCCAGCACGGGCAGTATCCCGCCGGTTCCCGGGCTGGGATGGGCTTTGGCCTGGTCAAGGACGTGATCGGCGGTCCTCGTGTGGGGTGGGGTGGTCATGGTTGCTGCCCTCCGGTGGGGTGAGGTGCGTCCGGCGGACACTTCCGGCCGGTCGCGCGGCAGCGTGCTCGGGCGGCGGGTTGGCGTCGCAACCCATCGCGGCGCCGAAGCGCCCTTCCAGGTCGGGCGCGGGCTGGCAGCGCGCGACCCACCCCCGAGGTGGTGCCAGGGGCGGCGTCGAGGATGCAGGATGCGGGTCAGGTGGTCACTCGGTCCGGAAGGCCGAAAAGCGGGAAGAGGCGGTCGGTGTCGCGGAATGCCGTGATGCCGGCGATGCGGTCACCGGCGAACTCCACGACCTGCAGCGCCCAGGGCGTGTAGCCGGTGCCGTCGGCGGCGGGCCGGTACTTGCCGAAGGCGGGGGTGCCGTTGGCCACGGTCGCAAACAGACGAGAGCCGCGGCATTCGACGGCGGGGCCGGTCCGCGACGCCTGGATGTCCGGGACACCGCGCATCCACTTCGCGTACGGCGGCAGGCACAAGGTCGCACCCACGTGGAGCAGCATGCGCAGCTCCTCCATGTCGTAGCGGGAGAAGGCCGTGGCGTACCGCTCGGTCAGCGCCCGGCGGACGTCGTCGGACGGCTGGGGACGGCTGCCGTCGGGAGATTGGTGGTGTGTGGCCAGCGTGGCGCGGGCCCGCTGGAGAGCGCTGTTGACCGAGGTACGCGATCGCCGTGAGCGAGCACGGGTTGCCGAAGGCCAGCGGAGCATGCGGCTCCCAGGAACAGCCGGCCCGGGCCAAGGCGGAAATGGCGTCCGCGCGCTTGAGCCCTGCCGGGAAGGTGCCCGTCCCCCCGACAACCGACGGAGGGAGTTCGACGACGTCACGCCAGGTCTGGACGCAGATGGGGGAGACCTTGCGGCAGCGGCAGACACTCAGCTCAAGGTCTCCGTAGGCGAAGAGCCGCGGCCACTTTCTGTTCCGGCTCGTTGTTTCGATGTCCCAGGGCTCGCCGAGTGCTGCGGTCACATCGTTCCAGTCGGCTCCGCTGAACAGGTCCCAGACGACCTGTTTTCGCCCTGCTGGTCAAACCATCGAGAATCTCGACGAGGCGGAGCCTGACAGGTGCCCTGACCAGCAGTCCAGCGGGTTCAGGGGGTCCTTGAGGAGACGATCGTTCCGTACCTCGGCACCGCTGGCCCTATGGGGCGTATCGCCGAGCAGCAGCTCCGGCTCTTCGCCGCGATGTACGCCGACCGCGCGAGCTATCGCGAGGTGTGGCGGCCGTAGCCCCGATGAGCTGATCAAGCTGGAACGTTCCGCCGAGGAAGCGCGCGCGAGGCTCGCGGGCCTGACCGGCAAGGAGTACGACGCGCAGTGGCGCCGCTGGCGTGAGGCGTCCGAGGCTGCGCAGGCGGCTATCACCGCCCAGGCGGAGGCGTCCGGGGAGAACCGCTACGACCTGGAGCAGGGCGTGAAGAAGGCGGTCCGGCACGCCGAGGAGGATCCGGCGGAGTAGCCGCCGGACGCCGGTCAGCGAGTCGAGATGCGGTACTCGTCGATGGGCGGCACTACCCGGGTGAGGGACGTGGCCCTGGGTGCTACCGCCTTGACGATGGTGACTGTGCCGTCGAGGAGCTGCTGTTCGAAGTCCGTCAGTCCTGTTGCAGTGCGAGCGGGCCGTCCTCGCTGCCGCGGCGGTCCGCGAGAAGCTGCGGGCCACGGTGGCCACGGTTGCCACGCGCCGCCGGGCGTACGACGTCGTCGCGCACCAGCAGGCGGCGATGCCCGAGCAGCTGCTCGCGCTCCCGGCTGCCGACCCCGAGTACGACGACCAGGAGTCGGAGGCCGAACCTCGGGAGGCGGTCGACATGACGGCGCTGCGGGCCTTGCGGGAGTCCCGCACGGATGTGGAAGCCCTTGATCTCACGGCCGAGCGGCTGCGCCGCCTCCAGGTCGCGTTCACCAAAGCGGCCGATGCCTCCCGCGCTGCACGGACCGCTACGCCGAACAGGACGGTGCCGACGGAGTACACCCGGTGCGCGAGGACGACCTGCGGGCGCACCGCCCGCAGGAGCCCGGACCGCAGCGCGGCCGGGAGGCCGGCCACTGAGCGCACCGATGCCGCGCATCCGATGCCGTGACCGCAAAGGGGACACGAGGTGTCCGGATTGGCTTCTAGGGCCTGTGTGAGGTCGTGATCAATCTCGGGTTCTGGTCCCGTGCGGGGGCGGGACCTGGTAGGACGCTGGGTGTGACACGTAGGCAACTCA
>NZ_JBEYYJ010000048.1:0-45237 GCF_040645475.1 Streptomyces sp. NPDC046759 | reverse complement strand
CGCCCGGTTACATTCCGAACCCGGAAGCTAAGCCTCACAGCGCCGATGGTACTGCAGGGGGGACCCTGTGGGAGAGTAGGACACCGCCGAACAATCTTTGGAGGACCCCTGGTCCCAGCGTTCAGCTGGGACCAGGGGTCCTTTCGTTTTTACAATGCTTGCGGTACCGAAGACAGGAGTCACCATGTCCACCAACTCGCCCGACGACCGACCGGAGCGCGACCAGCGGCGACGGGACAGTGGTGACCGCGGCGGCTTCCGGCGTGACGACCGTGGCGGCGACCGTCCGTCGTTCCGTCGCGACGACGACCGTGGCGGCTACGGCCGGCGCGACGACCACCGTGGTGACCGTGGTGGCTTCCGCCGTGACGACCGCCGTGACGACCGGCGTGATGACCGGCGTGATGACAGCCGCGGTGACCGTGGCGGTTTCCGTCGTGACGACCGTGGTGGTTATGGCGGTCGTAGGGACGATCGTCGTGAGGGTGACCGGGGTGGGCGTCCGGCGTTCCAGCGGGACGACCGTGACCGTGGGCCGCGTCGGGACGACCGTCGCGACGACCGTGGTGAGCGCGGTGGCTTCCGGCGTGACGACCGTGGCGGCGACCGTCCGTCGTTCCGTCGCGACGACGACCGTGGCGGCTACGGCCGGCGCGACGACCACCGTGGTGACCGTGGTGGCTTCCGCCGTGACGACCGGCGTGATGACCGGCGTGACGATCGGCGTGATGACAGCCGCGGTGACCGTGGCGGTTTCCGTCGTGACGACCGTGGTGGTTATGGCGGTCGTAGGGACGATCGTCGTGAGGGTGACCGGGGTGGGCGTCCGGCGTTCCAGCGGGACGACCGTGACCGTGGGCCGCGTCGGGACGACAGTCGCGACGACCGTGGTGAGCGCGGTGGCTTCCGGCGTGACGACCGTGGTGAGCGCGGTGGCTTCCGGCGTGACGACCGTGGCGGCGACCGTCCGTCGTTCCGTCGCGACGACGACCGTGGCGGCTACGGCCGGCGCGACGACCACCGTGGCGACCGTGGTGGCTTCCGCCGTGACGACCGGCGTGATGACCGCCGTGATGACCGTCGGGACGACAGCCGCGGTGACCGCGGCGGTTTCCGTCGTGACGACAACCGGGGCGAGCGGGGCGGGTTCCGCGGCCGGGACGACCGCGGCGGCCGTGGGCCCCGTCGGGACGACCGCGGCGGCCGGCCCGGTGGATTCCGGGGCCGGGACGACCGCAGGGACGACCGCCGTGACGGTGGCCGCTTCCGTGACGAGCGGGACCGTGACCGGGATCGCGAGCCGATCAAGCGGCTGCCGATCCCGGAGGACGTCACCGGCGACGAGATCGACAAGGACGTGCGGCAGGAGCTCCAGAGCCTGCCCAAGACGCTCGCGGAGGACGTCGCCAAGAACCTGGTGATGGTGGCCCGGCTCATCGACGAGGACCCCGAGGGCGCCTACGGCTACTCCAAGGTGGCCCTGCGCCTGGCGTCCCGCGTGGCCGCCGTGCGCGAGGCCGCGGGGTTCGCGGCGTACGCCAACCAGAAGTACGGCGAGGCCCTCGGCGAGTTCCGGGCCGCGCGGCGGATGACCGGCACCATGGAGCTGTGGCCGGTGATGGCCGACTGCGAGCGCGGGCTCGGACGGCCGGAGAAGGCGCTGGACATGGCCGGCGCCCCGGAGGTGCACAAGCTGGACAAGGCCGGTCAGGTCGAGATGCGGCTCGTCGCGGCCGGCGCCCGGCGTGACATGGGCCAGCTGGACGCCGCGATCGTGACCCTGCAGAGCCCCGAGCTGGCCTCCAACTCGATCCAGCCGTGGACCGCGCGCCTGCGCTACGCATACGCCGACGCCCTGCTGGCGGCCGGCCGGGAGGGCGAGGCACGCGAGTGGTTCGCCAAGGCCGTGGAGGCCGACCGGGACGGCAGCACGGACGCCTCCGACCGGCTCGCCGAGCTGGACGGCGTGGAGTTCGTCGACGTCCTCGACGACGGCGAGGACGTGTCCGAGAAGCCGGCTCACGAGGACCGCGACGACGAGGCCGGCGACGACGAGGACTGAGTGAGACCGAGTGCGGTCGAGGACTGGCCTGCGGTCGAGGACTGACGCGTAGGCGATGTGCCGAGAAGAGGGCAGGCTCCCCGGGGGGCCTGCCCTCTTCGGCGTTCAGGGGCGGTCAGATCTCCAGCGCCCGCAGCACCAGTCCCGACGCCGGCTTCGGGCCGAACGACGTCGACTTCCGGGGCATCGTCACGCCCTGTCGTGCGAGGTCGCGTACGACCTCCTCGCGGACCGGGTGCATCAGGACGGCCGTACCGCCGTCGCGTTCCGCCTTGGCGACCGTGGCGGCCGTGTCGTGGATGTACGCGATGTGGGCCGGAGAGTCCTCGGGGATGTGCCAGACGTGGTCCAGCAGTGTGGCGTGCAGGACCGTGGCGTCCAGGGAGCGCCAGGCGGGCGGACGGTCGGCCGGGATCGTGCGGTCCAGCAGGTCCGGGTCCGGACGGTCGAGCAGGTGAAAGGCGCCGTCGCCGGCCAGCAGGAAGGCGTTGCCCGCGCAGGAGGCGTCCGCCAGGGCCGCCAGGGCCTCGGCGAGCGGTGCATCGAGGCGTCGTACGTGGAACAGGCCCTCCACCGCAGCGAGCGCGTCCGCGACCGGCAGACCGTGCAGCAGGCGGTGAATGGCGCGGACCCGCAGCGGGTAGCGGGCGGTGTCGACGAGCAGGACCAGACCGTGGTCCCAGGGACTGGGCGAGGGGTGCTCGGCACGCAGCCGCAGGTAGGTGGCCCAGCGGTGGTGGCCGTCGGCGATCAGGGCCTGCTGGTGGGCGAGATCGGACCGGATGCGGGCCACGTCGGCGGGGTCGGTGACGGACCAGAGGCGGTGGTGGAAGCCGTCCTCGGTGGTCGTGGCCAGCAGCGGGGGCTTTTCCGCCGTGCGCTCGACGACCTCGGCCGCCGTGCCGTCGCCGCGGTAGGTCAGGAGCAGCGGTTCCAGGTTCGCGCGCGTGGCCCGCATCAGGGCCGCGCGGTCGGCGACCACGGGCGGCATGACGTCCTCGTGCGGCAGGACCACGCCCTCGGCCGGTTCGGAGACCCGCAGGGCGCCGATGACACCGCGCTGGAGCATGCCGTCGCCGTCCCGCTGCTCGTAGACGTACAGGCCGGGCTCCGGGTCCGGGGTGAGGACGCCCTCGTCCAGCCAGCGGCGCAGAGTGTCCGCCGCCTGCTCGGTGCGGGCGCTCGGGGTGCCGGCCTGGGGCAGGATCAGCCGGACGATGTTGTGCGGGTCGGCGGACTGAAGGTGGTGCACCCCGTCGGGCCGTACGACGACGTCGTACGGCGGGGAGGTGACGGAGGCGAGGCTGCCGACCCGGTCGGGGTCGTAGCGAAGGCCGCGGAACGGGGTGAGTTCCAGGCCTCGGCGCGCCGTTGCTTCCGAGTGGCCTGCAGTGTTCATCCCGGCATCGTACGTGTGTCAGTGGCGTGCGGGATGATCGGGGGAAAGACGGTCGAACGAGGAGCGATGTGGAATGAGCCAGGCGGTCAGGACGAGCCCCGAGGGCAGTGGGCAGCCCCTGAGCGAGGCGTACGACACGGCGCTGCTCGATCTGGACGGGGTGGTGTACGCGGGTGGGAACGCGATCGCGCACGCGGTCGACTCGCTGGCCGTGGCGCGCTCCGGCGGGATGCATCTGGCGTACGTCACCAACAACGCGCTGCGGACCCCGGACACGGTGGCCGAGCATCTGACGGAGCTGGGGATACCGACGGGCGCCGATGACGTCATCACCTCCGCGCAGGCGGTCGCGCGGCTGATCAGCGAGCAGGTGCCGGCCGGGGCGCGGGTGCTGGTGATCGGCGGTGAGGGCCTGCGGGTGGCGCTGCGCGAGCGGGGGCTGGTGCCGGTGGAGTCGGCGGACGACGATCCGGCGGCGGTCGTGCAGGGGTACGGCGGGCCGGATCTGACCTGGGGGCGGTTCGCGGAAGCGTCGTACGCGGTCGCGCGGGGGGTGCCCTGGTTCGCGTCCAACACCGACCTGACGATCCCGAGCGGGCGGGGCATCGCGCCGGGCAACGGGGCGGCGGTGGAGGTCGTGCGGATCGCGACGGGCAAGGAGCCGCAGGTGGCGGGCAAGCCGCTGCCGCCGATGCACCGGGAGACGATCATCCGGACCGGCGCGAAGCGGCCGCTGGTGGTCGGGGACCGGCTGGACACGGACATCGAGGGCGCGTTCAACGGGTCGGTGGCCTCGCTTCTGGTGCTGACCGGTGTCACCGACGGCGCCCGGCTGCTCGCGGCGCCGCCGCAGCACCGGCCGACGTATGTGGACGCCGACCTGCGCGGGCTGCTCACCGGGCAGCCGGAGGTTTCCCCGGAGGGGGACGGCTTCCGCTGCGGTGCCTTCACGGCGAGGGCGGCGGCGGACCGGCTGGAGCTGGAGGGTGAGGGGGAGGCGCTGGACGGGCTGCGGGCGCTGTGCGCAGCGGCCTGGACGGCGGCCGGGGAGGGTTCCTGCGAGCTGGACGGGGGGAAGGCGCTGGCACGTCTCGGTCTATGACGTGCCGGCACCCGGGGATCACGACCGGAAGCGAGGGTAGGCTAACCTAACCTCGTGTTGGTCGACAGTCCTCCGGAACAGCGCGCGGAGACCGCCCCCGCGCCCCCAACTCGCCGTACGGCGAGGGCCCTCGGGCTCCTGCTGTCCGTCGCGATGCTGGTGCTCGTCGCTCTGGCGAGCATCGCGATCGGGGCGAAGGCCCTGTCGCCGGACCAGGTCTGGCACGGCCTGTTCCACGACACGGGGACCTACGGTGACGTCGTCGTGGACGAGCGGCTCGCGCGCACGGTCCTGGGCCTGCTCGCCGGTGCCGCGCTCGGCCTCTCGGGCGCGGTGCTGCAGGCACTCACCCGCAATCCGCTGGCCGACCCCGGGCTGCTCGGCATCAACGCGGGCGCTTCGGCGGCCGTCGTCACGGCCCTCACCTGCTTCGGTGTCACCAGCCTCACCGGCTATGTGTGGTTCGCCTTCCTCGGGGCGGCCGCCGTGGGCGCGTTGGTGTGGTTCCTCGGCGGCAGCCGGGGCGCCACCCCGGTGCGGCTCGCACTCGCCGGCACGGCGATCAGCGCCGCTCTCTACGGCTATCTCCAGGCCGTGATGATCATGGACGACGCGGCGCTGGGCAAGATGCGCTTCTGGACGGTGGGTTCGCTGGCCTCGGCCACCGACTCGACCATCCCCCAGGTGCTGCCCTTCATCGCGGCCGGCATGCTCCTCGCGCTGGCGCTTGCACGGCCGCTGAACGCCGTCGCGATGGGCGACGACACCGCCCGCGCCCTCGGCGCCCACCTGGGCCGCACCCGCGCTCTGGCCATGCTGGCCGCCACCGTGCTGTGCGGTGCCGCGACCGCCGCCTGCGGCCCGATCGTGTTCGTGGGCCTGATGGTCCCGCACGCGGTGCGCTCCTTCACCGGCCCGGACCTTCGCTGGATCCTGCCCTACGCCACGGTCCTGTCGCCCGTGCTCCTGCTCGGCGCCGACGTCGTCGGCCGGGTGGTGGCCCGTCCCTCCGAAATCCAGGTCGGCATCGTGACCGCGATCATCGGCGGCCCGGTCTTCATCCTTCTCGTACGACGGCGGAAGACGGCCCAGCTGTGAAGAACCGCTCCACGAACCGGGTCCTACGCATGCCGGGCGGCCTCTCGCTTCGGCTGGACCTGCGCGCCCTGAGCGTCGTCGTCCTGCTGCTGGCCGCCGCCTGCGTGGCCGGCGTCGCACTGATCGGCACCGGTGACGCCAAGATCCCGGTGGCCGACGTGCTCCGGACCCTCGCCGGGGACGGCAACGCCTACCAGGACTTCGTCGTCGGCGAACTGCGGCTGCCGCGCGTCCTGGTCGGCCTGCTGGTCGGCGCCTCGCTCGGCCTCGGCGGCGCGCTGTTCCAGTCCGTCTCCCGCAACCCCCTCGGCAGCCCGGACGTGCTGGGCCTGTCGCAGGGCTCCACGGCCGGCGCGCTCGTCGTCATCGTGCTGATGTCCGGCACCACCACGCAGGTCACCGTCGGCGCGCTGATCGGCGGCCTGGCGACCGGGCTGGCCCTCCACCTGCTGGCCTGGAAGCAGGGGGTGCACGGATACCGGCTGGTCCTGGTCGGTATCGGTGTCTCCGCGATCGCCACCGCGGTCAACGGCTATCTGCTCACCGAGGCCGACCTGGTGGACGCGGCCCGCGCGGTCGTGTGGATGACCGGTTCCCTCAACGGCCGGGACTGGGACCAGGTCCGGCCGCTGCTCGCCCTGTGCGCCGTCCTCGTTCCGCTGGTCCTCGTCCAAGCGGGCGGCCTGAGGATGATGGAGATGGGCGACGACGCCGCGAACGCCCTCGGGGTACGGGTGCAGCGGGTCCGGCTGGTGCTGATGGTCTCCGCCGTGCTGCTCGTCGCGGCGGCCACCGCGGCCGCCGGACCCGTCGGCTTCGTCGCGCTCACCGCGCCGCAGCTCGCCCGGCGCCTGACCCGTTCGCCCGGTCCGAACCTGGTGCCCTCGATGTGCATGGGCGCCGCCCTGCTGGTCGCCGCCGACTGGGCCTCGCAGCGTGCCTTCGGCGCCGACCAGCTGCCGGTCGGCGTGGTCACCGGCGTCCTCGGCGGCGGCTATCTGCTGTGGCTGCTGGTCACCGAGCGCAGGGCGGGCCGGATATGACCCCCACCGGCGTGCCGAACATCCCAAGGAGCACTGTGAACCGTCTGTCCGCGGAGAACGTCACCCTCGCCTACGACCAGCGCGTCATCGCCGAGCAGCTGTCGGTGGAGATCCCCGACAACTCCTTCACGGTGATCGTCGGCCCCAACGCGTGCGGCAAGTCGACGCTGCTGCGGGCGCTGTCGCGGATGCTCAGGCCGAGCCGGGGCCGGGTGCTCCTCGACGGCCAGGTCATCCAGTCGATGCCCGCCAAGAAGGTCGCGCGGACCCTCGGTCTGCTGCCGCAGTCGTCCGTCGCGCCCGACGGCATCACCGTCGCCGACCTCGTCGGCCGGGGACGCTACCCGCACCAGGGGCTGCTGCGCCAGTGGTCGGCGCAGGACGAGCGGGTCGTGCAGGAGTCGATGCGGCAGACCGGCGTCGCCGAGCTGGCCGACCGGTACGTCGACGAGCTGTCCGGCGGGCAGCGGCAGCGGGTGTGGATCGCCATGGCGCTGGCCCAGCAGACCCCGCTGCTGCTCCTGGACGAGCCGACCACCTACCTCGACATCCAGCACCAGATCGACGTCCTCGACCTGTGCGCCGAGCTGCACGAGGAACAGGGGCGGACGTTGGTGGCCGTGCTGCACGACCTGAACCACGCCGCCCGTTACGCCACCCATCTCATCGCCCTGCGCGGCGGCGAGGTGATCGCTGAGGGCGCCCCGGGCGACATCGTCACGGCCGACCTGGTGGAGCAGGTCTTCGGGCTGCGGTGTCAGGTCGTCGACGACCCGCAGACCGGAACCCCGCTGGTCGTGCCGGCCGCCCGCAGGACACGGCGGGAACGGCTCACGGCGCCCTCCTGAAACCTCACGGCGGCCTCCTGAAACCTCACGGCGGCCTCCTGAAACCTCACGGCGGCCTTCCGGGACTCACAGCAGCTTCCTGAGCCGGAACAGATCCAGCAGGCTCGCCTCCAGCCTGACCCGGCCCGACCCCCAGGCGGTCGCGAAGTTCAGCTCGCCGCTCACCAGGGCCACCAGGTCGTCCCCGGCCATGGCGAGCCTGATCTGCGCCCTCTCCCACGGCGGTCCGGGCCGGGTGTCGTCCACCTCGATCCGGCCACCCGTCATCCGGCCTGCGAAGGTGACGTCCAGGTCGGTGATGTGACAGCTCACCGAGCGGTCCAGCGCGGCGGCCGCGCCGACGTCGCCCTCGGCGCCCTGCATGTTGTCCGAAAGTTTCCCCAGTGCGGTGCGGCACTCCTCGATCGTGGCCATCGCCCACGACGGTACCCCAGCGGTTCGGGGTAGCGTCTGGGCATGAGCGACTCGGTTCCGGAGACGGAGATCCCGGCGGAGGCGGGGGAGGCACTCCAGGCGTACGACCCCGCCGCGCCCGCCCCCCTGAACATCCCGCGCACCCCCACCGGCGACGCCGAGGTCGACGCCCAGCTGGAGCGGCTGGCCGACGCGGACCACCTCGCCACCGACGGACATGTCGAGGTGTACGAGGATGTGCACCGGGGGCTGCGCGACGCGCTCACCGCGCTCGACACCCGCCCGGGGCCCCCGGCGCCCTCACCGTCGTACCCGGGGGCGTCCTCACCGCCGTACCACCAGAGCAGGAGCTGAACCGAACGTGGCAGGAGTCGCACGTCGCCGTCTGGACGCGGAGCTGGTCCGCCGCAAGCTCGCGCGTTCGCGTGAGCACGCCAGCCAGCTGATCGCCGCCGGGCGCGTCACCGTCGGCAAGACGGTGGCGACCAAGCCGGCCACCCAGGTGGAGACCGCAGCGGCGATCGTGGTCCAGGCCGACGACGGCGATCCGGACTACGTCTCCCGCGGCGGGCACAAGCTGGCCGGCGCGCTCGAGGTCTTCGTCCCGCAGGGGCTCGTGGTCGAGGGCCGGCGCGCGCTGGACGCCGGCGCGTCCACCGGAGGCTTCACCGACGTCCTGCTGCGCGCCGGCGCCGCGCACGTCGTCGCGGTGGACGTCGGGTACGGACAGCTGGCCTGGTCTCTCCAGAGCGATGAACGCGTCACGGTCAAGGACCGTACGAACGTACGCGAGTTGACGCTCGAGGCGATCGATGGGGAACCTGTGGATCTTGTCGTGGGCGATCTGTCCTTCATTCCGCTGGGACTGGTGCTGCCGGCCCTGAAGCGGTGCGTGAAGCCCGACGCCGACCTGGTGATGATGGTCAAGCCGCAGTTCGAGGTGGGCAAGGAGCGGCTCGGCAGCGGGGGTGTCGTACGGAGTCCGCAGCTGCGGGCGGAGGCCGTGCGGGGAGTGGCCGAGAAGGCCTGGGAGCTGGGACTCGGGGTGCAGGGCGTCACCGCGAGCCCGCTGCCCGGCCCCTCGGGGAACGTCGAGTACTTTCTCTGGCTGCGGGCGGGGGCACCCGAGGTGGACCCGGCCGCCGTCGACCGTGCAGTGGCGGAGGGGCCGCGTTGACACAGAACCTGGCGCGTACTGTTTTCCTGCTCGCCCACACCGGGCGGCCCGCGGCGATCCGCAGTGCGGAACTCGTCGTCAAGGGCCTGCTGCGGCATGGCATCGGGGTGCGGGTGCTGGAGGAGGAGGCGCGCGACCTGCCGTTGCCCGACGAGGTGGAGCTGGTCAAGGAGGCCACTCCGCAGTGCCTCGACGGGTGCGAGCTGCTGATCGTGCTCGGTGGTGACGGCACGCTGCTGCGCGGCGCCGAGTTCGCCCGGGCCTCCGGGGTGCCGATGCTCGGCGTCAACCTGGGGCGTGTCGGGTTCCTCGCGGAGGCGGAACGCGACGACCTCGACCGGGTGGTCGACCGAGTGGTGGCGCGGTCGTACGAGGTCGAGGAGCGGATGACCGTCGACGTCGTCGTGCACCGCAACGGGGACATCGTGCACACCGACTGGGCGCTGAACGAGGCGGCCGTGCAGAAGGCCGGTGCCGAGAAGCTGCTGGAAGTCGTGCTGGAGATCGACGGGCGTCCGGTGACCGGGTTCGGGTGCGACGGTGTCGTGCTGTCGACGCCGACCGGATCCACGGCCTACGCGTTCTCCGCGGGCGGGCCGGTGGTGTGGCCCGAGGTGGAGGCGCTGCTGATGGTGCCGATCAGTGCGCACGCGCTGTTCGCCAAGCCGCTGGTCACGTCTCCGGACTCGGTGCTCGCGGTGGAGGTCCTGCCGCACATCCCGCCGGGCGTGCTGTGGTGCGACGGGCGGCGGACCGTCGAGCTGCCGCCGGGCGCGCGGGTGGAGGTGCGGCGGGGAGCCGTGCCGGTGCGGCTGGCCCGGCTGCACCACTCGTCGTTCACCGACCGGCTGGTGGCGAAGTTCGCGTTGCCCACCACGGGGTGGCGGGGGGCGCCTCACTAGGGTCTCGCCCTCGCGTGAGCTCAGTGCCGGGCAGGTGGTGCCCTGTCCGGGTGGCTCGGGATGCATCTGGCATATGTTTTCGGCATCCCCGGAATGTCTGCCTACGCAGTGCATTTCGACGCGAGCCGTCAGGCTTCGGGCTAGAGGTCTGCCGGCAGCAAGGAGACTTCGATGAACGAACAGCACGTCGCGCTGGCCGGGAGCACCCGACCGGCCATGGCAGGCGCGACCCGGCTGAGGGACGCGCACCCCGAGGACCCGGTGAAGGTGACCCTCACCCTGCGCGGGAAGGTGGCCCCCGCCGACCGGATCCCGGACGAGCGACGCCAGGACGCCGAGGACACGAAGGCCGTACTGGAGCGGTACGGCCTCACGGTCGACGAAGTCCGGCTCGAACCGGGCAGCATCGTGGCGACCGGTCCCGTGTCCGCGATGAACGCCGCCTTCAAAACGAACCTCGGTATCTACCACACCCCCGAGCACGGCGAGTTCCGCGGCCGTGAGGGCGAGCTGCACATCCCGGCAGGCCTCGAGGGCAAGGTGACCGGCGTCTTCGGACTGGACCAGCGGCAGGTGGCCCGGCGCAGGGACGCCGGCGGCTCGGGCTTCATGGGGTCGTTCACACCGGCCGACCTCGAACGGCAGTACAACTTCCCGGCCGGTGACGGAGCGGGGCAGAAGATCGCGATCGCCGAGTTCGGCGGCTGCTACTTCGACGACGACCTGCAGGCCTTCAGCGCCGCGCACGACCTCCAGGGGCCCCAGGTCCGGATCGTGCCCCTGGACTTCGCTCCGCCGCGCACGATGCAGGAGGTCAAGCAGCTGCCGCCCGCTGAGCAGAAGTTCGCGGTCGGGGCGGCACGGGAAGTGATGATGGACGTGGAGATCGTCGCCGGTTTCTGTCCGGCGGCCGAGATCCCGGTCTACTTCGCGAACTTCGACCAGCGGGGCTGGATCGAGGTCCTCGACCAGGCGATCGCGGACAAGCCGGTGACCCTGTCGGTCAGCTGGGGCCTCTCCGAGGACGACCCCAACTGGTCGCAGACAGCACTCGACCAGATCAACAAGCGTCTTCAGGGCGCGGCGGACCTGGGCATCACGGTCTGTGTCGCCTCGGGCGACGACGGCTCGGGCGACCAGATGGTGGACGGCCGGTGCCATGTCGACTTTCCCAGCACCAGTCCCTTCGTGCTGAGTGTCGGCGGGACGATGATCGACTCCTCCGGCCGGGAGGTGTCCTGGTGGGAGGCGCCCGGTCACCGGACCCGCATCGGCGGGGGCGCGACCGGAGGAGGCGTGTCCACCAAGTTCGACCGCCCGGACTACCAGAAGCACATCAAGGTGGACTCCCTGAACCCGGGCAGCATCCAGGGAAGGGTCGTGCCGGACGTGGCCGCGCTCGCCGGCAGCCCGGGATACGACCTGATCTTCCAGGGCGCTCCGTTCCCCGCCGGAGGCACCAGTGCCTCCGCCCCCTTGTGGGCCTCTCTGATCGCCCGCATCAACGCGCTGCTGCCGGCGGACAAGCAGCAGCGCTTCCTCACGCCGTTCCTCTACGAAAGCGGCACCAACGGCCGGCCGCTCGGCGAGGTCGCCTGCCGCGACATCGCCGTCGGCCACGACAACGCCTCGCACCCGCCCGCGGTGGGCTACCCGGTGCTGCCCGGGTACGACGCCCCCACCGGCTGGGGCGCACCCGACGGTGTCGCCCTGCTCAAGGGGCTGCACTGAGGCTGCCGCGCGGAGGGGCGCTGCGCTGAGGGCGCCGCGCTGACGACCCTGCACTCGCCCGGGTGACAATGCGGCATCGATCCGCATCCGTCACCTGCACCTTCACACAACCGGGCCGGGGTCCGTCGCGATCCCGGCCCCCGACCTCGTAAGGTCTTGTCCGTGTTGGAGGAGATGCGCATACGGTCGCTCGGGGTCATCGACGATGCCGTCGTCGAGCTGTCGCCCGGGTTCACCGCCGTCACCGGTGAGACGGGGGCGGGCAAGACCATGGTGGTCACCAGCCTGGGACTGCTGCTCGGCGGGCGGGCGGACCCGGCGCTCGTGCGGATCGGCGCCGAGAAGGCGGTCGTGGAGGGGCGGGTGACCGTTCCCCCGGAAGCCGCCGCCGTCGTACGAGCCGAGGAGGCCGGGGCCGAGCTGGACGACGGCGCCCTGCTGATCAGCCGTACCGTTTCCGCCGAGGGCCGCTCGCGGGCGCACCTGGGCGGGCGCAGCGTCCCCGTGGGGCTGCTCGCCGAACTGGCCGACGACCTGGTGGCCGTGCACGGGCAGACCGACCAGCAGGGGCTGCTGAAGCTGTCCAGGCAGCGGCAGGCGCTGGACCGGTACGCGGGGGACGGCGTCGCCGTGCCGCTCGCCAAGTACACCGAGGCCTACCGGCGGCTGCGGGCCGTCTCCGCCGAGCTGGAGGAGATCACCACACGCGCGCGTGAGCGGGCGCAGGAAGCCGACATGCTGCGCTACGGCCTCGAGGAGATCGCCGCCGTCGAGCCGCGCGCCGGAGAGGACGCCGAGCTGGCCGAGGAGGCCGAGCGGCTGGGGCACGCCGAGGCCCTGTCGTCCGCCGCGACGGCCGCGCACGCCGCGCTCGCGGGCAATCCGGAGGATCCCGAGAGCATCGACGCCTCGACCCTCGTCGCGGGCGCCCACCGGGCGCTGGAGGCCGTGCGCTCGCACGATCCGGCGCTGGCCTCGCTCGCCGACCGGATCGGGGAGATCGGCATCCTGCTCGGCGACGTGGCCGGGGAGCTGGCCGGGTACGCCGACGACCTGGACGCCGATCCGCTGCGGCTGGCCGCGGTGGAGGAGCGCCGCGCCGCGCTGACCGCGTTGACGCGCAAGTACGGCGAGGACGTGAACGCCGTCCTCTCCTGGGCCGAGCTGAGCGCGGCCCGGCTGACCGAGCTGGACGGCGACGACGAGCGGATCGGGGAGCTGACCGCCGAGCGGGACGCGCTGCGCACCGAACTGGGCGGTCTGGCGCAGGCACTGACGGATGCGCGCACGGAGGCCGCCGAGCGGTTCGCCGCCGCCGTGACGGCCGAGCTGGCCTCGCTGGCGATGCCCCACGCGCGCGTGTCCTTCGACATCCGGCAGACCGAGGACCCGGAGGGCGTCGAGGTCGGCGGGCGTACGGTCGCCTACGGGCCCTCGGGTGCGGACGAGGTCGAGCTGCTGCTCGCCCCTCATCCGGGCGCCCCGCCGCGGCCCATCGCCAAGGGCGCGTCCGGCGGTGAGCTGTCCCGCGTGATGCTCGCCGTGGAGGTCGTGTTCGCGGGCACCGACCCCGTGCCGACCTACCTCTTCGACGAGGTCGACGCCGGTGTCGGCGGCAAGGCCGCGGTCGAGATCGGCCGGCGCCTGGCCAAGCTCGCCAGGACCGCCCAGGTCGTCGTGGTCACCCACCTGCCCCAGGTCGCCGCCTTCGCCGACCGGCAGCTGCTGGTCGAGAAGACCAACGACGGGTCGGTCACCCGGTCCGGCGTGAAGGTGCTGGAGGGCGAGGAGCGGATTCGCGAGCTGTCCCGGATGCTGGCCGGCCAGGAGGACTCCGAGACGGCCCGCGCCCACGCCGAGGAACTGCTGGCGACGGCCCGGGCGGACCAGTAGCAAGCCGAGCCACTCCGGGCGGGCGCCGCGGTGGCTCCCGCCCGGGGGCGCAGGTCATTCCTGGCGCTTCATGCGCTGCCGGGCCATGTGATGCGCCCACGCGTGCGTCGACACCTTCTTGTCCACCCCGAAGTGCCGGCCCGTGGCCTCGTCCAGGACCCTTTGGACCTCGTCCATGAAGGCGAGCCAGTCCTTGATCTCGAAGTCGGCGTCGGTCCAGCCGTAGAGCGACTTCAGTTCCTGCTTGACGGCGGCGAAGAAGGAGAGTCGCGCACGCTCTCCCACGCCGATCCGGACGCCTTTTCGCCGAAGCCGGTCCTTGAGCTGGTCCGGCGCGTCACGCCATGTGTCCGGGCTGTCCCTCAGCTCGGCGTAGTCGACCCAGGCCCAGAAGCTCTCGGCGTCCGCGACGTCCGGGGCCTCCGCGTGGTGGGCAGCGCACAGCAGGGCGAAGTTGCGCACGTCGTTGGACCCGCCGAGCTGGAGCGGGACGACATGGGCGCGCTCCACCGGGGTGCGCCAGCACACCAGGCAGGCGGCCTCGTCCATACCCAGGTAGTCGACGATGGCTTTCACGGTGGGCCGGGTTCTGCGGTCCTCTGCATGTCTCTCGCGGGGCTTCACCGCGAGCGCCGACGCGTCGTAGCCGTACTCACTGCCGTCGTCCGGGTACCCGATCTGCAGGATGTCCGGAATGTCGTTGCGCTGCTTCTCCTTCATACGGACGTGGATGAGCGGGGTGCTGACCTCGGTCAGGTACTGACCCAGGTAGCCCATGGCGAAGTCCTGCATCAGCTCGAACGCGTCGTGGTCGTAACCTCCCGCGGCGTTCCGGTGGCCCTGGACGTCCAGACAGAGGTATCGGGGCGCACCCGGGGACCGTCTCTGCGCCGCCTGTACGCACTCGAAGATGCGCTGGGCGCTCCGCTCGAAGTTCTCGTACACCTTCATGTCGTGGTAGATCGCCACCCCCTTGGCGGCACGTCCCGTGCGGCGCTGCTGCCTCGGCTTCTTCGCCATGTTCCCCCCTCGGAACCGTTCCGTACGAAATGCATCGTGACAGGCGGCACTGACAACGGGCGCCGTACGGCCGGGAGATGGGCCCCTAGAGTGTGGGGATGGCTGATCGTGCCGGAAGGAAGAGCGGATTCGTTCTCGCGGGCGGCTTGACGCGTGCCGGAATGGGCGTGCTGCGCAGGGCGGCGCCCGGTGGGCGGGAGCGTTGGGAGCGGAAGAACTACGCCGGGCGGACGGTCGAGCTGTACGCCGGACCCGCGGCGGCGCTCGGTGCGGCCGTCGCCGCCGCACGTGTGCGCCCCGCGGCCGGCGCGGCCGTGCTCGCCGCCGGTGCCTGCGGGGCGTACGACGATGTCGCGGGCGACGACCGGCGTGGCTTTCGTGCGCATCTGCGGGCGTTGCGGGACGGCGAAGTCACCAGCGGGGCCGTCAAGTTGTTCGGGACATCGGCCGCCGGGCTGGTCGCGGGAGCGCTCATGAAGGAGCGGCCGCTGGACAAGCTGCTCGCCGGGATCGTCATCGCCGGTACCGCCCACTTCGTCAACCTCGTCGACGTGCGGCCGGGACGGGCCGCCGGCGCGGTGCTCGCACTCGGGGCGCCCGGCCTGCTGCGGAAGGGGCCGGGGGCCGAGCTCGCGGCCGCCGCGACGGGTGCCGCCGCGGCCGTCCTGCCCGACGACCTCGCAGAGCGCGCCATGATCGGGGACACGGGGGCGCACGCGCTCGGCGCCGCGCTGGGGGCGGCCGTCGTGGCGGGCAACCGGCGCGCGGGGCTGTTCGCGCACGCCGTGGCCGTCGTGGCCGCCGCCGTGCACGGGGACCGGGTGAGTGCCTGGGCGCGGGCGCTGTGAGCGTCTGACCTCGCCGTACGCGGTCGCGCCGGGTTCGGCCGCGCCGGGTTCCACTCACCCGTGTGGGTGACATGCTCCGGCGCATTGCCCCGGCCCGCCGCACAGTGCGCCCTCCGGATTTCCCGCAACGGCCGTTCCCCCTGGCATGCTTGAGGGCACACGGTCCGCGCAGGAGGCGCGCGGGGCACGTCCTGCCACCACGTTGAGCCCGCTACCTTCAGTACGTTTCCTCGTGACCGCCCACGCCGAACCAGGAGCCCCGGCCCCGTGAGCCCCCTGAGCAGCAACGCACCGCACGGCCAGCAGACGCTGCGCACCGTGCAGGTGTTGGGCGGAGGCAACGCCGGCAGCAGCGCGCACGTGCGCTCGCTGGCCGAGGGGCTGGTGGCCAGGGGCGTGCGGGTCACGGTGTGCGCCCCCGTCGAGGCCGATCGCACCTACGACTTCACCGGCGCCGGAGCCGAACACGTGCACGTGCCGCGCAGCAGCGACCCGGTCTCGGTGGCAGCGCTCCGCACCGCCTGCGCCAACGCCGACCTGGTGCACGCGCACGGACTGCACGCCTCCTTCCGGGCCGTCCTCGCGCTCAGCGGGCGGCGCACCCCGCTGGTCGTCACCTGGCACAGCCGGGTCCAGGCGGAAGGACCGCGGGCGCAGCTCCTGCGGCTGCTGGAGCGGCGGGTGGTGCGGACGGCGGCCGTGGTCCTCGGCACCAGCTCCGACCTGGTGGACCGGGCCCGCCGCACGGGGGCACGGGACGCCCGGCTCGCCGCCGTCGGCCTGCCGGGGGAGCGGCGGCCCGTCGTCCTCGACGACCCCGACCGGCTGCGCCCCAAGATCCGGGCCGAACTCGGCGCCACCGGCCGCCCGTTCCTCATCGCGGTCGGCTCCCTCGACCGGAGCCGCGGCTACGACGTGCTGCTCGACGCGGCCCGCGCCTGGCGCGACCTGGACCCGGTGCCGCTGGTCGTCATCGCGGGGGAGGGCCCGCTGCGGACGGCTTTGCAGCGGCGGATCGAGGACGAGGAGCTGCCGGTGCGGCTCATCGGGCGCCGCGAGGACGTGCCCGAGCTGCTCGCCGCCGCCGATCTGGCGCTGCTGACGAGCAGTTGGGAGTCGCGGTCCGTCCTCGCCCAGGAGGCGCTGTACGCGCGCGTGCCGCTCGTCGCGACCAGCGTCGGCGGCATCCCCGACCTCGTCGGCGACGGTGCCGAACTCGTCCCGTACGGCGACCCGGAGGCGCTCGCGGACACCGTCGTGCGGCTCCTCGCCGATCCCGGGCGCCGCGAGGAGCTGCGTGAGGCGGGCGCACGGCAGGCCGCCGGCTGGCCCACCGAGGACGAGACCGTCGCCCAAGTGCTCAGCGTGTACGACGAGTTGACCCAGCCGCGGCCACTCGCCTAGGAAACGTGACGGCGGGCGCGCAGGGCCAGGCTCAACGCCAGGACGGTCTGCGGGTCGTCGAGGTCGGTGCCCAGCAACTCGCCGATGCGAGCGAGGCGGTTGTACAGGGTCTGGCGGTTCAGGTGCAGCTCGCGGGCCGTCTCCGCCTTGCGCCCCGCATGCGCCAGATACGTCTCCAGGGTCGGCAGCAGCGGCGGCTTGGAGCGGTGGTCGTGGTCGCGCAGCGGGCCGATCGCACGGTCCACGAACGCCGCGAGGTCCGGGTGGTCGCGCAGCCGCCACAGCAGCAGGTCGATGTCGAGGCGGCGGGCGTCGTACCAGGGCCGGTCGGTCAGGCCCTGTGCCGCCGTCGCCGTCTCCGCCGCGTGTCTGAGCCCCGCCGACGCGGCCGCCCAGCCGCCGGCCACGCCGACCACCACGACCGGCGGCGGCGAGCCCGGCCGGCGCATCCCGGCCCGCTCCACACCCGCCCGCAGCGCCACCGCCACCCGGTCCGCGACCGCGGAGCGCTCCGACTCCGAGCGCAGCCCGAACAGCACCAGCACCCGGCCCTCCACCGGCCGCACACCCAGCAGCACCGGCACCCCCACCGCGGCCAGCTCCTCCGACACCGCCCGCGCCAGCACCGCCCAGCCACCGCCGGGGGAGAGGGAGTCACCGATCCGCATCACCACCGGCAGCAGCGGGCTGTCGCCGGGTTTGAAGCCGAGGACCCGGGCCTGTGCCGGGGCGTCCTCCGCGGTGATCCGGCCCTCGGCGAGATCGGTGAGGAAGTCACCGCGCCCCCGGGCCGCCAGCTCCTCCTCCTGCCGGGCCTGCATCAGCACCACGGCCAGGATGCCCGCGGCCCGCTCGGCGGCGATCCGGTGGACCGGGGCCAGCGGTGCGCGGACCGGCAGCAGAACCAGGCGGGCGCGCACGGACCCGGCCGTACCCGGGCCGCCGCCGGGCACGTCCACCAGGACCGAACCGGCGGGCGGCGGCGCGTCCTTGTGCGAGCCGCGCAGCCCCTCCCACACCTGCAGCGGGTCCGTGCCCTCGGGCCCTTCCCCGGCCGCGTACAGCAGGCGGCCGTCGGCCGTCTCCAGGAACACCGGGTTGCGGCCGAAGTCCGCCAGGATGCCCAGCACCTGCGGCACCCCGCCGCCGCCGAGCAGCGCCTCGGTGCAGCGTCGGTGCACCTCCTCCGCCCGCTGGAGCAGGGCGTAGTGGCCGTTGACGATCTCGGTGTGGATCTCCTCGGTCACCGTCACGAACGGCACCTCGCGGTGCAGCTGGACCAGGGGGAGCCCGGCGGCGCGGGCGGTGTCCACCAGGGCGGCCGGCAACCGCGAGAAGCGCGGGCCCAGCTCCACCACCAGCGCGGCGATCCCGCGCTCGGCGAGGGTGCGCACGAACGCCCGCTGCTCGGCCGGGCGGGTGCCGAGGCCGTAGCCGGTGGTGAGCAGCAGTTCGCCGCCCTTGAGCAGCGAGGCGATGTTGGGCACCTCGCCGGCGTGCACCCAGCGCACCGTGCGCCCCAGCCGGTCCGCACCCGCCAGGATCTCCGGCAGCCCGCTGCGCAGCCCGGGCAGCTCCAGCGCCCGCTGCACGGTGATCCCGGCGCCCTGCGTGTCGAGTCGGTTGTCCGTACGGCTGTCCATGCAGCGGACGCTACCTGCGACGACGCCTGGAGAACATCTCCGGGCTACACCGGCTCGATGTTGTGGTTGAAGCGGAAGACGTTGTCGGGGTCCCAGCGCCGCTTCACCTTCTCCAGCCGCAGCAGATTCCCGGCGCCCAGGCCGTCCCGCACCCGTTCGGGGCCCTCGTCGCCGATGAGGTCCAGACAGACGGCGCCGGTGCTCCAGGGATCCATGCCGGCGTCCGCCTCCCGCACCCAGGTGAGGGCCTGCCCGTCGCCGGACGGGTCGGCCCAGCAGGCGAAGGGGTGCACGATCCAGGGAGCCCGGCGGTACGGCAGCGGGTGATCGGCGGCCGCGGAGGCAACCGCTCCGCCGAGCGGGAGAAGCATGAGCCGGGACGAGCCCGGCGCCGGGAGTTGCGCCGCGCGTGCCAAGAAGGCGTCCACGGCCGCGTCGGGCAGACCCGCCAGGCACTGCGCCGAACAGTGCGCGCGCATCCCCCCGGGCGGGTACAGCAGCCCCAGCGCCCCGGTACCGCACGACTGCGTCTCGTGCGGCAGCCTCATCAGCGGCTCGGCCAGGCCGCGCAGCTCCTCCTCACCGCCCGCGTACGTCAGCAGGGCACCGCACACCGGCGTCGGCTGCCCGGACAGGCACAGCGCAGCCCCGCCCACCTCGTCGGGGCCGGTGTCGATGACCTCGCGGAAGGCGCGCACAGCGGCCGGCCCGCACTCCGGCCGGTAGCGGACCAGGGCGACGGCGAACCGCGGCAGTTCGTGCAGTTCCAGGGTCAGCGCGGTCGCGACGCCGAAGTTGCCCCCGCCGCCGTGCAGCGCCCAGAACAGCTCGGGGTTCTCGTCGGCGTTGGCATGCACCCGCTCGGCGTCCGCGGTCACCAGTTCCACACCGATGAGACCGTCCACGGCCGGGCCGAAGGCGCGGTCCAGCCAGCCGGGTGCGCCGCCCAGCACGAAGCCGGCGACCCCGGTGCCGGGGGTCCCGCCGACGGCCGCCACGAGGCCGTGGGGCCGCGTCGCCCGGTCGAGGAGGCTCATCGTGGTGCCGCCCCCGATCCGGACCGCCTCAGCCGCGGGATCGACGGTCACCTCGTGCATCCGGCGCAGGTCGACCACCAGGGCGCCGTCGACGACGGCGCCCGCCAGACCCTGCCCGCCGCCGCGCACCGCGATGTGCAGGTCCAGGTCACGCGCGAAGCGCACGGCCCGGACCACGTCGGTCACGCCGGCGCACCGGGCGATCACGGCGGGGTGCGGGTCGGCCATCGCGTTGAAGACGACCCGGGCCCCGTCGTAGCCCGGGTCTCCAGGGGCGAACACCTCGCCGGCCAGATCCGCACGGAGCGCGGCGAGGGCGGCGTGCGCCTTGGAAGCCATGGGCGCCCCCTTGCAGCAAGGGTCCGGCTTCCAGAGTAGGCCGGGGCGGCGCCCCCAGCCCCCTAGCCCCCGTAGGCCCCGGAGGCCGTGAGCCGCAGCGCAGTGTCGATCAGAGGCACATGACTGAACGCCTGCGGGAAGTTGCCGACCTGGCGCTGCAGGCGCGGGTCCCACTCCTCGGCGAGCAGGCCGAGGTCGTTGCGCAGGGCGAGCAGCCTCTCGAACAGCTTGCGGGCCTCGTCCACCCGGCCGATCATCGCCAGGTCGTCCGCCATCCAGAACGAGCAGGCCAGGAAGGCACCTTCGTCGCCCGGCAGGCCGTCGACGCCCGCGTGCTCGCCCTCCGTCGGGTAGCGCAGGATGAACCCGTCCGGGGTGGACAGCTCGCGCTGGATCGCCTCGATCGTGCCGATCACCCGCTTGTCGTCCGGCGGCAGGAAGCCCATCTGCGGGATGAGCAGCAGCGAGGCGTCCAGCTCCCGGGAGCCGTAGGACTGGGTGAAGGTGTTGCGCTCCTTGTCGTAGCCCTTCTCGCACACGTCCCGGTGGATGTCGTCGCGCAGCTCCTTCCAGCGCTCCAGCGGGCCGTCCGCGTCACCGGACTCGATCAGCTTGATGGTGCGGTCCACCGCGACCCAGGCCATCACCTTGGAGTGCACGAAGTGCCGGCGCGGGCCGCGCACCTCCCAGATGCCCTCGTCCGGCTCCTGCCAGTGGTCCTCCAGGTAGCGGATCAGCTTGAGCTGGAGCAGGGCGGCGTAGTCGTTGCGGGCCAGGCCGGTCATGTGGGCCAGGTGGAGAGCCTCGGTGACCTCGCCGTAGACGTCCAGCTGGAGCTGGTGCGCGGCGCCGTTGCCGACCCGGACCGGGGCGGAGTGCTCGTAGCCGGGCAGCCAGTCCAGCTCGGCCTCGCCGAGCTCGCGCTCGCCGGCGATGCCGTACATGATCTGCAGGTTCTCCGGGTCGCCGGCGACCGCGCGCAGCAGCCACTCGCGCCAGGCGCGGGCCTCCTCGCGGTAGCCGGTGCGCAGCAGCGAGGACAGGGTGATCGCCGCGTCCCGAAGCCAGGTGTAGCGGTAGTCCCAGTTGCGCACGCCGCCGATGTCCTCCGGCAGGGAGGTGGTCGGCGCGGCGACGATGCCGCCGGTGGGGGCGTAGGTGAGGGCCTTCAGAGTGATCAGTGAGCGGATCACCGCCTCGCGGTACGGCCCGTGGTACGTGCAGTGCTCGACCCACTCGCGCCAGAAGTCCTCCGTCGCCTCCAGCGAGGCCTCCGGCTCCGGCAGCGACGGCGGCTCCTTGTGCGAGGGCTGCCACGAGATGGTGAACGCGATCCGGTCACCCGGGGCGACCGTGAAGTCGGAATACGTCGTCAGTGACTTCCCGTAGGTCTCGGCCTCGGTGTCGAACCACACCGAGTCCGGCCCGGCGACGGCCACCGTACGGCCCTCGTGCTTGTGCACCCAGGGCACGACACGGCCGTAGGAGAACCGCATCCGCAGCACCGAGCGCATCGGCACCCGGCCGGTGACGCCCTCGACGATCCGGATCAGCTGGGGCGCGCCCTCACGCGGAGGCATGAAATCCGTCACGCGGACCGTGCCCCGCGGGGTGTCCCACTCGGACTCCAGGATCAGCGAGTCGCCGCGGTAGCTGCGCCGGGCGGCCGTGGGCGGCGGGGAGTCGGCCGCGTGGGCCGGGCCGAGCCGCCAGAAGCCGTGCTCCTCGGTGCCCAGCAGGCCGGCGAAGATGGCATGCGAGTCGAAGCGGGGCAGGCACAGCCAGTCCACCGTGCCATCCCGGCAGACCAGGGCTGCGGTCTGCATGTCTCCGATGAGTGCGTAGTCTTCGATGCGCCCGGCCACGTGCAACTCCAGTCGAACGGCCACGTCACCCCCGCGCAGGGGGCTGTCGCTAGTGCGGTCAAGGGGTCGTTGTTGTGCGTCGTTGAGCGGTGAAGCAAAGCAGTCCGCCGAGCCCTGAGGCAACACGACAGTCTTTGCTCAACGAACTGCCGCGCTCACGTTGTTCCGGGTGATGGTGGCGGGGGTGTGCCGTCGTTCCGGCCGGGCTCGGCAGCGAGTGTCCGAGCAGGATACGACGCACGTAGATGATCTGCGTGCCCCTCCGGGCAACCCATGTGGGCCGAACGGGTGAGCAGCAGGTGATAACCATGTGACCTGTGTGTGCCTGTGCTGACACGTGTGGTGAGCGTCTTTGTGCCCGGGCGGGCGCGGAGCGTGGCCGGAAGCCATCTCGTCCAGGCGCTGATACCCTGGTAGCCCGTGGACCGGTGGGCCCGAAACCCCCGAACCGCAGCGACGGCACCCCCGGAAGGCTCCGGGCAGGCAGCCGCACCGCATCACAGACCGCGACCACGGGAGCCCCCTCTTGGCCATGCCGCCCGCTGCTTTTCGAAACAGCAAAGCCACGACGACCAAGCACATCTTCGTCACCGGGGGCGTCGCCTCCTCCCTCGGCAAGGGCCTGACCGCCTCCAGCCTGGGCATGCTGCTCAAGGCCCGCGGCCTGCGCGTCGTGATGCAGAAGCTCGACCCGTACCTGAACGTCGACCCGGGCACGATGAACCCCTTCCAGCACGGTGAGGTGTTCGTCACCAACGACGGCGCCGAGACCGACCTGGACATCGGCCACTACGAGCGTTTCCTCGACCGTGACCTGGACGGCACCGCCAACGTCACCACGGGACAGGTGTACTCGACCGTGATCGCCAAGGAGCGGCGCGGCGAGTACCTGGGCGACACCGTGCAGGTCATCCCGCACATCACCAACGAGATCAAGCACCGCATCCGCCGCATGGCGACGGACGAGGTCGACGTCGTGATCACCGAGGTCGGCGGCACGGTCGGCGACATCGAGTCGCTGCCGTTCCTGGAGACCGTCCGCCAGGTCCGCCACGAGGTCGGCCGGGACAACGTCTTCGTCGTGCACATCTCGCTCCTGCCCTACATCGGCCCCTCCGGGGAGCTGAAGACCAAGCCGACCCAGCACTCCGTCGCCGCGCTGCGCAACATCGGTATCCAGCCCGACGCGATCGTGCTGCGCTGCGACCGCGAGGTCCCGACCGCCATCAAACGCAAGATCTCGCTGATGTGCGACGTCGACGAGGCCGCGGTCGTCGCCTGCCCGGACGCCCGCTCGATCTACGACATCCCGAAGGTCGTCCACTCCGAGGGCCTGGACGCCTACGTCGTGCGCAAGCTCGACCTGCCGTTCCGCGACGTCGACTGGACGACCTGGGACGACCTGCTGGACCGCGTCCACAATCCCGACCACGAGATCACCCTTGCACTGGTCGGCAAGTACATCGACCTGCCCGACGCCTACCTCTCGGTGACCGAGGCGCTGCGCGCGGGCGGCTTCGCCAACAAGGCCCGCGTCAAGATCAAGTGGGTCACCTCCGACGACTGCAAGACCCCGGCCGGCGCCAAGGCCCAGCTCGGCGACGTCGACGGCATCTGCATCCCCGGCGGCTTCGGCGACCGCGGCGTGCTCGGCAAGGTCGGCGCGATCAAGTACGCCCGCGAGAACAGGATCCCGCTGCTCGGCCTGTGCCTGGGCCTGCAGTGCATCGTGATCGAGGCCGCCCGCAACCTGGCCGACATCCCGGACGCCAACTCCACCGAGTTCGACCCCGCCACCGGCCACCCGGTCATCTCCACCATGGCCGAGCAGCTGGACATCGTCGCCGGCGAGGGCGACATGGGCGGCACGATGCGTCTGGGCATGTACCCGGCCAAGCTCGCCGAGGGCTCGATCGTGCGCGAGGTCTACGACGGCAAGGAGTACGTCGAGGAGCGGCACCGCCACCGCTACGAGGTCAACAACGCCTACCGCGCGGAGCTGGAGAAGAAGGCCGGCATCCTCTTCTCGGGCACCTCGCCGGACGGCAAGCTCGTGGAGTACGTGGAGTACCCGCGTGACGTCCACCCCTACCTCGTCGCCACGCAGGCGCACCCCGAGCTGCGCTCGCGGCCGACCCGTCCGCACCCGCTGTTCGCCGGCCTGGTGAAGGCCGCCGTAGAGCGGAAGATCTCGAAGTAACACAAGGGTTGTACGGTGGCCGGGGCGCGCGCATTCAAAACGATCGCGCCCCGGCCTCTCGGCGCTTTGTGGAAGGACTGGGCATGACGATCAAGGACACCCCGGAGGAGTGGGAGATCCGGGCGACGGAGACCCCCTTCAGGGGCAACAAGACCTCGGTCCGCACCGACGACGTGGTCATGCCCGACGGCTCGGTGGCCCGCCGTGACTACCAGGTCCACCCCGGCTCGGTCGCCGTCCTCGCCCTGGACGAGGAGGACCGGGTGCTGCTGATCAACCAGTACCGGCACCCGGTGCGGCACAAGCTGTGGGAGATCCCGGCCGGCCTGCTCGACGTGCCCGGCGAGAACCCCCTGCACGGCGCCCAGCGGGAGCTGTACGAGGAGGCGCACGTCAAGGCCGAGGACTGGCGGGTGCTGACGGACGTGTACACCACGCCGGGCGGCTGCGACGAGGCCGTACGGATCTTCCTCGCCCGCCGTCTGTCCGACGCCGAGGGCGAGCGGTTCGAGGCGGAGCACGAGGAGACCGACATGGCGCACGCGCGCGTGCCGGTCGACGAACTGGTGCGCCGCATCCTGGCCGGCGACGTGCACAACAACTGCCTGGTCGTCGGCGTCCTCTCCCTGGTGGCCGCCCGCAACGGCGACGGCCTCGACGCGCTCCGCCCGGCCGAGGCACCGTGGCCGGCCCGCCCCTTCGCCTCCTGAGCCGCTCCCTTCGTGCCCCGCGCCGCACCCGCCTTCCCCAAACGCACCCGTTCGCAGTGCCCGGTGTGACGATCTCCTGATCCGATCAGGGGACCTGTGGGCCGTGCTCCTCCCGGCCCGTCGCAGAGCGTGAACTAGGCTCTTGCACGCCCGTAGCGGAAGATCCGGCGGGCTCGCGCGTGCGGTGGGACGGGAGTGTGGCCCGTGACGGATCAGGCGGTGGACACGAACGGGGTGCGGCTGTCGGCGCACGACGGCGCGCGAGACCATTTCCTGGGCCGCACAAGGGAGTTGAAGGAGCTGCGCGCCGACATCGAGCGCGCCGGTCTGGACACCCTCTCCGGCCGCAAGGCGCCACGCGCGCGCGTGCTGCTGATCGCGGGCCGCCCCGGCTCCGGCCGGACCGCCCTCGCCGGGGAACTCGTACGGCAGGTCGCCGACCGCTACCCCGACGGGGTACTGCGCGCCCGGCTCAGCGAACCGGACGGCACCCCCGTCCCGGTCGGGCGCACCGCCCGCGAGCTGCTCACCGCGCTGGAGCGGCCCGCCCCGGCCGGCGCCGCCGAGGACGAGCTCACCGAGGCGCTGCGCGCCGCACTCGCCGACCGGCGCGTCCTGCTGCTCCTGGACGACGCGGCCGGCGCCGAGCAGGTCGACGCGCTGCTCCCGCAGGCCCCGGACGCCCTGGTGGTGGCCGTCTCCGCCGGGCCGCTCACCGGCGTCGCGGACGTCCGCCCCTGCACCCTGGGCGGCCTGGACACCAAGTCCGCCCTGGAACTCCTCGCCCGCTTCACCGGCTCCGTCCGGATCACCGTGGATCCGCGGTCCGCGGAGAGCCTGGTCGAGGTTTGCCAGGGTCATCCCGCCGCGCTCGTGCTGGCCGGCGGCTGGCTCGCCGCCCGGCCCAAGGCCGCCGTCTCCGACCTCGCCAAACGGCTGCGCGCCGCCGACGACGGCACGGACGGCACCCCGCTGGCCCGCGTCTTCCGGCACGTCCAGGGCGATCTGCCCGGCCCGGCCGTCCGTATGCTGCGGCTGCTCTCCCTGGCCCCGGCCGGCCTGATCGACCCGCACACCGCCTCGTCCCTCGCCGGATGCTCGGTGAGCGCCGCCCGCGCCATCCTGGACGACCTCGTCGCCCTCGGCCTGCTGCGCGCCGTCGCCTCCCCCCTGCCCCAGTACGACGTCCCCGGCTGTCTGCACCCCCTGCTGCGGGCCGGCGCCGAGAGCCAGGAGCGGCCCGCGGAGCTGCAGCTGGCCCGGGCCCGGATGCTGGAGCGGACGGTGCGGCTGCTGCAGTCGTGCCGGGCGATCACCGAGACGGACAGCCCCCAGGCCCGGGAGAAGCTGAACGCGATGCCCCCCGAGGTGCGCTTCCCCAACCCCAGGGCGGCCGCCGACTGGCTGCGCATCCGGCGCTCCGCCCTGCTGGCCTCCGCGCGGCTGGCGGTGGCCGACGGTGAGCTGGACACCCTCGCCCGGCGCCTGATGTCCCAGCTGGTCAGGGCCATGGTCGCGCACGAGGGCACCCAGGCGGCCGCCGCCGACCTGTACGACGTACACGGCCTGGTCCTCGATGTCGCCGAGCGGCGTGGGCTGGCCCGGGAGCAGGCCGCGGCCCTGCTGAACCTGGGCGACGTGGACGCGCAGACGGGTCGTACCCGGGAGGCGCTGGCACGTTTTCGGTTGGCGCTTGCGGCGGGACGCAGAGCAAATGACCCGTACGCGACCGGTCGCGCAATGGAATCCGTAGGTGGCGCGTATCAGGAGCTCGGGGACTACGACCGGGCCGCGGACTGGTTCGGCCGGGCCCTGGCCGAGCGGCTGGCCCGGGGCGAGCGTGAGCAGGCCGCCCGGCTCTACGGCCGGATCGCCACCGCCCACACCTACGCGGGCCGCTACGGCGAGGGCCTGCGGAACTGGCGGGCCGCGGTCGCCGGCCACCGCCGCAGCGGCGATGTCGCCGCCCACGCGCGGGCGTTGAGCGAGCTGGCCCGGGTGCAGGAGTACGCGGGACGGCTCGAGGAGTCGCTGCGCACCTGCCACGAGGCGGTGGAGTGGGCGCGGCGAGCGGGCGACGCCCGGTTGCAGGCCGCGCTGCAGATCAGGCTCGCGGACACGCTGGAGCGCCTCGGCGACCCCGCCGCCGCCCGTCTGCACCGCGCCGCGGCGGAGCGCATGCTGGCGGAGAAGGCCCCCGAGAGCGACACAAGCCCGAAACGGGACGCTGATGCCTGCGAAATCCGCAGTGCATCCAGCGAAGATTGATGCAATGAAAGGCTAGACAGTCGGAACGCCTTCATTAAACTGGCTCTGCCGGACGTTCTCCTGCGGTGTCTCCCGGTATGCCCCCGCATGTCTGGGTACGTCTGTAAAGCACCCCCATACCCTCTGAGCCAAGGACCGTGATCGACGTGAAGGTCGGCATCCCCCGCGAGGTCAAGAACAACGAGTTCCGGGTGGCCATCACCCCCGCCGGTGTGCACGAGCTGGTGCGCAACGGCCACCAGGTCGTCATCGAGCGGGGCGCCGGCCTCGGCTCCTCGATCACGGACGAGGAGTACGTGTCCGCCGGTGCCGGGATCCTCGACACCGCCGACGAGGTGTGGGCCACCGCCGACCTGCTGCTGAAGGTCAAGGAGCCCGTCGCGGAGGAGTACCACCGCCTCCGCAAGGACCAGATCCTCTTCACCTACCTGCACCTGGCCGCCTCCAAGGAGTGCACGGACGCGCTCATCGAATCCGGCACCACGGCCATCGCCTACGAGACGGTCGAGCTGCCCAGCCGCGCGCTGCCGCTGCTCGCCCCGATGTCCGAGGTCGCGGGCCGGCTGGCCCCGCAGGTCGGTGCCTACCACCTGATGCGCGCGGCCGGCGGCCGTGGCGTGCTGCCGGGCGGTGTCCCCGGCGTGACCCCGGCCAAGGCCGTGGTCATCGGTGGCGGTGTCTCCGGCTGGAACGCCACCCAGGTCGCCGTCGGCATGGGCTTCGACGTGACCCTGCTCGACCGCGACATCAACAAGCTGCGCGAGGCCGACAAGATCTTCGGTACGAAGGTCAAGGCGATCATGTCCAACACCTTCGAGCTGGAGAAGGCCGTCCTCGACGCGGACCTCGTCATCGGAGCGGTCCTCATCCCGGGCGCCAAGGCCCCGAAGCTGGTCACCAACGAGCTGGTGGCCCGCATGAAGCCCGGAAGTGTCCTTGTCGACATCGCGATCGACCAGGGCGGCTGCTTCGAGGACTCCCACCCGACGACGCACGCCGAGCCGACGTTCCAGGTGCACAACTCGGTCTTCTACTGCGTCGCCAACATGCCGGGCGGCGTGCCCAACACCTCCACCAACGCGCTCACCAACGCGACGCTGCCGTACATCGTCTCCCTCGCCAACAACGGCTGGGTCGAGGCGCTGCGCCGTGACGCCGCGCTCGCCAAGGGTCTCAACACCCATGACGGCAAGGTCGTTTACAAGGAGGTCGCCGAGGCCCACGGCCTGGAGCACGTCGAGCTGGAGTCCCTGCTCGGCTGACATCCGGCCGACCCTGTGACCTGGTGAGTCGCTAAGTCACCACTCGGTAAAAGGCGATTCGTCAACACACATCGTCAACCCTGCGCACCCGGCCGGACCTTGCCCGACAAGGTCCGGCCGGATGTGTGTATGGTCACTTTGCGGCTCTCGGTCAACTCGCCTCGAACGCAACCCTTCGACCGATTCGTACACCGGTGAAACCTGCTGTGCGACGGCCGTACGCCCTTGACAGCGAGATGTTTCATTGCCGACACATCCTGCCGGGTCCGGTGGATTGTGTTGCTGCGGACCGCCGACACGCCATAGAGTCGCCAACCGTCGGCATGGTGCCACGCTGACCTTGTCTAGAAGTTTCCTGGTCACCAAGGAGGTAAGACGACTTGTGAATGAGTCGACATTTTCTCCCGGGGGTGGTCAACCAGGAATGCCTGCACGGGGCCAGGGCCCCGCGGGATTCGAGGCTGTCGGCTCCGTAGCTGTGCGCACCTTCGCAGCCCATCAGAGTTCCGGTCCGCAGGCGGCCGGGACAGCACACCAGAGCATGGATGGCCATCACGTGAACGCCATGGCCGGCGACGGAAGTGGCGCGCCCCACAACCACCTCGCCGACTACGACGAACTGCCCGAGGGGCACTTCTACGACCCCGACGCCGAGTACGAGCCCGATCCGGAGTACGCGGCCACGCTCGCGCCCGACGCGGCCCGCCAGCGCCGTGAGCGCGTCGGCCCGACCGGCCGCCCGCTGCCGTACTTCCCGATCCCGGGCCCGCTGACCGACCACGGCCCCGCGAAGATCATCGCGATGTGCAACCAGAAGGGTGGCGTCGGCAAGACGACGTCGACCATCAACCTGGGTGCCGCGCTCGCGGAGTACGGCCGGCGCGTGCTGCTCGTGGACTTCGACCCGCAGGGCGCGCTGTCGGTGGGCCTCGGCGTCAACCCGATGGAGCTCGACCTCACCGTCTACAACCTGCTCATGGAGCGGGGCATGTCCGCGGACGAGGTCCTGCTGAAGACCGCGGTCCCCAACATGGACCTGCTGCCCTCCAACATCGACCTGTCGGCCGCCGAGGTCCAGCTGGTCTCCGAGGTCGCGCGCGAGTCGACGCTGCAGCGCGCCCTGAAGCCGCTGATGCCCGACTACGACTACATCGTGATCGACTGCCAGCCCTCGCTCGGCCTGCTCACGGTCAACGCGCTGACGGCCGCTCACAAGGTGATCGTGCCGCTGGAGTGCGAGTTCTTCGCCCTGCGCGGTGTGGCACTGCTGACCGAGACCATCGAGAAGGTCCAGGAGCGGCTCAACCCCGACCTCGAACTGGACGGCATCCTCGCCACGATGTACGACTCGCGCACGGTGCACAGCCGCGAGGTGCTGGCCCGTGTGGTCGAGGCCTTCGACGACCACGTCTACCACACGGTCATCGGCCGCACGGTCCGCTTCCCGGAGACCACCGTCGCCGGTGAGCCGATCACCACGTACGCCTCCAACTCCGTCGGTGCCGCCGCCTACCGCCAGCTCGCCAGGGAGGTGCTCGCCCGGTGTCACGCCGAGTGAGTCTGCCCGGGGCCGACGAACTCTTCCGCACGACAGGGGGGATGGCACTCCAGCCGTCCACGCCCCGCCGGGCGGCCAACGGCGAGGCCCGGGTGCCGGCTCCCGCGGGGGAGAGCGACGACGTCGCCGCCGAGGACGCACCGCAGTCGGTGCCCGTCCAGGGCGGTGACGGAGAAGGCGCGGAACACGCCGCGGCCGTCGAGGCGGAGCAGGCCGAGGCCGGCGAGTCCCGCACCCGCCCGGCACGCCGGCAGGCGGCGCAGGAAGGTTCTGGCGCCGCGCCGGCGCGCAAGCGGGGCCGGGCGGCGGCCCGGCGCCCCAGTGGGCGCGAGCGGCACGACGAGAAGATCACGGTGTACGTGTCGGCCGAGGAGCTGATGGACCTCGAGCACGCCCGTCTGGTGCTCCGGGGCGAGCACGGGCTGGCGGTGGACCGCGGGCGGATCGTCCGCGAGGCGGTGGCCGTGGTCCTGGCCGATCTGGAGTCCCGCGGGGACGCGAGCATCCTCGTACGGCGGCTGCGGGGGCGGTAGGGGTAGCCTGCGGGGGCCATGACCTCGCACGACGTCCCCGACTCCGCTTCCGGCCCGACGGCCGGTCGTCGGCGTGCGCTGGGAAGAGGGCCGGGGGTTCCGCCGGCCGAACCGGTTGCGGCTGCGCAGCCGGAGGCCGAAGAGGTCGTGCCCGAAGAGGTCGTGCCCGAAGAGGCCCTGCCCCAAGGGGCCCTGCCCGAGGCCGCGGCTCCCGAGCCGGACGCGGCCCCGTCGCCCGAGGACCCACCGCCCTCCGTGAGCCGACGTCCCGTTGCGGACCCATCGCCCTCCGACGGTGTCTTCAAGGTGCGGCTCGCCAACTTCGAGGGCCCCTTCGACCTCCTCCTCCAGCTCATCTCCAAGCACAAGCTGGACGTCACCGAGGTCGCCCTGTCGAAGGTCACGGACGAGTTCATGGCGCACATCCGGGCCATGGGACCCGACTGGGACCTGGACCAGACGACCGAGTTCCTCGTCGTGGCGGCCACGCTGCTCGATCTGAAGGCGGCCCGGCTGCTGCCCGCCGCGGAGGTGGAGGACGAGGCCGACCTGGCGTTGCTGGAGGCGCGGGACCTGCTGTTCGCGCGCCTGCTGCAGTACCGCGCGTACAAGCAGATCGCGGACATCTTCAACCGGCGGCTGGACGAGGAGGCCCGCCGCTGGCCGCGTACCGTCGGCCTGGAACCCCACCACGCAGAGCTGCTGCCCGAGGTCGTCATCAGCATCGGCCCGGAGGGCTTCGCCAGGCTCGCGGTCAAGGCGATGCAGCCCAAGCCCAAGCCGCAGGTGTACGTCGACCACATCCACGCCCCTCTGGTGAGCGTGCAGGAGCAGGCCGGGATCGTGGTCGCCCGGCTGAGGGAGCTGGGCGAGGCCAGCTTCCGGATGCTGGTCGAGGACACCGACGACACCCTCACCGTCGTGGCCCGGTTCCTCGCCCTGCTGGAGCTGTACCGCGAGAAGGCCGTGGCCCTGGAGCAGGAGGCCGCGCTCGGGGAGCTGCTCGTGCGCTGGACCGGCGGAAGCGCCGACACGGCGCCGAGGGTCACCGACGAGTTCGACCGGCCGCCCGAGCAGCCCAAGGAGGAGAAGAAGGCATGACCGAGGAGACCGCGGAGCTCCCGCCGGGACTGCGGGGCGTCGCCGGCCTCGACCTCAAGCCCGCCCTGGAGGCGATGCTCATGGTCGTGGACGAGCCCGCGACCGAGGAGCACCTGGCGAAGCTGCTGGAGCGGCCCAAGCGGCAGGTGGCGGACGCGCTGCGGGAGCTGGCCGACGACTACGCCGTGCAGGGCCGTGGCTTCGAGCTGCGGTTCGTCGCGGGCGGCTGGCGCTACTACACGCGCGCGGAGTACGCCCCCGCCGTGGAGCGGCTGGTGCTGGACGGGCAGACCGCCCGGCTCACCCAGGCGGCGTTGGAGACCCTGGCGGTGGTCGCCTACCGCCAGCCGGTCAGCCGCAGCCGCGTCTCCGCCGTGCGCGGGGTCAACTGTGACGGTGTGATGCGCACCCTGCTCCAGCGCGGTCTGGTCGAGGAGGCGGGCACGGAACCCGAAACAGGTGCGATCCTGTACAGGACGACGAACTACTTCCTGGAGCGGATGGGCCTGCGTGGCCTGGACGAGCTTCCGGAGCTCGCGCCCTTCCTCCCTGAGGCGGAGGCGATCGAGGCCGAGACCCAGGAGGGAGTTCCGTCGTTCGACCCGGACGCGCCCGACGCGCCCGGCGGTCAGGACGCAGACGACTAAGACGGAAACCTTGATGCGAAGCAGCGGCAGCGGCAAGAGCGGCGGGCGCGGTAACTACCGCGGTGCCGGCAACGACAGGGACCAGAAGCAGGGGCAGGGCCGGCCCCGCAAGCCCCGCCCCGAGGAGCGCCGCTACGACGTGGGACCCGGGGCCACCCAGGACGGCCCCAAGGCCGGGCGCGGCGGCGCGGCCCGCGGTGGTGCCAAGGGTGGCCCGAAGCGGCCCCAGCAGGGCGGCCGTACGGCCCCGGCGCGCTCACGGGAGTACGAGACGCGGGTCGAGGAGCGCAACCGGGAGCGGTACGCGGGCAAGAAGGACATCAAGCTGCCCAAGACCTTCCCGGGCGCCGAGCAGGAGGGCGAGCGGCTGCAGAAGGTGCTCGCGCGCGCGGGCTACGGCTCCCGGCGCGCCTGCGAGGAGCTGATCGAGCAGGCGCGTGTCGAGATCAACGGTGAGATCGTGCTCGAGCAGGGGCGGCGGGTCGACCCGGAGAAGGACGAGGTCAAGGTCGACGGCCTGACGGTCGCGACGCAGTCGTACCAGTTCTTCTCGCTGAACAAGCCCGCCGGTGTCGTCTCCACCATGGAGGACCCGGAGGGGCGCCAGTGCCTCGGGGACTACGTCACCAACCGCGAGACGCGGCTCTTCCACGTCGGCCGGCTGGACACCGAGACCGAGGGGGTCATCCTGCTCACCAACCACGGCGAGCTGGCGCACCGCCTGACCCATCCGAAGTACGGCGTGAAGAAGACCTACCTCGCGGCCATCGTCGGCCCGATCCCGCGTGACCTCGGCAAGCGCCTGAAGGACGGCATCCAGCTGGAGGACGGGTACGCGCGCGCGGACCACTTCCGGGTCGTGGAGCAGACCGGCAAGAACTACCTGGTCGAGGTGACCCTGCACGAGGGCCGCAAGCACATCGTGCGGCGCATGCTGGCGGAGGCCGGCTTCCCGGTCGACAAGCTGGTACGCACCGCCTTCGGCCCGATCACCCTCGGCGACCAGAAGTCGGGCTGGCTGCGGCGCCTGTCCAACACCGAGGTCGGCATGCTGATGCAGGAAGTCGACCTCTAAAAGCCCTTGCCGTGATCACCGTCCGCCTTTACTGTCACGATGACGATAAAGGGGGACGGTGATCACATGTCCAAGCGCGCGGCCACCGGGGCACTCCTGGGCCTCGCCCTCGGGGACGCCCTCGGCTTCCCGACCGAGTTCAACGACGTGCCCGAGATCCTCGCCAAGTGCGGGCCGTGGCGGGAGATGGAGCTGCCGAAGCGGGCCTTCGTCTCCGACGACACACAGATGACCCTCGCCGTCGGGCGCGGTCTGCGGACGGCCATGGACCGCGGGTTCCTCGCCCCGCAGCGGCTGGAGCGGCCGCTGCGCGAGGAGTTCGTGGACTGGTACCACTCGCCGGAGAACAACCGCGCCCCCGGCCACACCTGCTTGACCGCGTGCGCCCGGCTGAACGAGGAGGGCCGGGCCTGGCAGCACGCGAGCCGGATCGACTCCAAGGGCTGCGGAGCCAACATGCGGGTCGCCCCCGTCGGGCTCGCCCCCGGTCTGTCCGACGAACAGCGCGCCGGCGCCGCCCAGTTGCAGTCCGCGCTCACCCACGGCCACCCCACCGCGCTCGCCGCCTCCGACCTCACCGCCCGCGCCGTACGGCTGCTCGCGCAGGGCACCGATCCCACCGGACTGGTCGGACAGCTGCGCTCGTACGCCCTCGAGCACCGCACCCGCTACGACCACACCTGGCTCGGCGACCTGTGGACCCGCTCCCAGGACCCGACGCCCGAGCACTTCATCGCGCGCGGCTGGGACGAGTGCCTGCGGATCCTCGACCGGCTCCAGGAGGCCGTGCGGACGGTCTCCCCGGAGACCGACCCGTGCCTGGCCACCGGTGCGGGCTGGATCGCCGAGGAGGCCCTGGCCACCGGCCTGCTGTGCTTCCTGCTCTTCCCCGACGAGCCCGTCACCGCCCTGCGCCGGGCCGCCTGCTCCTTTGGCGACTCCGACTCCATCGCCTGTCTCACCGGAGCGTTCGCCGGTGCCTGGCTGGGCGCGGAGGCCTGGCCGGCCGACTGGGCGGGGCGGATCGAGTACCGGGGCGACCTGTTGGCGTTGGGCACGCTCTGGGACGCTTAGGCCCATGATCGACGACCTCGGCATCGACCTGAAGCCCGTGGTTGCGGAGCAGCCCGACCCCCTGCTGTTCGCGACCGTCTCCGGAGCCCATCTGTACGGCTTCCCCTCGCAGGACTCCGACGTGGACCTGCGCGGTGTCCATCTGCTCCCGGCGTCCGACCTCGTCGGGCTGCGCGAGCCGGAGGAGACCCGCTCACGGACCTGGGTGCGCTACGGCGTCGAGCTGGACCTCGTCACGCACGATCTGCGCAAGTTCGTACGGCTGATGCTGCGCCGCAACGGCTATGTGCTGGAGCAGCTGCTGTCCCCGCTGGTCGTGCACACCGGGGACACCCACCGGGAGCTGGCCGCGCTCGCGCCCGGCGTCCTCACCAGCCACCACGCCCACCACTACCGGGGGTTCGCGGTGACCCAGTGGCGGCTGTTCGAGAAGACCCGCGAACTCAAGCCGCTGCTCTACACGTTCCGCGTCCTGCTCACCGGCATCCACCTCATGCGCAGCGGCGAGGTGCGGGCCCACCTGCCCACGCTCCTGGAGAAGGTCGACGCCCCCGGTTATCTGCCCGAGCTGATAGCCGCCAAGGCGGAGCGGGAGCACGGCACCGCCGAGGTGGCGCACGCGCGCGTGGAGGCCGATGTGGAGCGCCTGCACGCGCTGCTCGACGAGGCCCAGTCCACGTCGGTCCTGCCCGACGCGCCCACCGCGCACGACGCCCTGCACGACTTCGTGGTCCGCGTCCGCCTGGCGGGCTGAGGCACGCCCCTCGGGCGTGCACGCCCGAGGAGCGCGGGGGCCGGGGGCCGGCGGGAACGCGGCGCCCGGGCGCCGGCCCGTTGGGCCGGAACGGCTACGGCAGGCCGGACGCGGGGTGGGCGCGCGGCTTGGGGACGCCTGGTGCCGCGCCCGGCTGCGGCCCGTGTGCCGAGGCCCGGCGGGTCCGGAACAGGAAGTCGCCCACGCGTGCCTCGTCCGGCTCGGGCGGGAGCGGGGTGCGGTGCAGGGCCTGTTCCGCCTCCGCCCCCAGCCGGGCCATCCACGACTCGGCCTCGGCCCAGGAGACCTCGCCCCGCTTGACCGCGAGCAGCGGCTCGCGCTGGTCACCGACGTCGATCCGCAGCTCGCCGGTGAGCAGCAGGTCGCGGGCGGTGGTCAGCAGGCGCAGCAGGTGCATCGCGTGCTTCCAGCGTGGGACGCCCGTCGCCCGGACACCGGCCTCGAGCTTTCTGCGCTGGCCGAGGGCATAACGGGTGAAGGTGCCGTGGACCCGGCGGGAGAGGAAGGCCCCGCGCAGGGACAGCAGCTCCCTGCCGGTGTCGTCCACGTGCTCCACCAGCGGCGAGTGCAGGCACTCCAGGATGTTCGGGTTGCCGCGCAGCGCCAGCTCGCAGAACCGCTCCAGCTCCCAGGAGAACTGCTCCTCGCCCGGCCCCTCCACATGCGTCGGCGGCTTCTCGAACCGCCAGAACAAGGCAGTGGGGGCGAGGAACACACCCCGCCGGTCGGTGTCGCTCGTGTCCGTCGCCAGCCCGAAGGCCCGGGAACCCATGACACAGGCGTAAACGGTGTGGTCGCGTACCAGGGCCTCGGGGTGCATGCCGGGAGCGTACGCCGCCCCTCACGTCAGTTTGATCGAATTTCCCTCCACCTTGATCGACTTCGCGGGCAGTGGCCTTGTCGCGGGGCCGTGGGCCACCGAGCCGTCGGCGATGTGGAACCTGCTGCCGTGACAGGGACAGTCGATGGTGCCGTTCGCGACCCTGTTCACCGTGCAGCCCAGGTGTGTGCAGATCGCCGAGAAGGCCTTGAAGTCGCCCTGGGACGGCTGCGTGACTACGACCTTCTGGGCCGCGAAGACCTTGCCCCCGCCCTCCGGGATCTCACTGGTCTTGCCCAGCTCCCCGTCACTCTTGGTGTTGCTCCCGCTGTCGCTGCTCCTGGTGCTGCTGGTGCCGCCGCTGTTCTTGCTGCTGCCGCACGCTGCCACGACGGGTACGGCCAGCACCGCCGCTCCCGTCACCAGAACCGTGCGCCGCTTCGCGCCCTCGGCCATGCCGGCCTCCGTAACAGATGTCGAAATCGGTCAATAACGGATGCCTCGCATCGTCTCAGTGATCGGGCACCGTGCGCTCGGCCCGCGCAGGCTGACTACGCTGGACGGACCAACATCAGATCCGCATGTCAGCAGGGAGCAGCGCCGTGGCGGTACGAGCGGTCCGGGGAGCCGTCCAACTCGAGCGGGACGAGGCCGGGCACATGGACGAGCAGGTCGGAGCGCTGCTCACCGCCGTCCTGGAGCGCAACGGGCTGGCCACCGACGACCTGATCAGCATCTGGTTCACGGCCACCCCCGACCTGCACAGCGACTTCCCGGCCGCCGCCGCCCGCAAGCTCGGCATCGTCGACGTGCCGCTGATCTGCGCCCAGGAACTGGACATAGAGGGCGCCATGCCCCGGGTCGTACGGCTCCTCGCGCACATCGAGTCGGACCGGCCCCGCGCCGACATCAACCACGTCTATCTCGGCGCCGCGGCCGCCCTGCGCAAGGACATCGCCCAGTGAGAACCGCACTCGTCGTCGGAACCGGCCTCATCGGCACCTCCGCCGCCCTGGCGCTCGTCCAGCGCGGCGTCACCGTCCACCTCACGGACCACGACCCCGGGCAGGCCCGTACGGCCGCCGCGCTGGGCGCCGGCACCGACGAGGCCCCCGAGGGCCCGGTGGACCTGGCGATCGTGGCCGCGCCGCCCGCCCATGTGGCCGGTGTCCTCGCCGATGCCATGCGCCGGGGCGTGGCCCGCGGCTACGCCGACGTGGCCAGCGTCAAGGGCGGCCCGCGCCGCGAGCTGGAGGCGCTCGGCCTGGACCTGTCGGCGTACATCGGCACGCACCCCATGTCCGGCCGCGAGAAGTCCGGCCCGCTCGCCGCGACCGGCGACCTCTTCGAGGGCCGCCCCTGGGTGCTCACCCCCGCCCGGGACACCGACACCGAGGTGCTGAACCTCGCGCTGGAACTGGTCTCGCACTGCCGGGCCGTACCGGTCGTCATGGACGCCGACGCCCACGACCGCGCCGTCGCCCTCGTCTCCCACATGCCCCACCTGGTGTCCAGCATGGTCGCGGCACGCCTGGAGCACGCCGAGGAGGCCGCCGTACGGCTGTGCGGGCAGGGCATCCGGGACGTGACCCGGATCGCCGCCTCCGACCCGCGGATGTGGATCGACATCCTGTCCGCCAACCCGGGTCCGGTCGCCGACCTGCTCTCCGACGTCGCCGCCGACCTGGGAGAGACCGTGGAGGCCCTGCGCGCCCTGCAGTCCTCCGACGAGGCCGAGCGGCGCGTGGGCACCACCGGCATCGAGGACGTGCTGCGGCGCGGGAACGCGGGCCAGGTGCGGGTACCCGGCAAGCACGGCAGCGCGCCGCGCGTGTACGAGACCGTCGTGGTGCTCATCGACGACCAGCCGGGCCAGCTGGCCCGCATCTTCGCGGACGCGGGACGGGCCGGGGTCAACATCGAGGACGTGCGCATCGAGCACGCGACCGGGCAGCAGGCCGGCCTGGTCCAGCTGAGCGTCGAGCCCAAGGCGGCACCGGTGCTGAGCGAGGCGCTGCGGGAGCGGGGCTGGGCGCTGCGGCAGTAGGCAGAGCCGCATGCGTCCGGACGAGTGACCCGCACCCAGTAACCTTGTGCAGGGCGCTCTCGCCCCCGCACCCGCCCACACCGCACCAGGAAGGTGTCCCTCCGTGGAAAACGGCGCCGCCCCGACCGCCAAGCCCGTGATCGTCGCGATCGACGGCCCCTCCGGCACGGGCAAGTCCAGCACGTCGAAGGCCGTCGCCGCGCAGCTCGGCCTGAGCTACCTGGACACCGGCGCCCAGTACCGCGCGATCACCTGGTGGATGGTGAGCAACGGCATCGACCTGGAGGACCCGACCGCCATCGCGGCCGTCGCCGGAAAGCCGGAGATCGTCTCCGGCACCGACCCGGCCGCCCCGGCCATCACGGTCGACGGCGTCGACGTGGCCGGCCCGATCCGCACCCAGGAGGTCACCTCCAAGGTCAGTGCGGTCAGCGCGGTGCCCGAGGTGCGTTCTCTGATCACCGAGCTGCAGCGCTCGATCGCCGGCGGCGCGCAGAACGGCATCGTGGTCGAGGGCCGGGACATCGGGACGACCGTCCTGCCGGACGCCGACCTGAAGATCTTCCTCACCGCCTCCCCGGAGGCCCGCGCGGCCCGCCGCAGCGGTGAGCTGAAGGGCGCCGACGTCCACGCCACCCGCGAGGCTCTGATCAAGCGGGACGCGGCCGACTCCTCCCGCAAGACCTCGCCCCTGGCCAAGGCCGACGATGCGGTCGAGGTGGACACCACCGAGCTCACCCTCGCCCAGGTCATCGAGTGCGTCGTCACCCTGGTCGAGGAGAAGCGGGCCGGGAAGTGAACCTGCCCTCCGAGCGGGGTGCCGAGGTGGGCCGGCGCATCGGCGTCGGCCTCATGCACGGCCTGTGGAAGCCGCGCGTGCTCGGCGCCTGGAAGGTGCCGGCCACCGGCCCGGTGATCTTCGCCGTCAACCACTCGCACAACATCGACGGCCCCATGGTCATGGGTGTCGCGCCCCGGCCGACGCACTTCCTGATCAAGCGGGAGGCGTTCGTCGGCCCCCTCGGCTCCTTCCTGACCGGCATCGGCCAGCTGCAGGTGGACCGCACCGCCGCCGACCGCACCGCGATCACCCGCGCCCTCGGCGTGCTGGAGGCCGGGGGAGTCCTGGGAATCTTTCCGGAGGGCACCCGGGGCGAGGGCGACTTCGCCTCGCTGCGCGCCGGGCTCGCCTACTTCGCCGTACGCAGCGGGGCGCCGATCGTGCCCATCGCCGTCCTGGGAAGTTCCGGGAAGCGGGGACGGTTGATAAAGGGGCTGCCACCGGTGCGCTCCCGTATCGACGTCGTCTTCGGCGACCCCTTCGAAGCGGGCGACGGGAGCGGACGCCGCACGCGCACGGCGCTGGACGAGGCGACCGAGCGCATCCAGAAGCAGCTCACCAGCCACCTGGAAAACGCCAGGCGCCTGACCGGGCGCTAGGCGACACTTGAGTAGTGGATCAGCCAGGACGAATCGGACCGATCCACCGACCACGACGAATGAACGACGAGGTACGCACTTCATGAACGACGACATCCAGCCCGGCGACTCGGCTGAGCACGAGTACGACCACGGGGCTCTCGGCGACGCCGAGTACGCGGAGTTCATGGAGCTCGCCGCGGAAGAGGGCTTCGACATCGAGGACGTCGAGGGCGCCATCGAGGCGGCGGGCCACGGCCCGCTGCCCGTGCTCGCCGTCGTCGGCCGCCCCAATGTCGGCAAGTCGACCCTGGTGAACCGGATCATCGGCCGCCGCGAGGCGGTCGTCGAGGACAAGCCCGGCGTCACCCGCGACCGCGTGACCTACGAGGCCGAATGGGCCGGCCGCCGCTTCAAGGTCGTCGACACCGGCGGCTGGGAGCAGGACGTCCTCGGCATCGACGCCTCCGTCGCCGCCCAGGCCGAGTACGCGATCGAGGCGGCCGACGCGGTCGTCTTCGTCGTGGACGCCAAGGTCGGCGCGACCGACACCGATGAGGCGGTCGTCCGGCTGCTGCGCAAGGCCGGCAAGCCGGTCGTGCTGTGCGCCAACAAGGTCGACGGCCCGAGCGGCGAGGCCGACGCGGCCTATCTGTGGAACCTCGGCCTCGGCGAGCCGCACCCCGTCTCGGCGCTGCACGGCCGCGGCACCGGCGACATGCTGGACGCCGTGCTCGAGGTCCTGCCGGACGCGCCGCGCGAGACCTTCGGCGGGGGCGGCATCGGCGGTCCGCGCCGGATCGCCCTGATCGGCCGCCCGAACGTCGGCAAGTCCTCCCTGCTGAACAAGGTGGCCGGCGAGGAGCGCGTCGTCGTCAACGAGCTCGCGGGCACCACCCGTGACCCGGTCGACGAGCTGATCGAACTGGGCGGCGTGACCTGGAAGTTCGTCGACACGGCGGGCATCCGCAAGCGCGTCCACCTCCAGCAGGGCGCCGACTACTACGCCTCCCTGCGCACCGCGGCCGCGGTGGAGAAGGCGGAGGTCGCCGTCATCCTGATCGACGCCTCCGAGAACATCTCCGTACAGGACCAGCGGATCGTCACCATGGCCGTCGAGGCGGGCCGCGCCGTGGTCGTCGCGTACAACAAGTGGGACACCCTCGACGAGGAGCGCCGCTACTACCTGGAGCGGGAGATCGAGACCGAGCTGGGCCAGGTCGCCTGGGCCCCGCGCGTGAACGTCTCGGCGCGCACCGGCCGCCACATGGAGAAGCTGGTCCCGGCGATCGAGACCGCCCTCGCCGGCTGGGAGACCCGCGTGCCCACCGGCCGCCTGAACGCCTTCCTCGGCGAGCTGGTCTCCGCCCACCCGCACCCGGTCCGGGGCGGCAAGCAGCCGCGCATCCTCTTCGGCACCCAGGCCGGCACCAAGCCCCCGCGGTTCGTCCTGTTCGCCTCCGGCTTCATCGAGGCCGGCTACCGGCGCTTCCTCGAGCGCCGCCTGCGCGAGGAGTTCGGCTTCGAGGGCACCCCGATCCAGATCTCGGTGCGGGTGCGCGAGAAGCGCGGCGCGAAGAAGAAGTAACGGCTGTACGACGTGAAGGGCGGCCCCTGGTGGACCAGGGTGCCGCCCTTCACCGTACGCCGGTCACAGGCCTCGGCGCGGCCCCGGAGGCAGCGCCGGGGCCGGAACGTGCTGCATCCCGGTGTCCTGCTGCTGCCGCCCCGGCGTGCCGACCCGCTGCCACTGCGACTGCTGCCGCGCGCTGTACGCGCCGGCGCTGTAGGCGCTGTAGGAGCTGCTGAACGACCCGGCCCGGTGCCCTCCGTAGGACCCCGTGCGGTCCGAGAGGTGCCCGAAGGGGCTGAACCTCAGCCCCTCCTCCCCGCTGCGGTCACCGGGCAACGTGCGGAAGGTCTTGACCCACTCGGCGTAGAGCGAGTCGTAGATCGGCGTGGCCGAGGCACCACCGGACCCGTCCTGCCCCGTCCGTGCGGAGGGAATGGAGGGGAACGGTGACCGGTGGGGAGGAGTGTCGTATGCGTGCACGTATGTCCAAACGACGGCACCTGCGAAGGGATGCGGGTCCGGGGCATGCCTTTAGGGGCGCGAGGAACCGACCGCCGCACCCTCCCCGCTCATCGGGCGACGCTCACGTGCCCGCGAGCGGCAGCGCCGCCGCGACCAGCTTCCCCTGTGCCGCCGCCTGGTCGAGCGACCCCCGCAGCAGATCCTCCCGCGGCTGCCGCCCGATCGAACCCACCGGGGCCGCGAACATCAGCACCTGCTGGTGCTTGTTGGCGGCGGCCCGCCAGCTGTCCGTCACCTGCAGCGGCTGGTGGGCCTGCCACCACGCGACGGGCTGCCCGCCGTTCGCCGAAGGCTGCAGCACCGCGTGCAGCCGGCCCACGGCGAGCAGCACCGACCAGCCGTGCAGCACCGGTGGTACGGACGCCAGCTCGGTCACCGGCATGAACCCCTGCTCGATGAGCAGCGGAAGGAAATCGTCGCCCGCCCCGATGGACCCCGGGCGCACGATCGGCGAGGTCGGCTCGACGACGAGTGCGGGGTGCAGCTCGCCCTCGATCAGGACGAGTCCGCTGGTCACGCCCAGCACCGCCTGCTCGGGCGCGGTCTGCTGCGGTTCGCCCGCGGCGGCGACGCCGCCGATGGACCGCACGGCGCCCTGCAACTGCTCCTCGGTGACCTGGACGACCTGCGAGGGCAGGCAGCTGGCGTGGGCGAAGGCGAGGACGGCGGTCTCGTCGCCGACGAACAGAACGGTGCTGGTGCGCTCCTGCTCGGAGTCGCCCGGGGTGCGGCAGGACGTGCAGTCGTAACTGCCCGGGGCGTTCTCTCCGGCGAGCAGCCGGTCGGCTTCTTCGTCGCCGATCTCGGCGCGTACGGCGTCACTGACGTCGAGCATGCGCGGCACGGTGGCTCCCTGGGGATGCGTGCTGGGTCGACCGGGTGGCTCCCGGCCGCTGAGCCCCGGGGTTCCGGGCTCATGAAGAAGACAACGGACGTCCTGTGGTGGGGGTCACGCCCCGGGGGCAACCGGTTCGAACCAACCAGCGCACACGGTCACCGGAGGCTCCCATTCTGCTACGCACCGTCAACTCACCGCTGTGTCAAGGAAATTGACGAGGTGAAGTGAGTCACAGATCGCCGCGGTCTTTGGTCGAAAAATCAGGAAATCAGGGAATGTAGTGGGTGGCCGAAAATCGACGATACCCGCGGTAACGGGGAACTGGCCTGGAGCGACGAGGAGTTGGTTGATTCCGGCCGCCCGCCCTCTCTACATTCCTCCGCCGTGTGCAACGAGCACCGCTCGGGTACGTCCGACGCCCGGCACCGGCAACGCACGACGCCGGCACCGGCCACGAGGACGGGGCGGCACGACGAACCGCGGCCATGCGCGGCCAGACGTGATCCGCCCGGGGGAGCCCGGGTTCGTGGAGAGGGAATTACATGTCCGAGTGTGCCGATACCACCCGCAACACCGACCGCCCCGACGGTGCCCGCAAGGGCCGTACGACGGCCGCGCTGGCCGGAGCCGCGCTGCTGGCCCCGCTGGGACTGCTGGCCGCCACCGGCAACGCCGCCGCGGCGGACAACGGAGTGTGGGACCGCATCGCCCAGTGCGAGAGCGGCGGCAACTGGCACATCAACACCGGCAACGGCTACTACGGCGGGCTCCAGTTCTCCGCCGGCACCTGGCGCGCGTACGGCGGCACCGCCTACGCCCCGACGGCCGACCAGGCCTCCCGGAGCGCGCAGATCGCCGTCGCCGCCAAGGTCCAGCAGGCCCAGGGCTGGGGTGCCTGGCCGGTCTGCTCGGGCCACGCCGGAGCCTTCGGCGCCGCCCCGGCGGCCGAGGCCACCGGTACGAGCGTCGACAAGGGCAGCGTGACGACGAAGTCCGCACCGGCGCAGGCGCCGGAACGTCCGACGGGGCACACGAACCGCAGCGAGTCCCGCGGCGCGGGGAACTACACCGTCCGTGAGGGCGACACGCTGAGTGTCATCGCCGCCCGGCACGGGACGACCTGGCAGCGCATCTACGCCGCCAACAAGAAGGTCATCGGCGACGACCCGAACCTGATCGTGCCCGGCCAGCGCCTCGCGCTCTGAGCGCCGGCACCTGCAGGACAGCCGCTGCCCGTCGAGGACAGCGGCTGTCCGCGTTCCCTGACAGACTCGGCCCCATGTTGGAGACCTCGGCACGTCTGCTGCGTCTGCTCTCACTGCTCCAGGCCCACCGCGAGTGGTCCGGCGCCGAACTCGCCGACCGGCTGGGTGTCACCACACGCACCGTCCGCCGGGACGTGGACCGGCTGCGCGAGCTGGGCTACCCGGTCAACGCCAGCCCCGGCACCGGGGGCGGATACCAGCTGGGCGCGGGTGCCGAACTCCCGCCGCTGCTGCTGGACGACGACGAGGCCGTCGCCGTGGCCGTCGGTCTGCGCACCGCCGCCGGACAGGGCATCGAGGGCATCGGCGAGACCTCCGTGCGGGCCCTCGCCAAGCTCGAACAGGTGCTGCCGAACCGGCTGCGCCGCCGGGTGAGCGCCCTCAACGCCTTCACCGTGCCGATGCTGCGCGGCGGCCCGCCGGCCGCGGACGTCGACCCGGCGCTCCTGACCGAACTGGCGCACCTGTGCCGGGACGCCGAGCGGCTGCGCTTCGCGTACCCCACGCACGAAGGCGCGGACAGCCGCCGTACCGTCGAGCCGCACCGGCTGGTGTGCACCGAGCGGCGCTGGTATCTGGTCGCCTGGGACGTCGACCGGGCGGACTGGCGTACTTTCCGCGTCGACCGCATCAGCCCCAGGCCGCCGCACGGGCCGCGCTTCACCCCGCGCCGGCCGCCCGCCGAGGACCTGGCCGCCTATGTGTCCAAGGGCGTCTCCACGCGCGCCTACGCCACGCACTCCGCGGTACGGCTCCTGGTGCCCCTGCACGAGGCCGCCGAGCGGATCTCCCCGTCCGCCGGGACGCTGGAGGCGGACGGGGAGGGCGCCTGCATCCTGCGCAGCGGAGCCCCGAACCTCGAGGTGATGGTCATTCACATCATGATGACCGGTTTCCCCTTCGAGGTGATCGAACCCGCCGAGCTGACCGAGGCGATCAGGACGATCCGGGACCGGCTCGACGCCGCCCTGGACCGGGCCCACCCGGTCCCGCTCCGGCAGGGGGCATACGGCGGTCATGTGCCGAACCCGTGAAATTCCTATGCGGCGTCAGCTCTCCTGGCATTGCTCGGCATTGCGCGGGGAATCACCTCCCGGGCTCGTACTGATCCCTACCGCCGCGCATTCCGTCCGGTTAATTCGGAGGGGTACTCCGGAACTCGTGAATTCTGTTCGATTACCCCGATGGGCCGTGCGGAAACGCCCGTACGTGTGACGGAGTTCGAGGGAAACGGTGGCCGGGAAGCTGTGACACAAGTGTGACGAGAGCCGGATGAGACTCTTACCCGGCCGTGCCCTGCTTCCGTCACCGCCGGTCGCGGCCTAGCGTGGCCGCATGGCACCGATTCCCACTCCGCCAGCGGAGCCCCAGGACAGTCCGGACGGGTACGTCGGCCTCGACGCCGCGCACGCCGAGCGGCTCGCTCGGCAGCGGGGATGGTCGACGGTACGGTCGCTGCCCCCGGGCGCGATCATCACCATGGAGTATCGGGCGGGACGGCTGAACTTCGAGGTGCGGGAGGGCCTGGTGGTCCGGGCCTGGAAGGGCTAGAGCCGTCTTCCGTGGGCGCCGTCGCGGCCGGTCGCGCGGCGTCCCGCGCCGCCTACGGGCGATGGCCCCGCTTCCCTCCTGCGGGGAGGGGGGGCCAGGCCCGGAGGGGGGGGGGGGGGGTGGGGTTCCGGGCCCCCCGGGGTGGGGGGCCGGCGGAATCCCCCCCGCCAAGGG
>NZ_JBEYYJ010000047.1:0-49556 GCF_040645475.1 Streptomyces sp. NPDC046759 | reverse complement strand
GCCCGGCGTACACCCCCGCGGGGGAGGGCCGCGCGGGGGCGGGCCGCTGACTGGGCACTGGGCCAACCTGGGCGCCTGGGCTGGGGGGGGGGTACGGCGGTCGCCGTACCCCGCGCCGGTTCTCAGTGCGTGGGCGTGAGTTCCTGGCCCGCTTCCATGGGATGGGTGACGTCCTCGGCGTCACGGTTCCTGCCGAGGTGGTTGAAGACGAGGTTGAGCAGGACGGCGCTGAGACAGCCGGTGGAGATGCCGGAGTCCAGGACGATCTTCGCGGTGTCGGGGAAGGCGTGGTAGAAGCCCGGAGCGGTGATCGGGATGATGCCGACCGCGAGGGAGACGGCGACGATCAGGACGTTGTTGTCCTTCTCCAGGCCCGCCCGCACCAGGGTCTGGATGCCGCTGGCGGCGACCGAGCCGAACAGGACGACCCCGGCGCCGCCGAGGACCGGGCGCGGGACGACCGCGATGAGCGAGGCGGCCATCGGGCACAGACCCATCAGGACGAGGAAGCCGCCGCCCACGGCGACGACGAAGCGGCTGCGGATCCTCGTCATGGCGACGAGGCCGATGTTCTGGGCGAAGGCGCTGCACATGAAGCCGTTGAAGAGCGGGCTGAGGGCGGAGCCGAGGGTGTCGGCGCGCAGGCCGGCCGCGATGGTCCGCTCGTCCGAGGGGCGTTCGACGATCTCGCCGAGCGCCAGCATGTCGGCCGTGGACTCCGTCATGGAGACGACCATCACCACGCACATCGACAGGATCGCCGCGATGTGGAAGGTCGGGGCGCCGAAGTGGAAGGGGGCCGGGAAGCCCACGACGGCGGAGTGCACGACCGGGCTGAAGTCGGTGACGCCGAAGGGTATCGCGATGAGCGTGCCGATGATCAGGCCGAGCAGGACCGCGATCTGCTTGACGAAACCGCGGGTGAAACGGCGCAGCAGCAGCACGATGAGGAGGGTGACACCGGCCAGGGTGAGGTTGGTCGTCGAGCCGTAGTCGTGCGCGGCGGGGTTCGGTCCCTGGGCCCAGCCGAAGGCGACCGGGAGCAGGGAGACGCCGATCAGGGTGATGACCGAACCGGTGACGACGGGCGGGAAGAAGCGGACGGCCTTGCAGAAGACGGGGGCGGCGAGGAAGCCGAGGAGGCCGGCGACGATGACCGCGCCGAAGATCATGGGCAGCGCGTCGGACTTGTCCTTGGCGGAGGCGACGATCGCCGTCATGGGCGCGACGCCGGCGAAGGTCACGCCGTTGACGAACGGCAGACGGGCGCCGATCTTCCAGAAGCCGAGGGTCTGCAGGAAGGTGGCGAGCCCGGCGGTGAACAGACAGGCTCCGGTGAGGAAGGTGAGGTCTTTGCCGGACAGCCCTATGGCCGCGCCGACGATCAGGGGCGGGGCGACCACTCCCGCGTACATGGCGGCCACGTGCTGCAGGCCGCTGGTCGCCATTTTGAGGGCGGGGAGTTTCTCGTCAACAGGATGGGCGGCCACGGCGGCTCCTCCGGGCGGGTGACACGTCGTCGTCGACGTGGGTTTCAGGGAGGTGGTGCGTGTGGTCGTGCGGGACCGGGACGGGGTGGCGCTGAGCGGGTCGAGCGGTGACCGTTCCGGGGCGCGTGCGTACACACGCGCCCCGGAGACGGCTGCCGTGGACCCCGCTCGGGTCCACGGACCCCGGCCGGGAGCCGTCCCTCCCGGCCGGAGCGTTCCGGCGGGCCGCCCATGAGGGGGGCGACACCGCCGTGCCTTCCGGCAGCCGGCCCGCACGGGCCACCTGCCGAGTCGTCCGGCGAACCGCCCACACGGGGCGACCGCCGCGTCTCCCGGCACGCCGCCCGTGCAGGGCAACTGCCGAGTCCTCCAGCACGCCACCCACACGGGGCAACCTGCCAAGTCCTCCGGCAGACCGGCCGTAAGTCCGTCTGCCAAGTCGTCCGGCAGACCAGCCGCGTGTCCGGCCTGCCAAGTCCTCCGGCAGACCAGCCGCGTGTCCGGCCTGCCGAGACCTGTCGCGTTCGCCCGTACGGGGCGACCGCCAGGTTTGTCGGGCGGCCACCCGTGCAGGGCGGGCCGCCGGGTGTTCGGTGGGTCCGCTCCGGGCGGCGGCCGCCGGGGTCCTCCGGCGGACCGGCCGCGCGGGGCGACCACCTGGTCTTTCCGGCGGGTCCGCTCGGGGCGGGCTCGCCGAGGTCGTCCGGCGGGCTGGCCGCAGGGGTGGCCGGCCGCCGGCCTGGGTGGGGATCAGGCCTGGGCGACGATCCGGGCGAGGCGCTGGGCCTCCTCGCGGGTGGTGCGGGCGACGGCGTCCTCGTCGACCGTGAGCAGGCGGCCGTTGTCGACGATCTGCCTGCCGTTGACGAAGGACGCGGTGACCGGAGCCGCCGCGCCGAAGACCAGCGCGGTCACCGGGTCGGCGATCGAGGCGTGGGCGAGGGTGTCCATCTTCCACAGCACCACGTCGGCCAGCTTGCCGGGCTCCAGCGAGCCGATCTGGTCGGCCCGGCCCAGCACTTGGGCGCCGCCGTAGGTGCCGAGCCGCAGCGCCTGGCGGGCGTTCAGCGCGGCCTCGCGGTGGGCGCCGAGACGGTTGATCAGCAGGGCGTTGCGCAGCTCGGTGTGGAGTTCGCCGGACTCGTTGGAGGCCGTGCCGTCGACGCCGAGGCCGACCGGGACGCCGGCTGCCAGCATGTCCGGGACCCTCGCGATACCCGCCGCGAGACGGGCGTTGGACGACGGGCAGTGGGCCACACCGGTCTTCGTACGGCCGAACGCGGCGATGTCGGAGTCGTTCATGTGGACGCAGTGCGCCATCCACACGTCCTCGCCGAGCCAGCCGGTGGACTCGAAGTAGTCGGTCGGACCCATGCCGAACAGCTCGTGGCAGAACTTCTCCTCCTCCACGGTCTCCGAGCCGTGAGTGTGCAGCCGCACGCCCAGGCGACGGGCCAACTCCGCACCCTGGCTCAGCAGTTCGGTGGAGACGGAGAACGGCGAGCAGGGTGCGACCGCCACCTGGGTCATCGCGTCGAAGGAGGTGTCGTGGTGCTTGCGAACGGTGTCCTCGGTCGCGGAGAGCGCACCCTCCAGGGTCTCGACGGCGAAGTCCGGCGGCAGGCCGCCGTCCTTCTCGCTGCGGTCCATCGAGCCACGGGCCAGCGTGAAGCGGACGCCCATCTCGGCGGCGGCGCGGATGATCGAGCCGGACAGGTCGCCGGAGCCGTGCGGGTAGACGTAGTGGTGGTCCATGGCGGTGGTGACGCCGCCGCGGGCCATCATGGCGAGGGACCCCTGCGCGGCCGCGTGGGACATCTGCTCGTCGATGCGCGCCCAGACCGGGTAGAGCGCGACGAGCCAGTTGAACAGGTTGTGGTCGGTGGCCAGGCCGCGGGAGATCCACTGGTAGAAGTGGTGGTGGGTGTTGACCAGACCGGGCGTGGCCAGATGACCGCTCGCGTCGATCCGGCGCACGACGTTCTCAAGGCCTTCGGGGGCCCGGCCCGCGCCGACCGACTCGATGCGGTTGCCGGCGAGTACGAGGTACCCGGAGGCGTACTCGGTGTCGCCCGCGTCCACGGTGGCGATCGCACAGTTCTCGATGACGATGCGCTGGTCTGCCGATGGTGCCATGGTGCTTCCTTGTCTGTCGGTGGCGGCCCGCGGACCGAAGGGGTGTCCACGGGAGGGCACGGCAGGACCCTAGGAGGATTTGAGTGCCGGAGCGGGCTGGCGGCTCCGGGTGCCGAGATGGTGGAAGAACAGATTGAGCAGAACGGCGACGAGCGCGCCGGCGCTGATGCCGGATCCCAGCACGGTCTGCGCCCAGTCCGGGAAGCCGGCGTAGAAGGCCGGCGCGGCCGGCGGGATGATGCCCGCGCCCAGCGCCACCGCGACCAGGATGATGTTGGAGCTGTCGTCCAGTCCGGCCTCGGACAGCGTACGGATGCCGCTGACGGCGATGGAGCCGAAGAGCACGATGCCCGCGCCGCCGAGGACCGGCATGGGGACCAGGGAGACGACCGCGCCGAGCACCGGGAAGGCGCCGAGGACCAGCAGGGCGCCGCCGGCGACGGCGACCACGTAGCGGCTGCGCACCCGGGTCAGCGAGACCACGCCGACTTTCTGGGCGAAGGCGGAGGTGGGGAAGCCTCCGAAGACGGGGCCGAGCAGGGTGGCGATGCCGTCGGTGCGCAGGCCACGGGTGATGGTCCTCGCGTCGGCGCGGCGCGCGCAGATCTCGCCGAGGGCCAGCATCCCGGCGCTGGATTCGGTCATCAGCACCAGCATCACGATGCACAGCGACAGGACGGCCGCGGGCTGGAACTCGGGCGGGCCGAACGCGAACGGCGTGGGCAGGGCGGCGACCGGCGCTGACCTGAAGGCGGTGAAGTCGGCCATCCCGAACGGTATCGCGGCCAGCGTGCCGACGAGCAGCCCGGACAGCAGGGCGACCTGCTTGACGAAGCCGCGGCCGAAACGCTGGATCAGCAGGATCACGGCGAGCGTGAATCCGGCGAGTGCGAGGTGCTTCATGGAGCCGAAGTCGGCGGCGGTCTCGTCGCCGCCCTGCGCCCAGCTCACCGGGACCGGCATCAGTGTCACGCCGATCAGGGTGATGACGACTCCGGTGACCAGCGGCGGGAAGAAGCGCAGCAGCCGTCCGAAGAACGGCCCGACCGCGAGGCAGAAGACGCCGGCGGCCATCACCGCGCCGTAGACGGCGGGGAGTCGGTGGCCCTTGGCGTTGGTCTCGGCGATCGCGAGGATCGGCGCGATGCCGGCGGAGGAGGCGGCGTTGACGAAAGGCAGCCGGTTGCCGACGAACCCCTTGACGCCGATGGTCTGCAGGACGGTCGCCACACCCGCGATGAGCAGACTGGCGGCGATCAGCCGGGTGCGGGCCGCGATGTCGAGTCCGCAGGCCTGGCCGATGATCAGCGGAGGAGTGACAACGCCTGCGTACATGGCGGCGATGTGCTGGAGCGCGACGGGGACGAGCCGCGAGACGTGAAGCTTCTCGTCCACCGGGTGCACGGACATGACGGCGTCCTCGGTGTGCACCGGCAGGGTGGAGCGGGGGGCCTGGGCCGGCCCCTTCGCAGGCAGTGCCATGGTGGTCCCTCCGGTGTGGCGTGTCCCCGGCCCGGGTGGCGGGGCCGGGAGCACGCGTCCCGCGTCAGAGGTTGGTCATGTCGACCGGGATCTTCGGCTCGCAGCCGTCCCGGAGGATGGTCGCCTCGATCAGGCCGTAGGGCCGGTCGGCGGCGAAGTAGACCTCGTTGTCGTTCTTGAGCCCGAAGGGCTCCAGGTCGACCAGGAAGTGGTGCTTGTTCGGCAGTGAGAAGCGGACCTCGTCGATCTCGCTGCGGTTGTTGATGATGCGCGCGCCCATCTGGTACAGCGTCTGCTGCAGGGAGAGGGAGTAGGTCTCGGCGAAGGCCTGGAGCATGTGCTTCTTGACCTGCTCGTAGGACTTCTCCCAGTTGGGCGTCTTCTGCGCGTCGTCGGTCCAGTTGAACCGCCAGCGGCCGGAGACCGACGTCGCGAGGATGCGGTCGTGCGCCTCCTGCAGCGTCGTGTACTTGTCCTTGATGTAGCCCCAGAACTCGGAGTTGGTCGAGTTCATCACCGTCAGGTCCTTCAGACCGGAGATGACCTCCCAGTTCTCACCGTCGTAGGTGATCTGGGTGAGGCGGGTCTCCTGGCCCTTCTTCACGAACGAGTGCTTGACCTCGTCCGCGCCGATGAACTTGGAGTTGGCGTCGGAGGTCTCGATCCGCTCCCAGGCGTACTCCTCGATCCGGATCCGGGCGCGGTGGATCGGCTCCTGCGAGGTGACGAAGTGGCGGGCGAGGTGGATGCCGAACTGCTCGGCGGACTCGATGCCGTACTCCTTGGCGAACGCGAACACCGTGTTCTTGGTGGTGTCGGTCGGCAGGACGTGGGCGTTGGAGCCGGAGTAGTGGACGTCGTCCATGTCGCCGCTCAGCGCGACCGAGACGTTGAGGTCCTTGATGTGGTGGGTGGCGCCGTCCCGCGTGATCTTTACGACTCGGTTCTCGGCCTTGCCGTACTGGTTCTGTCCCAGGATGGTGGGCATTAGCTAGCTCCCTCGGTAAACGGAGTAGCCGAACGGGTTGAGCAGCAGCGGCACGTGGTAGTGCTCGCCCGGTACGACGGCGAACGTGATCGCCACCTCCGGGAAGAACACGGCCCGTCCGCTGTCCCGATTCGCGGGGGCGTCCTGCTGCGCATCGGCTTGCTTCTTCTCGAAATACGGTTCGACCGCGAAGTCGAGCCGTACGTGTGTCGTCCCCTCCGGCAGTGCCGGCAGGTCCTGGCACCGGCCGTCGGCGTCGGTCGCGGAGCCGCCGAGCGCCTGCCAGTCCGCTTCGCGGCCGGTGCGGGCGCTGAGCTGGACGGCGACGCCCTCGGCGGGGCGGCCGACCGAGGTGTCCAGGATGTGTGTGGACACGGAGGCGGTGGTGCTGGTGCTCATGGTGTCAGGCGTCCTCTTCGACGAGTCGGGCCAGCCGGATGCGGTTGATCTTGCCCAGCTCGGTGCGGACGATCTCCCGCTCCTGCTCCGGCGCGTTGCCGATCCGCTGCTTGACCGCGTCGCGCATCTGCTCACCGGTGCGTCCGGTGGCGCAGATCAGGAACACGTGGCCGAACTTCTCCTGGTAGGCCAGGTTCAGTTCGAGCATCTCGGCCCTGAGTTCCTCGGCGGCGCCGGCCATGCCGGACTGTTCCCGCGCGGAGGCCGGGTCCCCCGGCTTGGGGCGCCCGATCGGCGGGTGACCGGCCATCGCCTCCTCGAGGTCCGGCGTGCCGAGCTCGGCCATGGCGGCGTCGCTGGCGGCGTAGAGCTCGTCGGTGGTGACGTAGGGGCGGGCGGCGAGCAGTCGCCGGGCCCACTCGGTGGAGGCGCACGCCTCGTGGAGGGCGGCGAGGGCCTCGCTCTCCTCCAGGGCGTTGAACCGGGACAGGCCCGGGGGCGTGGAAGTCGAAGTCACGGGAGCCTCCGTGGCCGCGATGGGCCGTCGTGCTGAACGGGCTGCCGATAGCTAACGCCCCCGGAAACGCCACGTCAACACTTTGTTGAAAAATCCGCGTAACAAGCCGGCCGGACCGGAGACCGCACGGCCGCACGGCACTCCGTGCGGTCAGACACCCTTCTCGCGGTTGAGGTAGTTGTAGACCGTGAAGCGGCTCACCCCGAGCGCGCTCGCCACGGTCTCCACGCCGTGCCGCACGGCGAAGGCACCGCGCGCCTCCAGCGTACGCACGATCTCCTGCTTCGCCCTGCGGTCCAGATCGGCCAGCGGCCGGCCCCGGCGGCGCTCCATGGCCGCCAGGATGTGGTCGAGGGAGTCGGCGAGCTGGGGCAGGCGCACGGCGACGACGTCGACGCCCTCCCAGGCCAGGACGACGTCCTCGGGACCGGCCTCGTCCGGCGGGAGCATCCGCCCGCCCATGGCGTCGACCAGCGGCTTCACGGCCGTGATGAAGGGCTCGTCCCCGGTCACCTACTCCCCCTCCCCGATCCCGTCGTCGATCACGTTGACCTGGAGCGAGATCCGGGTGGCACCGGCCTCGAGGCTCTTGCGCAGCAGCGCGTCCACGGCGGTGAGCACGCGGTCCGCGCCGCCCTCCGCCGTGTTGCCGAACGGACCGACGTCGACGGCGTCGAGCTCGGCGGTCTCGACGACCTCCCGCGCCACCAGGGCGTGCGCGGGCGCCTCGTCCAGGTCGAAGGGTTCGGTCGTGAACTCCACTCTCAATCGCACGCGCACAACCTAACGCGCGGCGCGGATTTTTTGGCGGCTGTGACCGGACCGGGGCCGAACGGCCGGCCGACCCCCCTTGACAAGCGTCGACACCCGGCGGCAATCTTCCATTAAGCAGAAACAAACTTCCGCTATACGGAATATCGACCACGGAAGGGAGCGCGGCCCCCGATGGGATTCGCAGACCAGCGCTTCAACGTCAACCTGTCGATCCTCTTCACGGAACTCCCGCTCCTGGAGCGTCCCGCGGCCGCCGCCGCGGCGGGCTTCACGGCGGTCGAGCTGTGGTGGCCCTGGGTCGACTCCCCCACCCCCGCCCAGTCGGAACTGGACGCCCTGAGAAAGGCGATCGAGGACGCGGGCGTCCGGCTCACAGGCCTGAACTTCTACGCCGGACAGCTGCCGGGCCCGGACCGCGGCGCCCTGTCGGTCCCCGGTGCCGAGTCGGAGAAATTCCGCGCCAACATCGACGTGGCCGCCGGCTTCGCCGCGTCCCTCGGCTGCAAAGCGCTCAACGCCCTGTACGGCAACCGCGTCGAAGGCGTGGATCCGGCCGAGCAGGACGCGCTCGCCCAGGAGAACCTGGTCCTCGCGGCCAGGGCCGCCGACCGGATCGGCGCGGTCCTGCTGATCGAGGCGCTGAACCAGCCGGAGTCGCCGCTGTACCCGCTGGTGAGCGCGCCCGCCGCCGTCGGGATCGCGGACAAGGTCAACGAGGCGACGGGCCTCGGGAACGCGGCGTTCCTGATGGACCTGTACCACCTGTCCATGAACGGCGAGGACCTGCCGTCGGTGACCGAGCAGTACGCGGCGAAGACCGGCCATGTGCAGATCGCCGACAACCCCGGCCGCGGCGCCCCGGGCACGGGTTCGCTCCCGCTGGAGGAGCTGCTCGACCAGCTGAAGAAGGCCGGTTACGACGGCTGGGTCGGCCTGGAGTACAAGCCGGGCGACCGGCCGAGCGCCGAGGCCTTCGACTGGCTCCCGCGCGAAGCGCGCACGGCGCGCTGAACCCCCCTGACTTCGCAGAGCAGTGAGAGAGGCACCCCCATCATGAGCAACACCCTCCCCAAGATCGCGTGGATCGGCCTCGGCATCATGGGCTCCCCCATGTCCGAGAACCTGATCAAGGCGGGTTACGACGTCACCGGCTTCACCCTGGAGCAGGACAAGCTGGACCGCCTGACCGCCGCAGGCGGTACGGCCGCCTCCTCGATCGCCGAGGCCGTGCGCGACGCCGACGTCGTCATCACGATGGTGCCCGCGTCCCCGCAGGTCGAGGCCATCGCCTACGGCCCGGGGGGCATCCTGGCGAACGCGCGGCGGGGCGCCCTGCTGATCGACATGTCCTCGATCACCCCGCAGACCTCCGTCGACCTGGCGAAGGCCGCCGGGGACAAGGGCGTCCGGGTGCTGGACGCCCCGGTGTCCGGCGGTGAGGCCGGTGCCGTCGAGGCCGTACTGTCGATCATGGTCGGCGGCGAGCAGGCCGACTTCGAGCAGGCGAAGCCGATCTTCGAGGCGCTCGGCAGGACCATCGTGCTGTGCGGCCCGCACGGTTGCGGCCAGACCGTGAAGGCGGCCAACCAGCTGATCGTCGCCGTCAACATCCAGGCCTGCGCCGAGGCCGTGGTCTTCCTGGAGAAGTCGGGCGTGGACCTGCGGGCCGCCCTCGACGTCCTCAACGGCGGGCTGGCCGGCTCGACGGTGCTGACGCGGAAGAAGGACAACTTCCTCACCCGCGACTTCAAGCCCGGCTTCCGCATCGACCTGCACCACAAGGACATGGGCATCGTGACCGACGCCGCCCGCAACGTGGGTGCCGCCCTGCCGGTCGGCGCCGTGGTCGCCCAGCTGGTCGCCTCGCTGCGCGCCCAGGGCGACGGCGGCCTGGACCACTCGGCCCTGCTGCGGGCGGTGGAGCGCCTCTCCGGCGCCCAGGTCTGACGAGACCGCACAGACTTCCGGGCGGCGCCGCCGCTGACACCTGTCCTGTCGCGCCCAGGCGGCGGCGCCGTCCGGAATCACCCCTGAGATCGAATTCAACAAAGTGTTGACGTTCAGATCGCCCCACTCCTAGGCTCCACGAAGACTTCTAGGCTCCACAAAGCGGAAGAAGATTTCCGCTGCCATCCGCACGGAAGGTCCACGATGTCGAAGCGCGTGCTCACGACAGAGTCCGGCGCACCGGTCGCCGACAACCAGAACTCCGCCTCCGCCGGCGTCGGCGGCCCGCTCCTGATCCAGGACCAGCACCTCCTGGAGAAGCTCGCGCGCTTCAACCGCGAGCGGATCCCGGAGCGCGTGGTGCACGCCCGTGGTTCCGGCGCGTACGGCCACTTCGAGGTGACGGACGACGTCACCGGCTACACCCACGCCGACTTCCTCGGCGAGATCGGCAAGCGCACCGAGGTGTTCCTGCGCTTCTCCACGGTCGCCGACTCCCTCGGCGGCGCGGACGCCGTGCGTGACCCGCGTGGCTTCGCGGTGAAGTTCTACACCGAGGAGGGCAACTACGACCTCGTCGGCAACAACACCCCGGTGTTCTTCATCAAGGACCCGATCAAGTTCCCCGACTTCATCCACTCGCAGAAGCGCGACCCGTTCACGGGCCGTCAGGAGCCGGACAACGTCTGGGACTTCTGGGCCCACTCCCCCGAGGCCACGCACCAGATCACCTGGCTGATGGGCGACCGCGGCATCCCGGCGTCGTACCGCCACATGAACGGCTACGGCTCCCACACCTACCAGTGGACCAACGCCCAGGGCGAGGCCTTCTTCGTCAAGTACCACTTCAAGACGAACCAGGGCATCCGCTGCCTGTCGGCCGATCAGGCCGCGGAGATCGCGGGCAAGGACCCCAACTCCCACCAGACGGACCTGCTCCAGGCCATCGAGCGCGGCGTGCACCCGTCCTGGACCCTGTACGTGCAGCTCATGCCGGCGGCCGAGGCGGCGGACTACCGCTTCAACCCGTTCGACCTGACCAAGGTCTGGTCGCACAAGGACTACCCGCTGCAGCGCGTGGGCCGCCTGGTGCTGGACCGCAACCCGGACAACGTCTTCGCCGAGGTCGAGCAGGCCGCGTTCTCCCCGAACAACTTCGTGCCCGGCATCGGGCCGTCCCCGGACAAGATGCTCCAGGGCCGCCTGTTCGCCTACGCGGACGCCCACCGCTACCGGCTCGGTGTCAACCACACCCTGCTGCCGGTCAACTCCCCGAAGGCGGTTCCGGGCGGTGCCCGGAACTACGGCCGTGACGGCTACATGGCCTTCAACGCCCAGGGCCGGCACGCCAAGAACTACGAGCCGAACTCCTACGACGGCCCGGTGGAGACCGGCCGCCCCCTCTCCGCCCCGCTGGCGGTGTCGGGCCACACGGGCAACCACTGTGCCCCGCTGCACACCAAGGACGACGACTTCTTCCAGGCTGGCGAGCTCTACCGATTGATGTCCGAGGAGGAGAGGTCCCGCCTGATCGCGAACATCGCCGGCGGCCTCTCGCAGGTCTCCCGCGACGACGTGATCGAGAAGAACCTGGCCCACTTCCACGCCGCCGACCCGGAGTACGGCAAGCGCGTGGAGCAGGCGGTCCGCGCCCTGCGCGAGGACTGAGACCAGTAACCCGCAAGCAGCGTACGGAATCCGACGGGAGGTCGGGATCTCCGCACGCGGCCCGCGCGCACACCGGACGGCCCGGATGAGGGGTGGCCGTACGGCGGTGGGCGCGGGCAGGGCGAGGACCGTGGCGGCGTGCGAGCCAGTGCGGTGGTCAAGGACCGCGTCCCCTTCTCGACCAGAGGGAAGGGGTCCCGGCTCCGTCGCATCCGCCGCGGTCCCACCCAGCCCCCCCGACGGGGGCCACTGCTCCGTCCGGCGGCGCGAACGACCTGTCGCGCCCAGCCTCGCGCCGTCGGACGGCCAACACCGAGAACGCTCCCTGCGCCGGCCTGACGCCTCCGGCGAGGGAGCGTTCCGCGTTGCCCGCGAAAGTGCCCGGCGGGCCGCCCGCCGGCGGGGCGGCTCTCCTGACACCGCCGCACCGCCGTCCGTACGGCCTCCTCGTCCTCGGCGGCAAGGACACCCGATGCGCCCGCGGCGCCGGGGATCACCTCGCGGCGCGGTGCGCGCCTCGGCCACGGCGATGCGGCTGGTCAGGGGCGTCCCGCCGTCGGACCGGCGCAGGACGATCACTTCACCGGTCAGACCGACGCCGGCCACCACCGGCGGAGGGAGACCTCGCCCGGCGGCGGCTCCGGTCCGTCGAAGGACCCCCGCCTCCGCACCCGCAGGCGCACGGGCGGCGACCGACGTGCGAGAAACCGGGCGGCGCCGCACGCTGAACCCATGGGCAATCCGATGCACCACCCGCACATCGTGGTCCACTCCCCGGCGCTGGACGGCTCGCGGCGGGTCACCGAGGGGGACGTGACGCTGGGGATCGCCTCGCATCTGGACGATGTCGTGGAGATCCTGCGGCTGGCCGACCTGGACCGGATCGAGGTGGAGGAGACGGATCTCGTCGAGTGGCAGGGAGGCGGCCCCGACGACTGGCCGGGTTTGTCGGAGCACGAGCTGTAGCGGCCGGGCGTACCGCAACGGCCGTAGGGGGAGTACGTCATGCTCAAATCAAGCTCTGAACACCGCGACAGAGGTATCAACTCACCGCTCGGCAGGGCAGATTACCGGCACAGGGCCCGCCGGCACGGGGGCGGCGGGCCCCGTACGGGGGAAGCACGGGGGAAGTACGGGGGACGCGAAAGGGCGGCCCGTCCTCTTGGACGGGCCGCCCTTGGTGTGCGCGGCGGGATCGGGATCAGACCTTCAGCGGCTTGATCGACGTCGGCGCGTGCCCCGGCTCGGTGGCCAGGTCCTCGAACTCGGAGATGTCGCTGATGTCCATGGTGCGGCTCATCGAGATGTTGGTGATCCGCTCCAGGATGGCCTCGACGACGACCGGCACCTGGTGCTCGGCGGCCAGCTTCTTCGCCTGCTCGAACGCGGCGCCCAGCTGATCCGGCTCGGTGACCCGGATCGCCTTGCAGCCCAGCCCCTCGGCGACCTTGACGTGGTCCACGCCGTAGACGCCGATCTCGGGCGTGTTGATGTTCTCGAACTCGAGGTTGACCTGGAAGTTGATGTCCAGGCCGATCTGCGCCTGACGGATCAGGCCCAGGTAGGCGTTGTTCACCAGCACGTGCACGTACGGAATCCTGTGCTGTGCGGCGACCGCCAGCTCCTCGATCATGAACTGGAAGTCGTAGTCGCCGGAGAGCGCGACGACCGGCGAGTCCGGGTCGGCCTTGGCGACGCCGATCGCGGCCGGGATGGTCCAGCCGAGCGGGCCGGCCTGGCCGCAGTTGATCCAGTGGCGCGGCTTGTAGACGTGCAGCATCTGCGCGCCGGCGATCTGGGAGAGCCCGATGGTGGTGACGTAGCGGGTGTCGGGGCCGAAGGCCTTGTTCATCTCCTCGTACACGCGCTGCGGCTTCATGGGCACGTTGTCGAAGTGCGTACGGCGCAGGAGACTCGCCTTGCGCTCCTGCGTCGAGGCCACCCAGTCGGCGCGGTCCGGCAGCCTGCCCGCCGCCTTCAGCTCCTTGGCCACCTCGACGAACAGCTCCAGCGCGATTTTGGCGTCGGAGACGACACCGTAGTCCGGCGGGAAGATCTTGCCGATCTGGGTGGGCTCGATGTCGACGTGGACGAACTTCCGCTCGCCGCGGTACACGTCGAGCTTGTAGCCGGTGTGGCGGTTGGCCCAGCGGTTGCCGATGCCGAGGACGAGGTCCGACTCCAGGAAGTTGGCGTTGCCGTAGCGGTGCGAGGTCTGGACGCCGACCATGCCGGCGTTCAGCTCGTGGTCGTCGGGCAGCGCGCCCCAGCCCATCAGGGTCGGGACGACCGGCGTCCGGGTCAGCTCGGCGAACTCCACCAGCAGGTCGGCGGCGTCGGCCCCGATGACGCCGCCGCCGGCGACGATCACCGGGCGCTCGGCGGCCAGCAGGAAGGACAGGGCCTTCTCGATCTGGGCGCGGGTCGCGGCCGGCTTGTAGACGGGCAGCGGCGCATACGTCTCCGGGTCGAACTCGATCTCGGTGAGCTGGACGTCGATCGGCAGGTCGATGAGGACCGGGCCGGGCCGGCCGGAGCGCATCAGGTGGAAGGCCTGCTGGAAGACGCCGGGGACCTGCGCGGCCTCCAGGACGGTGACCGCCATTTTGGTGACCGGCTTGGCGATCGAGGCGATGTCGACGGCCTGGAAGTCCTCCTTGTGGATCACGCTGGTGGGCGCCTGGCCCGTGATGCACAGGATCGGGATGGAGTCGCCGATGGCCGAGTACAGGCCGGTGATCATGTCGGTGCCGGCCGGGCCGGAGGTGCCGATGCAGACGCCGATGTTGCCCGGCCCGGTGCGGGTGTACCCCTCGGCCATGTGCGAGGCGCCCTCGACGTGACGGGCGAGGGTGTGGTGGATGCCACCGCCCTCCTTGAGGGCCTTGTAGAACGGATTGATCGCCGCGCCCGGCACACCGAAGGCGTCGGTGACGCCCTCGCGCTTGAGGATCTCAACTGCCGCGCGGGCAGCGGTCATACGGGCCATCGAGTACTCCTGCTTCGGCTGTCGGATGCGTACTCCCGTCGCGCCCCGCGGTGAGCACAGTCTCCAGATGTTCAAACTTCCGCAATGCGGAACTTAACTTCTACTATCTGGAATCAATGTAGAAGTGCGCGCCAACTGTCGTCAAGAGACGTGGAGACAGGGCAAGCGCCGGACAGGGGGGACGCGGAGGAGGAGGATGGAGCCGCTGTTCCGACGCGGCTGTTGCCAGGCGGCTGTTCCGAGGCGCCGCCCGGGGGAGGTGGACCATGCCCGAGAGCGTGCCGGTGCGCTGCCCGGCCTGCCGGCGCGAGCACGTCTACACCGCCCCGCCGTACCCGTGCGCCTGCGGGGCGCCCACCGCCCCGCGGCTGGATCCCGCCGCCGAGCCGGCCGTCGCGGCGCACCGGGCCTGGGACGACGAGTGGATCGCCGTGACCTGCGGCGTCTGCGGGCGCCCGGGCCAGTGGCCGCAGCCGGAGCTGGGCTGCCCCTGCGGCACGGTCCTGCGCATCCCGGTGGCCGCGACTCCTGGGTCGCGCTCCGGCACGCGGTCGGCGGCGACGGGGACACCCCCGCCGGCCCTTCGCCCCTCGTCCACGGCGGCCGGGCCCGGCGCCTCCGTCCGCAGCCCCGCCTTCCAGCCGCGCGCCATCCGCACCGCCCGTGACGCCGTCACCGTCGCGGCGCTGTACCTGCGCTGGCTCGGGTACCGGGACATCCGCCGCGCCGACCAGCGTCCGCCGAACGGCATCGGCCTCGCTGCGCACCGGCTCCTGGCCCAGGTGGACCCGACGGTCCACCCGGCGACGCCGCGGGACGTGGAATGCCTGTGGCTGACGGCGATGAGCGAGTCCGCGGACTGCGTGTACCTCTCCCTCGCGGGTTACACCGACGAGGCCCGGGCCCGCGCGAACGCCCTGGGCATCCCGCTCTTCGTGCTGGACCTCGCGGGCGTCCCGCAGCCGGTGAACGGCCACGCCGACACGCTGAACGCCGAGGGAGCGCCGGAACGGGGGCCGCGGCCGCGGGACCGGCGAGGCTGATCCTCCCGCCCCCAGACGGGTCCCGCACGTGTGCACCGCCGACGGCGCGCTCCTCCGGGACCCGTCCCCGAGCATCTACCGCATGCTCGGTTCCGGCCGTCTCACACCTGGTACTTCTCCCGCAGTTCGACCTTGCGCACCTTTCCGGACACCGTCATCGGGAAGGAGTCGAGAATCTGCAGCCTGGTGGGGATCTTGTAGTGCGCGAGCTGCCCCTGACAGAAGGCGTGCAGCTCCTCCAGGGTGAGCGGGTCGGCCACGTCGTGCGGGATCACACAGGCGAGGACCTCCTCGCCGTACCTCTCGTGCGGCACACCGACGACCTGAACGTCCCTGATCTTCGGGTGGGCGTAGAGGAACTCCTCGATCTCGCGCGGGTAGATGTTCTCGCCGCCCCGGATGATCATGTCCTTGATCCGGCCGACGATCTCGACGTAGCCGTCCTCCCGCATGACCGCGAGGTCACCGGTGTGCATCCAGCGGCCCGCGTCCACTGCCTCGGCGGTCTTCTCCGGCTCGTTCCAGTAACCGAGCATCACGCTGTAGCCACGGGTGCACAACTCCCCTGCCGCACCGCGCGGCCGGGTCACTCCGGTGGCCGGATCGACGACCTTGACCTCCAGGTGCGGCAGGACCCGGCCGACGGTGCCGGTGCGGTGCTCCAGGTCGTCGTCCCGGCGGGTCTGCAGCGACACCGGGGACGTCTCGGTCATGCCGTAGCAGATGGAGACCTCCGCCATGTGCATCTCGGCGACGACCCGTTTCATGACCTCCACCGGGCACGGGGAGCCCGCCATGATGCCGGTGCGCAGGCTCGTGAGGTCGTACGTGGCGAAGTCGGGGAGGTTGAGCTCGGCGATGAACATCGTCGGCACGCCGTACAGGGAGGTGCAGCGCTCCTGCTGCACCGCCCGCAGGGTGGTCCTCGGCTCGAAGGACGGGGCCGGGATGACCATGCAGGCGCCGTGCGAGGTGGCCGCGAGATTGCCCATCACCATGCCGAAGCAGTGGTAGAAGGGCACCGGGATGCAGATCCGGTCCTGCTCGCTGTAGGCGATCAGCTCCCCGACGAAGTAACCGTTGTTGAGGATGTTGTGGTGGGACAGGGTGGCCCCCTTCGGGAAGCCGGTGGTCCCCGAGGTGTACTGGATGTTGATCGGGTCGTCGCAGGACAGCTCCTCGTACGGGGCGTCACCGGTCCCCCGCCCGAGCAGGGTCTCCCAGCTCGGGTCGCCGATGTACACGACCTCGCGCAACTCGGGACACCGGCCGCGCACGTGCTCGACCATCGCCCGGTAGTCGCTGGTCTTGTGGCTCAGCGAGGCGAACAGCAGCAAGATCCCGGCCTGGTTGAGGACGTACTCGACCTCGTGGGTGCGGTAGGCGGGGTTGATGTTCACCATGATCGCGCCGATGCGAGCGGTGGCGTACTGGACCAGGACCCACTCCGGGCAGTTGACCGCCCAGATGCCCACCCGGTCGCCCTTGACGACCCCGCTCGCGAGGAGCGCCTGCGCCAGTTCCTCGACGGCCGCGCCGAACTCGGCGTACGTCCAGCGCCGTCCGGACGGCACGTCGACCAGCGCCTCGCGGTCCGGCCAGGCGGCCACGGCCCGGTCCAGGTTGGCGCCGATGGTGTCGCCGAGCAGTGGCGTCGAACCGGTTCCGTGCGTGTACGACAGCGATGCGCTCACCGGAAGTCCTCCTCGCGGTACTCGTTCCGGGAGCCCAGGGCGGTCGCCTCGCGCAGCTCGATCCGGCGGATCTTGCCGGAGACGGTCTTGGGCAGCGCGCCGAACTCCAGCCGGCGGATGCGCTTGTAGGGGGCGAGCGCCTGACGGGAGTGCTCGAAGATGACCTTCGCGGTGTCGGGTCCCGGCTCGAAACCCTCGGCGAGGACGACGTACGCCTTCGGCACCGCGAGCCGCAGCTCGTCCGGCGCGGGCACGACGGCGGCCTCGGCCACCGCCTCGTGCTCCAGCAGCGCGCTCTCCAGCTCGAACGGGCTGATCTTGTAGTCGGAGGCCTTGAAGACGTCGTCCGCGCGGCCGACGTAGGTCAGATAGCCGTCCTCGTCCCGTGAGGCGATGTCCCCGGTGCGGTAGTAGCCGCCCGCCATGGCCTCGGCCGTGCGGTCCGGGTCGCCGTGATACCCCGTCATCAGGCCCACCGGCCGGTCGGACAGGTCGAGCGCGATCTCGCCCTCGGCGACACCCGGCGCGCCGGAGACGGGGTCGAGGAGTTCCACCCGGTAGCCGGGGCTCGGGCGGCCCATGGAGCCGCTCTTGAGGACCTGGCCCGGGCTGTTGGAGACCTGCACGGCGGTCTCGGTCTGCCCGAAGCCGTCCCTGATGGTGACGCCCCAGGCCCGCCGTACCTGCTCGATGACCTCCGGGTTCAGCGGCTCGCCGGCGGCCACGACCTCGCGGGGCGGGGTGGCGAGGACGCTCAGGTCGGCCTGGATGAGCATGCGCCACACGGTCGGCGGCGCACAGAACGTGGTCACCCCGGCCCGGTCCATCTCGGCCATCAGCCGGGCCGCGTCGAAGCGGGTGTAGTTGAACAGGAAGACGGTCGCCTCGGCGTTCCACGGCGCGAACAGGTTGGACCAGGCGTGCTTGGCCCAGCCCGGCGAGGAGATGTTCAGGTGCACGTCACCGGGGGTGAGGCCGACCCAGTACATGGTCGCCAGGTGCCCGATCGGGTAGGAGACGTGGGTGTGCTCGACCAGTTTGGGGCGGGCGGTCGTCCCGGAGGTGAAGTAGAGCATCAGCGGGTCGTCGGCCAGGGTGGGGCCGTCGGGCAGGAACTCGGCGGGGGCGGCGTACGCGTCCTCGTACGGCTCCCAGCCCTCCTCCGGCAGGCCGCCGACCGCGATCCGGGTGTACACGCCGGGCACGTCGGCGAACTTCGCGGTGTCCTCGGCCCGCACGATCACGTGCTTCACCCGGCCCCGGTCCACCCGGTCGCGCAGGTCGGCGGGGCCGAGCAGCGGGGTGGCCGGAATGACCACCGCACGCAGCTTCATCGCCGCCAGCGCGGTCTCCCACAGCTCGGCCTGGTTGCCGAGCATGACGAGGATGCGGTCCTCGGCGGCGACACCCCGCTCGCGCAGCCACCGGGCGACCCGGTTGGAGCGCTCGGACAGCTCGGCGAAGGACAGCCGGGTCCCGCCGCCGTCCTCCTCGACGATGTGCAGCGCGGTCCGGTCGTTCCCCGCGGCGATCACGTCGAACCAGTCCAGCGCCCAGTTGAAGTGCGCGGGCCGCGGCCAGGCGAAGCCCTCGTAGGCGGTGGCATAGTCCCCGCGGTGCTCCAGCAGGAAGTCCCGGGCCTTGCGGAACGACTCGGTCGCCGTCGTCATCACACACTCCTTGCTGTTCCGGACCATTGCCGGGCGGCTCTCTGGCATCGTCTAATCCGTGATGCAGGTCTCACTACCCCCGAACGGGGGTATGGGGCGGCAGGAGGAGTGAAGCGGTGACGGCAGACGCGGCGGGAACGGTGGAGATCGTCCGCGCGCTCGCCCGGCTGCGGCAGGCCACGGGGCTGCCGGTCGTCTTCGGCGGCCTGGTCGAGTCCGGGCGGCCGCAGATCCGGATCAGCGAGTTGAGCGGCACGACCACGGCTGCCCTGCGCTCCCTCGCGGTGACCTCCGGCAACGGGCTCGGCGGCAAGGCGGTGGCGCTCGCCCGGCCGTGCGCGGTGACGGACTACTCCAGCTCCCGGCAGATCAGCCACGAGTACGACGTCCCGGTGGCCGCGGAGGGCATCCGCTCGGTCGTCGCGGTCCCGGTGGTGGTGCGGCGCCGGGTGCGCGGGGTGCTGTACGGCGCACTGCGCTCGACCCGGCCGCTCGGCGACCGCACGCTGGGCGCGGCCATGGCCGTCGCGCGGGACGTGGAGCAGGCGCTGGTGGTCCGGGACGAGGCGCGCGGGCTGCTGGCGGCGGCCCGGCCGGAGCCCGCGGGCGGCGAGCAGGGCGCCGCCGCCTGGGAGCAGGTGCGCGAGGCGCACGCGGCGCTGCGCGCGCTCGCGCCCCGGATCGCCGACCCGCGGCTGCGGGCGGAACTGCTGGCCGCGTGCGGGCTGCTGACCGCGCCGCGCCCGGCGGCCGGGTGCGCGGCACTGGCGCCGCGCGAACTGGACGTGTTGTGCTGGGTGGCGGCGGGGGCGACCAACGCGGCCGTGGGCGAGCGGCTGGGGCTGCGCCCGGAGACGGTCAAGGGCTATCTGCGCTCGGCGATGCGGAAGCTGGGCGTCCACACCCGAGGGGAGGCGGTGACCGCGGCCCGCAGGGCGGGGCTGCTGCCGTGACGGAGCGACCGTGAGGAAACTGTCCATTCAAGCGGAGGTGCCCTGAATATCCTCATGCTTGACCATTTGTTATTTCCCTCACCACAAGCTTCCGTCCGAATTTCAGGGTTCGTTGCCTAGAATTTGGCCCGGACACGACACACGAGGGGAGCGGTGACCGTGCGACGGGACTTCCAGGAGCCTGCCAGGTGCCGCCCCGAGCTGGTCATCGGTCGCGACGAGCTGTTCGCCGGGGCCCGTGACCACCTCGCCTCGGGCGGCAGCGTCCTGCTCCACGGTCCCGCCGGAATAGGGAAATCCACCGTCCTGCGGGCATTGGCCGAGGAATACGGGGCCACCGCCCGCACCGTCCTGCGCTGCTCCGCCACCGAGTCCGAATCCCACCTTCCCTTCCTGGCCCTCGCCGACCTGCTCGGCCTGGTCCTCGACGAGGTCTCCCCCCGGCTGCCCGTCGCCCAGCGCACCGCCCTGGAGTCGGCGCTCACCGGCCGCGGCGAGTCCAGCCTGCAGCGCGACGGCCTCGCCCTGCGCCTCGCGGTGCTGTCCGCGCTGCGCGCCCTGGCCGCGCACGGCGGCGTCCTCGTCGTCGCCGACGACCTGCAGTGGCTGGACCCGGCCAGCGCCGAACTGCTCGGCTTCGCCGCCCGCCGCCTGGAGGGCACCCCGGTACAGCTGCTGTGCGCCGTACGCACCGAGGGCCAGGAGAGCCAGGAGTACGACCGGCACCTGCGCTCCTGCCCGCCGGGCACCCTCGCGGTCCGGCTCGGAGCGCTCTCCCGCGCCCAGGTCGCCCAGCTGCTCGACCACCGCGGCCACGGCGCTCTGCCGCGCTCCACGGTCCGCGAGATCCACCGCACGTCCGGCGGCAACCCGCTGTTCGCCCTGGAACTCGGCCGCGCCCTCGCCGACAGCCCCACCCCGCCCCGGCCCGGCGAGCCGCTGCCGGTGCCGACCTCACTGCGCGCCCTGGTGCTCAGCCGCCTGGACATGCTGTCCGTGGAGGCCCGCCGCACCCTGCTGGTGGCCAGCGCCGGTGCCCGCCCCACCCCCGCGCTGCTGCACGCGGCGGGCCGGGACAACGCCGAGGCGGAGTGCGCCCAGGCCGCCGAACTCGGGCTGCTGGCCACCGGGCCCGACGCTCCCGCCGTACGGTTCGCGCACCCGCTCATCTCCGCCGCGCTGTACGCGGAGGCGCCCGCGCACGAGCGGCGCGACGCGCACGCGGCCCTGTCCACGGCCGCGTCCGACCCGATCGAACGGGCCCGCCACCTGGCCCTGGCCACCACGGGCACCGACCCGGACGTCGCCGCCCGGCTCGCCGAGGCCGCGGCCCTCGCCCGGGACCGCGGCGCGCCCTCGGTCGCCGCCCACCTCGGGCTGCTGGCCGCCCGGCACACCCCGGGCGACGGTGTGCCCAGCCAGGAGGAGCGCCGGCTGCTGGCGGCCGAGGACGCGATCACCGCGGGCGAGATCGACCTGGCCCGGGACATCGCCCGAGAGGTGCTGTCCCGGACGACCGTGCCCGCCGAACGGGTGCGGGCCTGGATCACCGTCATCGACAGCGCCGGCCACACCATGACCGAGGTCGACGCCGTCTTCCCGCAGGCCCTCGCCGACGCCGGCGACGACCCGCGGCTGCTGGCCCTGGTGCACTATCAGCTGGCCTGGCGGGCACTGATCGTGGAGGGCGACTTCACCGAGGCCCGGGAGGCCGCCGCGCACGCCGCCGAGCTGGCCGCCCGCGGCAAGGACCGGCGCACCGAACTGCTCTCCCTCGCCTTCCAGGCGCAGACCGAGACCCTGATGGGCCATCCGGAGGCACCCCGGACCATCAAGCGCGCCCTGAAGGAGCCTCAGGACCCCAGGGTGGCCTGGCACCACAACGGGGCGGGCAGCGCCCGGTTCCGCTGGCTCGTCATGGGCGACCAGCTGGCCGAGGCCCGGGCGACGGTCACCGCGCTGCTGCGCGAGGTGCGCCGGCGCGGCTCGGTGGAGAGCGAGGTGCACTTCCTGCGCGGCCTCGCCGAGACCGAACTGCGCGCCGGGCACTGCGGGCGCGCCCTGGAACTGGCCCGCGAGAGCCTGCGGCTGGCCCGGGACTCCGGGATCGGCGAGACCGCCTCGGCGATGCTCACCTCGCTCGCGGAGGCCTCGGGCGGCGATGTGGACCGGGCCCTGGCGCTCGCCCGGGAGGCGGTGGAGCACGCCGAGGAGGACGGCGACCAGATGTACCTCTCCCGGGCCCTGGGCGCGCTCGGGTACGCCCAGTTGGTGGCCGGGGACCCGGCGGGCACGGTGCGCTCGCTGCGCCGGGTGCGGGCCCTGGAGCTGGGGCTCGGCATCACCGACCCGGCGCGCGGCCGCTGGCAGGGCGACCTGGCCGAGGCGTTGGTCCGGATCGGTGAACCGGCCGAGGCGCAGGACGTCATCGACACGAGCCGTGAGCACGCCCTCCGGCTCGGCCGGGAGAGCGTCCTCGCCGTCCTCGACCGCTCCGAGGCCCTGGTGCGGGCCGCCCAGGGCGACCTGGAGGCGGCCCTGGCGCAGCTGACGTCCGCTCAGAACCGGCTCGGCAAGCTCGGCTACGGCCTGGAGGAGGCGCGGGCGGCGTTCGCGCTCGCCCGGCTGCGCGGCGGCGTGCGCCCGCATGCCCGGGCAGGCACGGCGGCGTCGGCGTACGACGAGGCCACCCGGATGTTCCGCCGGTGCCGCGCGCTGCCCTGGCTGCGCCAGGTGGACGAATCCCGCACCGTCCCCGAGCAGCCGGAGCCGGTGCTCGCCGTGCCCGACGCCCTGGACGCGCTGGACGCGCTCGCCGCGATGGAACGGCAGGTCGCCGCGCTGGTCATGGAGGGCTCCACCAACCGGGAGATCGCCGCCCGGCTGTTCATCAGCGTCAAGACGGTGGAGGCGACCCTGACCCGGGTCTACCGCAAGCTCGGGATCCGCTCGCGGGTGGACATCGTCCGATTGGCGGCTGCTCGCCGCGCGAAGTGAGAACACGGCCGGTTAACTGAACCGGACCGAGGGTTTTCCCTCACCCAGCCCGCTAGGGGGTTCCCTCATTGGGAGCCGGGTGTTCCGGGTCCTAGCGTAATGGGCGTGCCGCTCGCCCGGGCACACGGGGTCGGTCCCACGACTTCTGTGAACCACCTCCGCCCCCGGGCGACCCCCCACCGGTGCAACCCCCACTGAGGAGACTCATGTTCGGGCCCAGACGTGCAAGACAGACCGCCGCGACGCTGATGGCCGGCGCCGCCGCCGCGGCGACCGCGCTGCTCGCCTCCCCCACGGCGAGCGCCGCCCCGCAGCCCATCGTCGGCGGTACGACCACCACCACGGCGGAGTACCCGTTCGTCGTGCAGATCACCGACGCGTCCGGCAACCAGTTCTGCGGCGGCACTCTCGTCTCCGCCAAGAAGGTCGTGACGGCCGCGCACTGCATGGCCGGTGAATCCGCCGGCAGTGTCCGGGTGGTCGGCGGCCGCACCAATCTGAACGGCACCGACGGCACGGTCGGCAAGGTCGGCAAGATCTGGGTCGACCCGGACTACACGGACGCCACCAACGGCGACGACGTGGCCGTACTGACCCTGTCCACGTCGATGCCGTACAAGCCGGTGTCGTACGTCTCCTCCACGCAGACGGGCGTGTACGCGGCCGGCACCACGGCCCGCATCCTCGGCTGGGGGACCACCTCGGAGAACGGCAGCTCCTCCAACCAGCTGCGGACCGCGACCGTCCCGGTCGTGTCCGACTCCAGCTGTAAGAGCTCCTACGGTACGGACTTCGTCCAGTCCGACATGGTTTGCGCCGGATACACGTCCGGCGGCACAGACACCTGCCAGGGCGACAGCGGCGGTCCCCTGCTCATCGGGGGCGTCCTGGCAGGGATCACTTCCTGGGGCGAGGGGTGCGCGGAGGCCGGTTACCCGGGTGTGTACACCCGGCTGACCACCTTCTCGGACCTGGTGACCGCGCAGATCAACTCGTGACCGCGCAGGTCTCCTCGTAGCCCGGAAGAGGGACACCTGAGCACCCCTCAGGTAGATGCCAGGGGGGCGCTGCGAGCCACCACGAGCGGCCCGCAGCGCCTCCCTTTCCACGTTCACCCCCGTGGAACGCGGGCCGGTCACTTGTCGGCCGTGAGCTTCCCGGCCGCGCCCCAGCTGTCCGCCGGGACCTCGTGGATCCACACCTGCACGGCCTGTGCCGGGATCCGGTAGACGTCGACGAAGGCGTCGGTGACCCGCTTGACCAGCTCCCGCTTGAGCTCGGTGTCGCGCGGGCCCTGCTGGACGGTGACGATCGGCATGGCTGAACTCCTTCGAGTGGTGTTCCCGTTCGGTGGGTCCAGTCCATCGCGGGGCACGGCCGTGACCAAGGAGCAGTCCGCGGCCGCAGCGATCAGCTCTCGTGATCGCCGCAGGCCAGGAGCAGTTTCTCCAGGTGCGGGGAGGGGGCGGCGGTGGGCACCGCCAGGCCCGTGGGCAGGGCCAGTCCGGGAGCGCGGAACGGGACGTAGGCCACCCGGGGCGTGGCCAGCACGCGCGCGTGGGAGTCGTAGACGACCGTCCACAGGGGGCGGGCACCGATGGTGGCGAGGGTGTCGTGCAGGGTGCCGCCGGCCGGTCCGGGCACCGCTCGAACCCGGCCGCGTGGCAGGCGCCGACGACCAGGTCCACGAGACCGGGGTTGTTGCGGCGCGAGGTGAGGGCGAGCGGCAGTCCGGCGAGGTCGGCGAGGCCCACCTCGGCACGCCGCGCCAGCGGGTGGGTGGCCGGCAGCGCGGCGACCAGCGGATCGGGCCACAGCGGCACCACCCGTACGCCGGGCGGGGGTTCGGCCGACCGTACGAAAGCGGCGTCCAGCCGGCCCTCCGCGACCCGGGCGAGCCGTTCGCCCGCCGGCAGGGAGACCAGCTCCACCGGCACCTCCGGTGCCCGCTCGGCGAACGCGGCCAGCACCCGGTCCAGATGCGCGCCGAGGCCGGTGCTGGTGCCGAGGCGCAACCCGGCGGGCGCCGTCACCGCGGCCCGCGCCCGCTCCGCCGCCGTGAGCACCGCCCGCGCCTCGGGCAGCAGCCGCTCGCCCGCTCCGGTCAGCCGTACCCGGCGCGGCGAGCGGTCGAACAGCGCGGTGCCCAGCTCCCGTTCCAGCCGTTGTATCTGCTGACTGACGGCCGACTGCACGATGTGCAGCCGCTCGGCCGCCCGCCCGAAGTGCAACTCCTCCGCGACGGCGACGAAATAGCTGAGCTGGCGGAGTTCCATGGGCCCGACTGTAGAGGGCGGGCGGGAGGCGCCTCTACGCTGATCGGGCCGGGCCGGACGAGGGAGAGGGTGAGGACGCTGAGCGAGGCACACGACGGCGTGGTGGTCTACTGGCGGCCCTTGTGCCCCTTCTGCATGAAGCTGCGGACGGAACTGCTCCTCGCCCGCCTGCCCCACACCAGGGTCAACATCTGGCGGGATCCGGAGGCGGCGGCCTTCGTGCGCTCCGTCGCGGACGGGAACGAGACCGTGCCGACCGTGACCGTGGCCGGCCGGGCCCTGGTGAACCCCTCGCTGCGACAGCTGAAGGAGGCGGTCGGGAGGTACGCGCCGCACCTGCTGTCCCCGGGGTCCGCCCCGCGCTGACACCCGCCCGGTCAGTGGCGTGCGACGGTCCCGAACCGGATGTCGTACGGCGTGTCCGGATGCAGGGCGGCCAGCATCCGCTCCCCTTCCGCGGTGACCTCGTCCCGCTGGGCCCTGGTCGGTTCGGCGAAGGGTTCGATGACGAGGGCGCCGGGGTCGAGCTTCCACAGCCCCGCGAGGAAGCCGTCGACCAGGAGGGTGCGGTACGCCTGGTTGCCCTGCCAGTGACGGCCCCGGTACTCGGGCGGTACGACGCGGCCGCGGTCGGCGTGGGAGAGCAGGAGGTTGTCGAACTCGGGCAGGAAGCGGGGCGGGGCCGGGGTGTCCGGATCGGGGCGCGGGGCGTCGGGCAGGTCGAAGAGCTCGGTGCCGTCCGGGTCCCGGAAGGTCAGCAGGCGGGGGCGGAGGCGTTCGAAGGCGTCCCGCAGCCGGGTGAGTCCGGCCCAGGCCTGCATGTCCTTGACGGACGCCGGGCCGAAGGCGGCGAGGTAGCGCAGGACCAGGGAGTCCGGCTCGAGGGCCGGCCCGGCCGCGCGGCCGAGCCAGTGCTCGGCGGTGGTGAGCGCGACCTGGCCGCTGCGCCCCCACAGTCCCCGCGGGGTGACCTGGACCAGTGGCAGCGTGCAGCGGGCGGCGACGGCGAGGGCCTGCGGGTCGGCGTCCGGCCACCGGGCGCTCAGGGCCTGCCGCAGCTCGGCCATGGTCCGCGGCTCGGTCTCGACCAGCTGCCGGGCGAGGCCGGCCAGGACGTCCAGGTCGACACCTGCGAGGCCCGCGCGGAAGGTGCCCAGCTCGCGGTCCCGGGCCGGCTGGACGAGGGGCCGCAGGGTCAGGCAGTCGTCGGCGGTGTGGGTGTGGAGGGTGGAGCGCACGGTGACCATCCGGGCGACCTCGCGGTCGGCCATGAGCATGGACAGGCGCTGGGGTGCGAAGCCGTCGAGGCGGGCGGCGAGGGCGTAGTACGGCGGTGTGACGTTCTGCGCCTGCAGACCCAGCAGGTGGGCCACGGCGTCCCGGGCGGACAGCCCCGAGCGGCGCAGCAGCAGTTGCCGTTCGAGGGTGGCGCGGTTGAGGGCCCGGACGTCCAGGGCCGGGGCCCGCGTCGCACGGTTCTTCGTGCTGCTCCGCACACTGCTCTTCGTCATGGCCGCACGCTAACCGGGATCGCGGACACCCACTGTCCGCGACTCTCACCAACCCTGCACCACGGCGCGAACCCGTCCCGGCACCCCGGTGGATATTCTTTTTCTCCTGCCCCCCGGGTTCCTCCCATCCCCCGGCCCCTGTCCCGCCGCGCGATCGGGCGCCCGGGGACCCGACGGAGAGGCTGCCGATGTCCGAGCGAGAGAACGGCAGGAACGGCGGGCGCAGGACCGTCTGGCGGCGCGCCGCCGCCCAGCCCCAGTCCCCCGCCGCCGAGGCGCCCGAACCGCCGCTCACGCCCCCAAAGGGAGCAGAGCCCGCGAGCGTCGTGCAGGCGGCGCTGTACCGCGACGGCCTCCGGGTCTCCTCCCCCGCCACGCTCGCCGAGACCTACCGTGAGCTGCGCGAGCAGCCCTCGGGCATGGCGTGGATCGGCCTGGCCCGGCCCACCGGGACCGATCTGCACTCGCTGGCCGCCGAGTTCGGGCTGCATCCGCTGGCGGTCGAGGACGCGATGGAGGCGCATCAGCGGCCCAAACTGGAGCGGTACGGCGAGACGCTGTTCGTGGTGCTGCGCGCCGCCCGCTATCTGGACGCGCCGGAGGAGGTCGACTTCGGCGAGCTGCACGTGTTCGTCGGCCCGGACTTCGTCATCACGGTCCGGCACGGCGCGGCCCCGGATCTGTCGGCGGTCCGCCGCCGCATGGAGGACAGTCCGGACCTGCTGAAACTCGGTCCGGAGGCGGTCTTGTACGCGATCCTCGACGCGGTGGTCGACGGCTACGCACCGGTGGTCTCCGGTGTCCAGAACGACATCGACGAGATCGAGACCGAGGTGTTCCGCGGCGACCCCGAGGTATCCCGCCGCATCTACGAACTCTCCCGCGAAATGGTCGAGTTCCAGCGCGCGACCCGTCCGCTCGTCGGCATGCTGCACGGGCTGATGGCGGGTTTCGCCAAGTACGAGACCGACGAGGAACTCCAGCGCTACCTGCGTGACGTCGCCGACCACGTCACCCACACCAGTGAACGCGTCGACGGCTTCCGCCAGGCCCTCTCCGAGATCCTCACGGTCAACGCCACCCTGGTCACCCAGCAGCAGAACGCGGAGATGCGGGCGCTGGCGGAGGCGGGCTTCGAGCAGAACGAGGAGGTCAAAAAGATCTCGTCGTGGGCGGCCATCCTCTTCGCCCCCACCCTCGTCGGGACCATCTACGGCATGAACTTCGACCACATGCCGGAGCTGCACTGGCTGTTCGGCTATCCGTTCGCGATCGGGCTGATGGGCGTGGTGTGTCTGACGCTGTACGTCGTCTTCAAGAGACGGGACTGGCTCTAGTGCTCTGACCGGGAAGGTTCACCGGGTTGGCTGTTGTGGCGGTTGGATGTCGGTGACGTCCGTCCGACCGCTGGGGGTGTGGTGGCCTTCGGCCCGCTGCGGCAGTTCACCCTGGCCAACTCACACCACCGAAGCCACCCCGCGCAGACCCAGGCCCTGCACGCTACCTGCGCTGGCGCAACGTCAACGCCCGTCACCCCGATGTGCTCGCCGCCCAGCGCAAGGAACGCGCCCGCATCCGCAGCGAGAAGGGCATCCGCTGGGGCGGACGGTCCTTCGACTGCGCTTCCTGACTGCTCAATTCGCCGACGCTGACGGACCATGCATCGGCTCCGATCGCAGCAGCGGCACTCGCCTCGTCAGCGCGGCAGCTGGAAGCAGATTGTCCGGTTCGATGCCAGGGTCCGCCGTGACAACGACGCCGGCTGCTTGAGCGTCGAAGCCGGTCGGCCAGATCGTAAGGTCGCTCGCCAGCGCGTCTTCCAGCCTCGCCTCTCGCAGGTCTGCGTCGGTGAGGTCGCAGCCCCGGAGGTCGGCCAACCGCAGGTCCGCGCCGGCGAACACGGCACCCTGGTACGAGCCTTGCGCAGGTTCGCCTCCCGGAGGTCCGCACCGGAGAAGTCCGCCGACCTCAAGTCGGCTTTGACCAGGCGTGCACCGCGCAGATCGGCTTGCAGACAGCGGACCTGGTGGAGAATGGAAGTGCCGAGTTCCGTATGCCGCAGGTTGGCGGCGATCAGTGACGCCTTGCTCAGGTTGACCTGGTAGACGCTCGCCGCTTCCAGGCATGCGCCGTCGAAGTTCACCCCGTGCAGCCACAATCCGTCACAGTCGGCTCGGCGCAGGTCGGTCAAACTGACGTTGAGCCACTCAGGACGGCGTTCCTGGTACAGGACCCCGAGGCAGGTCAGCGCCGTCTGAGCGTCCGCGGCGCGGGTCTCCAACGGGGGCACCGCGTTAATGGACACGTCCGCCGCCGCAACTGCGGGTTCCTGCGGCGGCCAGGGAAGGTGTGTCCGCAGATACGCCGCCATGATGGAGACGACCGCCTCATGGTCGCGGTCGGAGTGATCCGCAATCCGCCACAGTGCGTGAATACCTCCGATCCGCACGTCCAGTTTGTCACTGCCGAGCTGATCCACGGCCCGACTGAAGCGATCGGTGATGTTTCCCTCTCGGGTTGCGTTCAGCCCGTCTTGGCTGACGCGCAGCTGCCGCCATGTGGCATAGGCGCCGAACAGGACGACCGCACCGCCAACCGTCTGCAGAAGCGCGGTGCGCACGTTGTTCACCGCGTTCAACCGGTCCGCTGCAGCGAGGTGGCCACCTGCGAGGTCGTGGTCGACTATCAGCCCCGGAAGAACCAGGAGCACGACGCCCAGCAACACGATCACGGCCAGCGCGGCCAGCGCCACAGCAACGGCACGAGTCAGGCGCCACCGGTCACAAGAAGATCCCCCCATAGCCAGAGGATCCTAGAACAAGGCCAAACCCGGCGAACCTTCCCGGTCAGAGCACTAGCCCGGACCGCCCGGGCCACGGCCGGGGTTCGGTCAGGCACCCGGGTCCGAACTGGTCGCGTGCGCGAACGACGCCTCCAGGAACGTGTCCAGTTCCTTGCGCGCCCGGTCGGCGTGCGGGCCCGCGAAGATCTCCGCGGCGTGCAGCGTGCCGGGCAGGACGACGACCTCGGCGCTGGGGAAGCTCGCCGCGACCTCGCGCAGGCGACGGGCGTCGGCCAGCGGGTCGTCGGCCGTGCCGAGGAGGAACAGCCGGCCGTCGTAGGGCGCCGGGACGGAGCTCGCGTAGCCGCCGAGCGAGGCGAGGGGGCTGATGCCCGCCACGCCGACCGGGCGTTCGGCGGCGCTGGTCCTCGGTGCCAGACCGAGCATCACGTTGCCGCCCACACAGCCGCCCACCCAGGCGACCCGGTCGGCGCCCCGGGCCCGCAGCAGGCGGGTGGCGTGCAGGACGGTGCGCTGGCGGTCGGTGCCCCAGTCGACGCTGGCGACGTGGTAGCCGGCCGCAGCCAGGCGTTTGGCCTCGGCGGCCCACTCGCAGGCGTTGCCCCAGGAGATGGGGGCGAGCACGACACCGCGGGGGCCGGAGCCCAGGGTGACGACGCGGGAGCGGGAGGAACCGGGCTGCAGGTGAATGGCGGCGCCGCTGCCGGCGAAGCAGGCCGGTGCGGCGGTCTCGGACAGGTGGAGGTCCGGCACGGCGGTCGCCTTTCTGGGTGCGGGTGCGGAGCTGCGGCCCTCGGCGGAGCCGCCGGGCGCGAGGGCTCCCGAAGCGGTCAGGACGAGGACGGCCAACAGCGCACGACGTGTGTGTCGAGTACCCATACGGGGGAACACTAGCAAGAAAGCATTACACAAAGCTAAACAGAAAGCTAAACTGTGAACCGGGGTCCTGAGGTGACTGCTGGCGTCCGAGCGTTTTCGGCCTCCCAGTATCTTTATGTTGAGCAAACCCATGAAAGGTGGTGCCAGTGGAGCCCGACCACGTTGACGAGATCATCTCGGCCTGGCGCGTCGAGATGCCGGAGATCGCCGGTCTCCCCCTCGAACTCGCCAAGCGCACCGCCTTGCTGGTGTCGGCCTTCGACCTGACCGCCGCCGCGGCGCTGGACAAACTCCACCTCACCCAGGCCGAGTACGGGGTGCTCGCGACCCTGCGCCGGGTCGGCGCGCCCTACCGGCTCAAGCCGACCGATCTGACGCACGCCCTGCTGCTGTCCTCCGGAGGCACCAGCAACGTGATCAAGCGGCTGGTGGCCGCCGGGTACGTGAGCCGGCAGGCCGACACCGAGGACGGGCGGAGCAGTTGGGTCGAACTCACCCCGCTCGGTGTCAAGACAGCCGAAGAGGCGGTGCGGGCCACCACCGCGGCCCACGCCCGCCTCGTCTCCCGGATGCCCGACGCCACCGCACGGGCTCTGAGCGAACACCTGCGCGTCGCCCTCGCCGCCGTCGAGGAGGGCGTCCTCATCCACCGGTGAGCCCGGCGCTGCGCCCGGCCCAGGGTCGGCCGGGCCCGCCGAAGCCGGCTCTCACCTCCTCGGCGCCGGCTCCCGCAGCCGGTCGCGTACCGCCGCGGCGCGTTCCAGCAGCCGGGACAGACCGGGGTGCAGCAGCCTGCCGTCGCGCTTGACCACGCGGCCGGCCACGAGCACCGTCTCCACATCACCCGGGCCCATGGCCGAGACCACCGTCCCCACGGCGTCGTACACCGGAAGCACCCCGGGCCGGTCGGCGCGCAGCACCACCACGTCCGCCTGCTTGCCCGGGGTGAGCGACCCCGTCAGACGCCCCAGGCCCAGCACCTCCGCGCCGGCGATCGTGGCGTACTCCAGCAGGTCCCGGGTCGTGGGCAGGGCGGCCGGCCCGTCCGGCCCCACGGTCCGGCCCTGCAGGGCCGCCAGGCGCGCCACCTGGAAACCCGTGCGCATCGGGCCGAACAGATCGGCCGCGGCGGCCACTTCGACGTCCGTGCTCAGACCCGGCCGCAGGCCCGCCGCGGCCGCCGCCCCGAAGGGCGGCAGGCCGTGGCCCATGGTCATCTCGATGGCGGGCGCGATCGAGAGCGCCGCGCCGCTGTCGCGCATCAGCCGAAGCTCGCCCTCTTCCAGGCCCGTGCCGTGGATGAAGACGGTGCCGGGCCTGAGCACGCCCAGCCGGTGCAGCCGGGACACCGGCCGGCCGCCCCGCACGTGCAGGGCGGCCGGAACGGCCAGGTCCCGGGCCAGGGACCAGATCCGCCGGATGTCGTCCTCCCCGCCGGCGTCGGCGTCCAGGGCCATGGTCACCAGGGCGTCACCCGTGCCGAGACGGGTCTCGCGGACACGGCGGGCGTCCTTCGCCGGGCCCGACCCGTAGGCGAACACACAGCGCACGCCCGAGGACTCCAGGGCGTCGAGGAGGGCGTCGGTGTGCTCGGGAGTGGGCTTGCCGACGTTCGAGACGTCCTGGACCGTGGTCACCCCGGAGTCGAGGGCCGCCAGCGCGCTGAGCGCGTTGCCGACGTACAGGTCGTCCGGGGTGAGCCGGGGGCCCAGGGAACCGAGGACGGTCTCGAAGTACTCCCCGAGCGTCTGGTCGGCTCCGCAGCCGCGCAGCACCGCCTGCCACATGTGCCGGTGCGTGTCGACGAAACCGGGCAGCACCAGGCGGCCGCGGGCGTCGATGCGGTCGTCGACGTCCGCGGCCCCGGCGTCCGGGCCGACGGACCGGATGACGCCGTCCTCCACCAGCACGTCGGCGCACGGCAGTTCCCCGATCGCGGGGTCCATGCTCAGGACGTGCCCGCCCGCGATGAGGGTACGGCGTCCGTTCACGCCCGGCCCCAGCCCTGCGGAGGGTCGTAGCGGCCGGTGCGGAGAATCCAGTACTCGCTGTTGCGCGTGCACAGCCGTTCCGATCCCACGGTCCCGAAGGTCAGGACGTTGGTCTCGATCAGGGTGATCCAGTGGTCCCCGTCCGGATTGGCGGCCGGGGCACGCAGGGTGACCCACATCTCGACGGCCGCCCGGTCGCCGGTGACGACCGGGGTGCCCTGCCGGTAGCCGATGTCGGACTGCCCCGAGGTGACGTCACGCCAGTACTGGCCGATCGCGTCCCGGCCCCGGTAGGTCTGGGTCTCGTCGCCGGGCACCGCCTCGTACAGGGCGTCGGGGGTGAAGAGGCGGACGGCGGCCGCGGCGTCCTTGGTGCGCCAGGCCTCCAGGTAGGCGGTGGTCCACCGGGACACGAAGGCGCAGGTGAGCCCCTGGCCCCCGGACTGCTCGCCGGACGGGGCGGCGACCGCCTGCCCGGCGAGAGCCGGTGTCGCCGTCAGCAACGGCACGGCGGCGACACCTGCGCGGAACAGGGAACGGCGGGCGGGTCGGAGAGTCATACGCGCTCGGCTTCCAGTCGGAGGGACGACGCCACCGTGGGCCGCGTCCCGATGCCGAGGGCTTCGAGAACGTGCCGAGTGGCCGCCGTGGTGTTCAGGGAATAGAAGTGCAGGGCCGGAACGCCCTCGTCCAGCAGCCGCGCGCACAGGCGCACGGCGGCGTCGAGGCCGGCGGCGCGGAACGCCGCGGGCTCGTCGGCATACCGCATCAGGGCCCGCATCTGCTCGGGCTCGCCGCGCACCCCGGACAGTTCGAGCGCCTTGCGCAGCACCTTGGGGGTGGTCATCGGCATGACGCCGGGCAGCAGCGGCACGTCGCAGCCCTGCCCCTCGAGCCGGTCCCGCAGCCGCAGGAACGCCTCCACGTCGAAGAAGAGCTGCGCCACCGCGAAGTCCGCGCCGGCCCGGATCTTGCGCACCAGGTGTGCGAGGTCCGAGGCGGCGTCGGGCGAGCGCGGATGCCCGTGCGGGAAGGCGGCCACACCGACGCAGAAGTCGCCGAGGGTGCGGGCCAGCGCCACCAGTTCAGCGGCGTGGGTGAGGCCCTGCGGGTGGGCGGTCCACTCGCCCCCCGGGTCACCGGGCGGGTCACCGCGGACCAGCAGCAGGTTGCGTACGCCGGTGGCCGCGTACCACGACAGGGCGTGCCGCAGTTCGGCGACCGAGTGGCCCACCGCCGCCAGGTGGGCGACGGTGCACAGGGTGGTCTGCTCGCGCAGCCGGGCCGTGGTCTGCACCGTACGCTCCCGGGTGCTGCCGCCGGCGCCGTACGTCACCGACGCGAACACCGGGGCGAGCGGCTCCAGTTCGCGCACGCACCGCCACAGCCGGGTCTCGCCCGCCGGGTCGCGCGGCGGGAAGAACTCCACCGAGAACAACGGGCCGGGCCGCCGCAGCGCCGACGTGACGGTGACGTCACGGCCACCGCCGCCGCCCCTTGGGAGGCTGCCGGTCACCGTCCCACCCCCGCGAGGGCCCGTTCCCGCACCGACGCATAACTCGCCTCGTAGTCCTGGCTGCCGACCGACTCCAGAGCGGTGGCGGCCAGCGCGCAGCCGGTCCTGACCGCCTCCGTGTCGTCGCGGCCGCGGGCGTGTTCGGCGAGGAAGCCCGCCCGGAAGGCGTCGCCCGCCCCCGTGGGGTCGGCCACGCGCGGGACGGGGACGGCGGGCACGGTCACGGCGGGGGCGGCGTGCCGCTCGATCCGGGCGCCGTCGGCACCGAGCGTGACGACCCACGCGCCGACCCGGCGCAGCACCTCCTCGCCGCTCAGACCGGTGCGCTGCAACAGCAGCGCCTGTTCGTAGGCGTTCGTGAACAGATAGCGCGCGCCCTCGAACAGGCCGGGGATCGCGGCCGGTTCGAGGCGGGCCAGCTGCTGGGACGGGTCCGCCGCGAACGGCATGCCGTGGCGGCGGCACGCCTCTGCGTGCCGGACCATGGCGGCCGGGTCGTCGGGGCCGACGAGGACGAAGTCCGCGTCGCCGAAGCACTCCTCCAGCCGGATACCGGCGGCCTCGGCCATCGCCCCGGCGTAGAACGTGGCGATCTGGTTCTGGTCCCGGTCGGTGGTGCACACGAACCGTGCGGTGTGCCGGGTGCCGGAGATCCGCACGGGCGAGGTGTCCACGCCCGCGGCCTCCAGCAGGGCGCGCTGCTCGGAGAAGTCCCGGCCGGCCGCGCCGACGAGCAGCGGGCGCAGACCCAGCCGGGCGAGCCCGTAGGCGATGTTGGCGGCGACGCCCCCGTGCCGCACCTGGAGGTCGTCGGCGAGGAAGGACAGCGACACGTGGTCGAGCCGGTCGGCCATCAGGTGCTCGGTGAACCGGCCCGGGAAGACCATCAGGTGGTCGGAGGCGATGGACCCGGTGACCGCGATGCGCAGCACGGGTTCCGTCAGACCGGGCTCAGACATCGGCGGCGTCCTTCAGCGCGGCGGCCCGGTCCAGCCGCTCCCAGGGCAGGTCGAGGTCGGTCCGGCCGAAGTGACCGTAGGCCGCGGTCTGCCGGTAGATCGGCCGGAGCAGCCCCAGGTCGCGGATGATCGCCGCCGGGCGCAGGTCGAAGACGTCGCGGATCGCGGCCTCGATCCGCACCGGGTCGACGGTCTCGGTGCCGAAGGTCTCCACGAACAGCCCGACCGGGGCGGCCTTGCCGATCGCGTAGGCGACCTGGATCTCGGCGCGTTCGGCGAGCCCGGCCGCGACGGTGTTCTTCGCCACCCAGCGCATGGCGTACGCCGCCGAACGGTCCACCTTGGAGGGGTCCTTGCCGGAGAAGGCGCCGCCGCCGTGCCGGGCCATCCCGCCGTACGTGTCGACGATGATCTTGCGTCCGGTGAGTCCGGCGTCGCCGACCGGACCGCCGGTGACGAAGCGGCCGGTGGGGTTCACCAGGGTGCGCAGCCCGTCGGTGGCGAGGTCGAGGGCCTCCAGCTCCGGCTTGATCACATGGGCGAGCAGGTCGGGTTCGAGCAGCCCGGACAGGCTGACGCCGTCGGCGTGCTGCGCGGAGACGACGACGGTGTCGAGGCGCACCGGGCGCTGTCCGGCGTACTCGACGGCGACCTGGGTCTTGCCGTCGGGCCGCAGGTAGGGCAGCAGACCGTCCTTGCGGACCTGGGTGAGGCGGCGGGCGAGCCGGTGCGCGAGCGTGATGGGCAGCGGCATCAGCTCGGGCGTCTCCGAGCAGGCGTAACCGAACATCAGGCCTTGGTCGCCGGCACCCTGACGGTCGAGGTCGTCCTCGGTGCCGCCGTCCTGGCGGGTCTCGTACGCCGCGTCGACGCCCTGGGCGATGTCGGGCGACTGGGAGCCGATGGAGACGTTGATGCCGCAGGAGGCGCCGTCGAAACCCTTGCCGGACGAGTCGTATCCGATGCCGGTCACCACGTTCCGCACGATGGCGGGGATGTCGGCCCAGGCGCGGGTCGTCACCTCGCCCGCCACGTGCACCTGACCGGTGGTGACCAGGGTCTCGACGGCCACGCGCGCGTGCGGGTCGTCGGTGAGCAGTGCGTCGAGGATCGCGTCGGAGACGGCGTCCGCGACCTTGTCGGGGTGGCCCTCGGTGACCGACTCGCTGTTGAACAGCCGGCCTCGGGGTGAAGTGGACATGTCCTCAGGCTCCTTCGCCGGTCGGGCGCGGGCGGGTGCGTACGGTCAGTTCGATGCCGTCGCCCAGCGGAAGCTGCTGGGACAGATAGCCGTTGCCGGGCTCGCGGACGTGTGCGAGGAATTCCTCCGGCAGCATCGGCAGGTTGTCGGAGACGATCAGCGCGCCGTCCGCCAGGGCCGGTTCGAGGACCCGCAGGACCGGCAGGTACAGCTCCTTCCAGCCGTCCAGGAGCAGCAGGTCGATCGGGCCCGGCAGGTCGGACAGCTCCTTGCGGGCGTCACCGGTACGGATCTCGACGAGGTCCAGCAGGCCCGCCCGCTCCAGGTGGGCGCCGGCCCGCCGGGCCTTGCCCGGGTGGAGTTCGGAGCCGATGACCCGGCCGGTGCCGTTGTCGCGCACCGCGGCGGCCAGGTACAGCGTCGAGGCACCGAAGGACGTCCCGAACTCGACCACGAGCTGGGGGCGCACGCCACGCACCAGTTGGTAGAGCAGCGTGCCGACCTGCGGGTGCACCGGCAGGGCGGCCTCGGCGCACAGCTCGGCCGCCTGCTCCGGGGTGGGCGGCGCCGGCCAGTCGGCGACCGTGTCGTAGGCCCGCCGCATCACGTCGTCGTCGTGCCGGGCGCCCTGGGCGATGTCGTCCAGTACGGCCGTGATCCGGGGGTCGGTGAGCGCGTGGGGGACCGCCTGGGTCATCGGTCCTCGCCTCCCGCTGTGACAGCGTCGACCAGCTCGCGGCGGATGTAGCTCTGGGCGTTGTAGATGGTGCGGTCGGTGTCGAGGATCTCCCGTCGGCCGTGCATCACCCGGGTGTTGTCGATCAGTGCGACGTCGCCGTCCTGCCAGTCGATGTCCTCGGTCAGCTCGTCGGTGAGGGACTTCAGCTCGGCCTGCAGATCAGCGGGGATCTCCTTGCCGTCCTGCAGGGTGATCCGGGGCGTCTCGTAGTTGTACGACGGCCCGAAGATGCTGTTGGCCCAGGCGAGCCGGGTGCCGAACAGGGTGCTGTGGGCGGCACCGGTGGTGTACGCGTACCGGATCGCGCCGTCCTCCTCCAGGGTCAGGTGCGTGTGCGGGTCCGCGCCGACCAGCGCCTCCATGTCGGCGAAGGTGATGTCGGCCGGTGCCTTGCGGCCCTCCAGCTGGTGGGCGACGAAGGCCTTCCACTTGGGCTCCTCGACCCGCCGGCTGTAGGTGATCGGGCCACCGCCGAAGACCGCACGGGCGCGCGGGCTCGACGCGTCCCACACCCGGTAGCCGTCGCAGACGGTGGTCTGGGAGCCGGCGGAGGCGGCCTTTTCGCAGAAGAACCAGGTCAGGTCGGGGCCGAAGGGGCTGTTGCCGTTCTCCAGGTGCAGCCCGACGGCCGCGGTGCCCGCGTCGACCTTCTGGGCCACCTCGCCGCCGTGGAAGCTGCGGGCCGGGTCGAGCGTGATCCGTGCGGAGTGCGCCTTGACGAACGCCGTGAATTCCTCCAGGTCCGTGCGGAAGCCGCGGAACAGCAGGAATCCGGAGCCCGCGAGCAGCCCGGTGACCCAGGCGGGGTCGAGGGTGCCGAGCGAGTCCGGTCCACCCGCGACAACGAGCTTCCCGGTCGCCGCGCCGTAGGGGCGGACGTCGGCGGTGCTGGTCATGCTTCTGCTCCTTCGTTGGCTTCGATGGCTCGGTCGGCTTCGCCGGCGTGCAGCGTTCCGTTGACAAGGTCGTGCTGGACGGCCGTCCTCATGGGCCTGCCGGTGACGGTGAAGTACCGGCGGTACAGCCCCTCGGAGGCGGTGACGATGTGCGGCTGCGCCACCCTTTCCACCTGCGACAGGTGCTCCTCGCCGAAGGCGCGTACCGCCTTCTCGGCGTCGGCCAGATCGACGCAGCCGTCGACCAGGAACAGGCCGTGCAGAGCGGTCAGGCCGTCACCGACCACGGCCACCGCCCGGACGAACGGCAGTTGGGCGTACTGGGCCTCGACCCACTCCGGGGCGACGTTGCGGCCGGCCGCCGTCACGATGACGTTCTTCTTGCGTCCGGTGATGCTGATGAAGCCGTCCTCGTCGACGGCCGCCAGATCGCCGGTGTGCAGCCAGCCGTCGGTGTCCAGCACGAGGCTGGAGGGGTCGTTGCGGGTGTAACCGGCGAACAGTGAGGTGCTGTTGACCAGCAGTTCGCCGTCGTCCGCGACACGGACGGTGACGTGCGGCAGCGGGCGTCCCACCGTGCCGGTGCGGCGGGCGGAGGGGGTGTTCCAGCTGACCACGGAGCTGTTCTCGGACAGTCCGTAGCCCTCGTGGACGGGCAGCCCGTGCCGCTCCAGCCGACGCAGCAGCTCCGGGTGGACGGGTGCGCCGCCGCAGCAGACGAGCGGTGTCTCAGCGGTCCCGAACAGGGCCGTGGTGACGGGCTCGCCCGCGTCGAGCGCCGCGTCCACGCGGACGGCGAACGCCTCGACCAGTGCCGGGGTGGCGACCATCGCGGTGGGCCGGGCCGCCGCGACGTGGGGCAGGACGTCGGCCGGTGCGGCCGCCGCGGTGCCGACCAGCGGCATGTCCTCGGGAAGCAGCACCAGGGTGCCGCCGTCGAGGAGGACCAGGTACAGGCCGGTGACCTGCTCGATCAACAAGCTGAACGGCACGACCGACAGGTAGCGGGTGAACGCTCCCTCGGGCATCACCGTGCGCAGCGAGGTCAGCAGCGCGTCGAGGCCGTGGGCCCTGATGCGTACGCCCTTGGGCCGCGAGGTGGTGCCCGAGGTGTGGATGACCTTGCACTCCCAGTCGGCCGCGGTGTCCGGGTCGCCGGGGGACGCGAGGTGCAGGGGCGCGTCGGGCACCGGCCCATCGGCGGTCACCGGCAGCAGGGCGCAGTCGGCGCCGAGGACCCGCCGCCTGCCCCACTGCTCCAGCCGCTCCTGCCCGGCCCGGTCCACCAGGCACAGGTCCACGCCGTCCAGCAGTCCCGCCGCCTGCTCGGCGGAGAAGGCCAGCGGGACGGGCACCTCGACCGCCCGCCCGGCGATCAGCGCCAGGTCGGCGATCACGAACTCCGGGGTGTTCCCGCAGACCACGCCGACCCGCGGGGCCCGCCCGTCGACGGGCCGCAGCCGCCCGGCGAGGGCCTGGGCCCGCCGGCTCACCTCGCGGTAGCTCAGGCTCCTGACCGGTGTGCCGCCAAAGCCCTGCACCTCGACCAGCGGGCGGTCCGACTCCGCCATCCGGACCAGTGCCCGTTCAACGAGTCGCATGCTCGACTTCCTCGCACTCGGGGATGTGGAACTGCAGCTCGGTGACGGTGTATCGGCCGGTGGAGTCGGCGAACAGCCGGTGCAGGGAGTTGAGCGGGATGACCCCGACGGTGGGTTCGTGGGCGTAGTACGTGCCCCAGCGGCCCAGTTCCGCCGGCGCGATCCGGCCGGGGTCGGCCGGCCCGATCGGCACGAAGGCGATCCCGACCCGGTGCAGGGTGGTGACCAGGCTCCGCGTGGCGGTGCACAGGATGTACTCCATCCCCAGGCACCAGGACATGATGGGTGTGGCGCGGATCAGTTCGCGGCCGGCGGTGCGCCGCGCGCTGGCCAGCGCGCCGACCTCGACCACCCGGCTGCGGTCGGCCGAGGTGCCGAGGGCCGCCTTGATGGCACCCTCGATGTCGGTGTCGAGGTACCGCTCGGAGAACAGGGGACGGTCGTCGCCGAACGTCAGCCCGGCACAGGCCACGACCTCGCCGTCGCCGCCCGCGTCCCCACTGGGTCCGGCGACGATGAAGAGATCGGGGTTCGGGTCCACGTCCGCCTGGTACGACGTGGCGTACACCTGGTGCGCAAGGTCCGCTGCGGTCTGCCATTGCCGGGTGGACCGGCGGGCCAGAGCGATCTGCACGCTGTTTCTCCTCCCCCTCGGCCGGACACCGTCACTTGGTGCCTATGACCAGGGACACGGAGGACGGCAGCTGAATCTGCTCGACACCGCCGAGTCCGGCATCCGTGAGCCAGCCGGAGATCTCCGGGAAGCTGTAGGTGCGGTCGCCCGAGCAGGCGAACATCGCGAGGCTGAACGCCGCGTTGTGCGCGTCGAGTTCCGCACCGCGCACGTCCTCCAGGACGACGATCCTGCCGCCGGGCCGCAGTGCCTTGGCGGCGCGGGCGATCAGGTCGCGGTTCTCCTCGTCGGTGTGGTTGTGCACGATCTCGAAGAGGAACACGACGTCGTAGCCGGAGCCGAGGTCACCGCTGAGGAAGCTGCCCCGGCGCAGGGAGACCCGGTCGGCGAGGCCGGCCTTCTCGATGGCCGGGCCGGTGTTGGCGAGCGCCTCGTCCAGGTCCATGATCGTCGCCGTGAGCTCGGGGTGACGCCGGCACATGGCCATGGAGTGCAGGCCGTGCGAGCCACCGAGGTCGAGCAGTTTGCGGGCGCCCTCGGGCAGTTCGACGGCGTCGACGATGGAGTCCACCGTGAGCCGGGACTTGATCTTCATGTACTCGGAGAAGTCCCGGCCGGCGTCGGGGTTGTTCTCCCAGCGCTCCCACAGCGACTCGGCGGGCTTGCCGTCCCGGACGGCCTGCGGCAGCTCCCACATCACGTTGATCAGCTCGTACGCCCACAGCAGCGCGGGGGTGAAGTCGTACTCGACCTTCTCGCCCAGCCAGCGCTCGGCGAGCGGGCCGTTGCGGTAGCGCCCGTCCTCCCGGGTGAGCCAGCCGAGTACGGCGACCACGTCGGCGACGGCGCGGATGCCGTCGGCCGTGGCGCCGACCGCCTGGGCGAGTTCCTCGGCGCTGAGCGGGCCCCGCTCCTCCAGGGTGGCGAAGAGGCCCAGTTTGGCCGCGGTGGTGAGTGCGGCGTAGTGGATGGTGCCGCCGATCACCTCGTCGATCGGGTTGCCGGTCAGCTGCTCGTCGGTGGTGGTCTGGAACATGGTTCAACCTCCTGTTGTGGGCAGGGTTGTCGCCGCGTACGAGGCACGCGGTGGTCGGCGTGGGTACGACGGACGGTGGGCGGTGGGGCGCGGGGTGGGACGCCCCTGGCCGCTACGCGCGTTGCGGAGGCCGTGCGGCCGCTCGCTCCGTGAGGGCGTGGTCCGGCCGGACGGGAGCGATGCCGGCAGGGGTGGATGCGGGCGTGCGTCACCGCCGCCGGTTCGGGGGGCGGTGTGTGCGGGTGCGGGGCCCGGCGCAGAGCATGGGCCGCCGGCGCCGATAAACCGTCAGGGCTGGGTGAATGGTGGCTTCCGCCGGGCCCAGGGCCGGGCCTGTTCCAGCTGGGCCGCCAGGGCGAGCAGGGTGTGTTCGTCCCCGTACCGTCCGGTGAACTGCACTCCGATGGGCAGCCCCGCCGCGTCGTGGTACAGGGGTACGGACATGGCCGGCTGGCCGGTCAGATTGGCCAGGGGGGTTTCGTGGGCGAAGGCCAGCGCCCGGTCGAGCTGTTGCTCGGGGGTACCGTGCGCGCAGAAGCCGAGGGGTGGTGGTGGGGAGGCCGTGACGGCCGAGATCAGCACGTCGTAGGTGTCGTGGAAGGCCGCGAGAGCTCTGGCGGTGCGCTGCAGGTGGCCGATCCGGAGCAGATAGTGCGCCCCCGACAGGGAGCGGCCCCGCTCGTAGAGCCACCAGGTGAGTTCCTCGACGGCTTCCGGCGCGGGGGTGCGCCCGGCCACGGCGCTCTGGGCGGTGACCGCCGAGGACACCCCGGCCGCCCACACGTCGAGGAAGGCGTCGGCGACATCGGGCATCGCCGGAGCAGGCGCGTCCTCGGTGACGGTGTGTCCGAGGTCCGCGCACAGCCGGGCGGCCTGCAGGACGGCCCCGGCGCACGAGGCGTGCAGGGTGCCGGTGCCGTCGCGGGTGGTGAAGGCGATGCGCAGCGGGCGCGGGGGCTTCTCGACGGCGTCGCGGAACGGTCCGGGCGGCGGTGGCGCCGGGTAGGGATCGCCGGGCGCGGGACCGGCGATCAGGTCCAGGGCCGCCGCGCTGTCCCGTACCGAACGGCTCACCACGTGCTCGCCGGCGAGTCCGTTCATGAGGTCGCCCACCTGGGGGCCGAGCGGGGTGCGGGCCCGGGTGGGCTTGAGGCCGAAGACTCCGCAGCACGCGGCCGGGATACGGATGGAACCCCCGGCGTCGTTGGCATGGGCGAGCGGCACCAGGCCCGCCGCCACGGCCGCCGCGGCACCGCCGCTGGATCCGCCCGCGGACCTGCCGAGGTCCCACGGGTTGCGCGTGGGGCCGTGCCGGCGGGGTTCGGTCGTGGGTAGGACGCCGAATTCGGCCGAGTTGCTCCTGCCGACGATGAGCAGCCCACCGGCCTTGAACCGCTCGACCAGCGTGCTGTCCTCGTCGGGAACGAACCCCGCCAGCAGACCTGACCCCTGGGTGGCCTCCAGTCCGGCGCAGGGCGCCCCCAGGTCCTTGAGCAGGAAGGGCACGCCGGCCAGGGGCCCGGGGTGCTCCGGTCCGGTCAGCGCTGAGCGGAACTCCGGGTCTCCGGCCTGCTTCCGGGCCCGTTCGTAGTCGGTGATGGGCACCGCGCCGACCGTGGCGTTCGCCGCCTCGATCCGCCCGATCGCGGCCTCGACCAGTTCGTCCGCACCGATCTGGCCCGTCCGGACCAGATCGGCTTGGGCATGTGCGTCGAGCCATGCCAGTTCGTGCCGGTCAGTCATCCCCACGTCCCCCCACAGGTTTCGACTGCGATGTCGTGCCCGCTGGTCAGGCGGACGCGCCCTCGAAGTCCACGGCCTGGCGTCCGGCAAGGAAGACGTGCGTGGTCTCGGCGATGCGACGGCCCAGGGCCTCGGCGGTGCGCAGGTCGCTGGGGCCCGGTGTGACGTCGGGTCCCTCGTCGTTGTTGGCCTGGGACATGGCGCCGAGCCAGCTGCCGAGCCGGTTGAGGTCCTCCGGGCTGCCGGCCGAGGTGTTCCAGCCGCCGTACTCGGCGAGGCCGACCCAGATCATGCCGTGCTGGGCGGCGAACAGGGCGATGTCGAACAGCGTGTTGAGCTTGTCGCCGGACATGTTGCCGCTGTTGGTGAAACCGCCGGCGATCTTGTTCTTCCAGCGGAGGTTGTCTCCCCAGACCTTGCTCGTGGCTTCGATGAAGGCACGGAAGACGGCACTGCTGCCGCCCATGTAGGTGGGCGTCCCGAAGATGATCGCGTCGGACTCCTGGAGCGTCTCCCACAGTTCGTCGGTCAGCTCAGCGAGCGAGACGAGCGTGACCTCGGTGTCCGGGACCTTCTCCGCCCCGGCCGCGACGGCAGCCGCCTGCTTCGCCGTGTGCCCGTAACCGCTGTGGTACGCCACAGCCACCTTGACCTGCATGACTTCCCCCTTGAGCGAGAGTGCCCGGAGCGGCGGATTTACTTGTCCGTAAAGCATCTCGGAAAGCTTTGATGGCAGTGACTGTACCCAGGCGCCGAGCCGGAAGGCAAGCAGCTCCGGACAGTCGGCGCGTCGCCGTCCGCCACGGCTCCGGCGGCCAGGACGTCCGGCGGCGGCAACGGGTCCCCCGAACGGAGACCCCGCGTCGTTACGGAACCTATTGGGCCGTTCGAGGGAGGCAGCGGCGTCGGGACTGTCGGGGACATGACGGACCGTCAGATCGTTTTGGCTGCTCACAGGGTGTCGCGGGACCAGGACAGGGCCGACCCCCGGAGCCTCCCCAGGATCGATGGCCCATACAAGGGAGAGTTACGGATATATGTGTGCTTTGTAACGCGAATCTTTCCCTCGACCGTGAGCGGCCGTTGCGGGCCACAGTGTGGGCCTCGGCACCTGAGCCGGGAATTTCGGATTTGCACGACCGGCCCTCACCGGGGTCGATGTGCACGAACGTGAGGTGACAGATTCATGTCTGTTTCTCGTACGGCGGTCCGCCTGATCGCCACCTGCGTGGCTTCGGGCGCTCTCGTCGCCGCGGCCGCCATGCCGGCCCTGGCCGCCGGAACCGACCACGACCGCGACAACGGGAGGGGCTACTCGCACAGCCGCTGGAGCGACCACGACCACGACGGCCGCGGCGACCGGGGCTGGGGCCGGGACCACGACCACGACCGGGACCACGACCGGGGCTGGCACCACGGCTGGCACCGCGGCTGGCACCAGGGCTGGGGCCGGGGCTGGGACCGGGACCACGGCCGCCACCACGGCTGGTACCACGACCGGGACCGGGACCACGACCGGTACTTCGGTCACCGCTAGCCCGCCTCACGGGTCCTGCCGGGACCGGGAGGCCGGCCACACGCACTGCCTCCCGCCGTCATAGCCGGCACGACCGCCCCAACCACCGGAGGGCCGAAGACCGCTCGCAGCGGTCTTCGGCCCTCCGGCCACGTCGTCGCACCGTACGGTCCTTGCCCGGGCACCGCACCGCACCCGCCGCCCCTCAGTCGCTGTCCTTGTGCGTGGGGTAAGGCTGGGGCCCGTCGGCCTGTGCGGGCGGCTGCGGAGCGCCGTGCGGCGCGTGGCGGGTGTGGTCGTCCGTGTCCCGGGGGTGGTGCGGACCCCGCTTGCGGGGTGCGGCACCGTGATGTCGGGCCGGCGCCCCGTGCGCCGGCGCTGCCCGGTCGGACGGGCCCAGGCTCCTGGAGGCGGAGCCGGCGGGAAATCCGGTCGACGCCGCCGGACCGGACGCGCCGACTGTCCTGGAGGCGGGCCGGGCGGGAGATCCCGCCGGTGGAACGGCACTGGGCCCGCTTCGGGGAAGCGCCGTGCCGGAGGACGGGTGGGCGGGGGTCGTTGCGGTCGAGTTCAAGTCGGCGCGCTCGTCGCTGTCCCCGCCGACCGCCGGGGCGACGGCGAGGGTCGTTCCCAGGGCCACCGAGAGTGCGGCCAGGGCGGTCCCCACCGCCAGGCGTCGGCTGTGCCGGGTGCCGCCGGGAACGCCGGGCCTGGTGACCGCCACCTCCTGTGTACGGACGGGCTCGTCCGCGCCGGGGCGAGCGGCAGGGGGCGCCGGGAGGCGGGCCGCCGGGGGTGACGGCAGCGGGGAAGGACGTCTCCCGGCGTTCGAAGAGGAGAGGGCCCTCGCGCACTGCTCGGCGTCCGGGCGCGTCTCGGGGTCCCGGGCGGTCATGGCCCGCAGCAGCGCGGCCAGGTCGAAGGGGCACCAGGCGGGGACCGCGGGCGGGCGGTGCAGGCGGGCGAGCGCGGCCTCCAACGGGGTTCCCGGGTATTCCAGTTCCCCTTTCAGGCACTCCAGCAGGACCAGACCGAGCGCGTAGACGTCCGTGGCCGGCCCGACGGGCCTTCCCTCGACCTGCTCGGGGGCCAGATAGGCAGCGGTGCCCGTCAGCGCGTCGGGTGCCGTGCGACGCGTGGAGTTCGCCAGGCGTGCGATGCCGAAGTCGGCCAGGTGGGGGCTGCCGGCCGTGTCGAGCAGGATGTTCGACGGTTTGATGTCGCGGTGCACGATGCCGGCCCGGTGGACGTGTGCGAGCGCCCGCGCGAGGGCGGTGCCCAGATCGGCCACGCGCGGCAGGGGCAGCGCTCCGCCTGCCAGGAGGCTGCGCAGGGTGGGGCCGTTGACCAGTTCCATGACCAGGTAGGCGCGGTCGTCGTGGCGGCCGGCGTCGTGGACGGTGACCAGTCCGGGGTGCTGCAGGCGGGCGAGGAGGACGGCCTCCGCGGCGAGACGGTCGTCGTTCTGCGGATCGGAGCCCGGACGGAAGACCTTGACGGCCACGGGCCGCCGAAGGCGTGTGTCGACGCCTTCGTAGACGTCGGCCATGCCCCCCGATCCGATCTTCCTGCCCAGCCGGTAGCGGCCGGACAGGACGTGAGCGGAGGGCGGATCCGCTGGAACCGGCGCGGGAGCCGGCGGGGCTGCTGATCGGCGGGCCTTCATCGCGTTCTCCGTTGCTGTCACCGCGTACCGGACTCGGCCAGGGGGCCGTGCTGCACGGCGGGTACCCCGAGCCGCTGGCCGATATCCGGACGAAATCGGGCCCGCGCCCTGCCGGGGCAGCGGCCGGCCACGTGGTTCCGGTCGTTCCGAGGGCAACACCTGCCGGCAGGAGCCCACTTCGGCCTGGTCATCTATGCTGACCTGCGACGGCACAGGGGGAAGGGACGGCTGATGGCCTGGTACTGGTGGGTGCTCATCCTCTTCTGGACAGGTGGCTTCGGGTGGGCCGCCGACAACGTGCGCACCGCACTGCGCAACCGGCACGAGCGCAAGCTGGAGCTGCTGGAGGCGGCGAACCGGGAGCGCCTGGCCGTCGAAGCGGCGAAGAAACCCCCGGAGCCGGTGTGCGGATGTACGCACCATCTCGCCAAACACGACAAGCAGGGCCGTTGTCACGAACGCGTCGAGGTGCCGACGGCATGGGATGAGAACAAGAAACCGCTGCGGTACGAGGCCGGCGAGTGCAACTGCCGGCAGTACGTGGGACCGCAGCCCCTGTCCCAGGTGTTCGCGGAGGAACTGACCGACCGCGCCTGACCGCGGTGCCGGGGCTGGCCACTTCCGGTCGGGGGTCACTCCGGCCGCCCCGCACCTCTTGTCCACGAGGGCCCGCATCCCCCCAGAATCCGCCCATGCGGACCTACCAAGACGTCTTCAGGACACCGGAGTTCACCCCTCTCTTCGTGACGTCCACCCTTCAGGTCGCCGCCGTCACGGTGAGCGGCCTGGCTCTGGGCACGCTCGTGTACGCCGCGACCGGGTCACCCCTGCTCGCGGCGCTGAGCATGTTCGGGCCCTCGCTCGCCCGGGTCCTCGGCGCGGCGGTGCTGCTGTCGGCGGCCGACCGGGTGCCGCCGCGTACGGCGCTGGCCGGCCTCGCCGCGGTCTCGGCGGCGGGCACCGCCGTCCAGGCGGTGCCCGGACTGCCGCTGTGGGTGTCCTTCGTGGTCCTGCTGGCGCTGGGCGCGCTCGGCTCGCTGGGCGGCGGGGTCCGGTTCGGTCTGCTGAACCAGATCCTGGCCAAGGACGGCTATCTGCTGGGCCGTTCGGTGCTCAACATGGCCGGCGGCACCATGCAGATCTGCGGGTTCGCGGTCGGCGGCGTGCTGCTGACCGTGCTCTCGCCGCGCGGCACGCTGCTCGCGGGCGCGGCCCTGTACGCCGTCTCCGCCGTCACCGCGCGTTTCGGGCTCGCCGCCCGTGCGGCGCGCGCCACCGGGCGCCCGTCGGTCGCCGCCACCTGGCGCGACAACGCCAGCCTGCTCGCATCGCGGCCCCGTCGCACCGTCTACCTCGCGCTGTGGGTGCCCAACGGGCTGATCGTCGGCTGCGAGTCCCTCTTCGTGCCGTACTCCCCGCACCACGCGGGGCTGCTGTTCGCGTGCGCCGCCGTCGGCATGCTCGCCGGGGACACGCTCACCGGCCGGTTCGTGCCGGCGCGCCTGCGGGAGCGGCTCGCCGCGCCGCTGCGGCTGCTGCTGGCCGCCCCGTACCTGGTGTTCGCGCTGCACCCGGCGCTGCCCCTCGCGCTCGTCACCGTCGTCCTGGCCTCCGTGGGGTACGCCGCGAGTCTGATGCTTCAGGAGCGGCTGATGGAGCTGACCCCGGACGAGCTCAGCGGGCATGCGCTCGGGCTCGCCTCGACGGGGACGCTCGCCGGGCAGGGCTTCGCGGCGGCCCTCGCGGGAGCCGTCGCCGAACGCACGTCGCCCACGGCCGCGATGGCCACGATGTCGGTCCTGTCGGTGGCGGTCACCCTGACGCTGGCGCCGGGACTTCGGCCGCGGCGGACGGCGGCGGCCGCTCCCGCAGGCACGGGCGCGGACACCGTACGTCCGTGACGCCCCGCCTGGCCCCTTCTGGCCATGGCCGACATGCCCGGCTGTCTCTCTCTTCAGCCGATGCGGGGCGGACACGAGACTCGGTACGACCGGAGGGGCGGCGCCCACCGCCCGTACCGGAGAAGTCCCTACCGACGAAGGAGAAACCATGCCGAAGCGGATTCCGACCAGTGCCCTCCAGACGGCCGTGCGCGCCGCCGTCGTCCGCGCCCGCGCGAACCGTCCGGTCGCCGCGAGCGCCCGCTACGAGATGGGCGGCTGAGCCTTCACGGCCCAGCCCCGCCCGTCGTCCCGCGCAACAGCGTAAGAGTGCACGAGCGCACGAGGAGATGAAGCCGGCATGGACGAACAAGAGAACGTCGCATGGTGTCCGAGCGCCAAGCCCGACCGACCGGAAGCCGTTGTCCTGGGCGTCCATGCCGACTCCGAGGGCCTGACCTACCTGGAGACGCCGGTGCCCGCGGCGGAGGCGACCGCGATGCTGCCGCCCGATGTGCTGCCCACCCGGGTGCTCCGGTTCGCCGGCCACTGCTACGCGGAGTGCGCGCAGCGCGTCGGTGACAGCTGCGGCCTCGTCACGAAGGTCGCTCTGCACGCGCCCACCGCCACCGCGGCGAACCTTCCGCGCTGCCACCTGCGGCCGCGCTGCAAGTGGTGGCGCCAGGTCGGCGTCGACGCCTGCCACCGCTGTCCCCTCGTGGTCCACGACGTCCGCGAGGACGAGGAGCTGGCCAAGCGCATCGCCGACCCCGGTGTGGCACCGGACGATGTCTGACGGAAGGGGCGAGGACCGACGATGAGCGTGCAGACCGTACGACCCGGCACAGGGACGGCCCCGGTCCACAGGGACCGGACCCGCACGGACCCGGCCGGCCCGGACCCGGCCGGCCCGGACGCGGCGCGGTCACCGCGGGATCCGCGCACCGGTGACGCCTTCGGGGAGCTCGTGTCGCGCTGCTGGGACCTCGGGGTCCGCCCGGGCGCGGTGTTCGAGGTGCTGGAGCGCACGGACGGGGCCGTCTTCGCCACGGACACGTCCCACTGGTTCAGCGGCCCCGACGCCTGGCACGCGCCGGAACGGTGGGCCTGCGAGCAGGCCGCCGACCGGATCCTGGACATCGGCTGCGGACCCGGCCGGCACGCCGTCGTGCTCGCCGGCGCGGGCCACGACGTGACGGGCCTGGACGAGTCGCCGGGTGCCGTGCGCGTGGCACGGGAACGCGGCCTGACCGTTCACCTCGGTGAACTCGAGGCGGCGGGGGCGGAGTTGGGGACCTTCGACACGCTGCTCCTGCTGGGCAACAACCTGGGCTTTCTGCGCGGCCGGTCCGCGGCCCCCGCGGTCCTGGCCCGGCTGGCCCGGCTGGCGCGCCCCGGTGCGCGGCTCCTGGCGTCCAGCCGCGATCTGAGCGGCAGCACGGTAGCCGAGCACATCGCGTACCACGAGGCGAACCGCCGCGCGGGCCGGCTGCCGGGCGAGCACCGGGTGCGGATCCGTCACCGCGGCCTGGCGACCCCGTGGTTCGACTACCTGTACGCCTCCGTCGACGAGGTCGCGGAGCTGGTGCGGGACAGCCCGTGGCGGCTGGACGACGCCGACCAGGACGGCCCCGCGCTGGCGGTCCGGCTCACGCTGCGCGACTGAGGACACCCAGGGCGTGTCTGCCGCCGGAGCGGGAGCCCGGGTTTCGGGGCCGGGGCCGGGACCGGGAAAGCCGATGCCGGCACTCGGACGTGCGAGCCGCCCGGACCCGCCACGAACCGGCCGAACCCGAAAGCACCCCCGCCGAGCGGTACGTCCGCACGCCGTCAGCGGACGCCGTCCCCGCTCGGCACGGCCGTGGGGGGGGGGGGGGGGGGGGGGGGGGGGCCCCCCGCGGCGCCCCACACAGGTCGGGCCGCCCCCCCTTGCCGGTTTCACGGCGGCGCCTATCCGAACAC